>NZ_JBSSBG010000019.1:0-70569 GCF_054968445.1 Polaribacter sp. M10
AATGTATCTTTTAAAACCATTGCCTATGTAAATAAACAAGAACAAGCAGAAGAAGTGTTACAAAAGTACCATTTTTTCTACAAGTTTTTAGAGAATTTTAAACTTGTTGAGTCATTTAAAGTTCTAAAAATTATTAATAAATAAATCCAAAAATTAGTTTGGATCACAAAATTTTATAAAAATGAAAAAAATAATTTTAGCAATAATTTTTGTATTTGCAACAGGGATTATGTTGAATGCAAAATCTTCAAATGATAAGTTATTAACCCTTAATACAGAATCTACAGAAATCATTGAAGAATTTGGTTGTGCTAGTGACTGTGTAAGATGGGCTAGAGATATAACTTTTGTAATAGCAGAAGATATCGGTGACCACCCTAACGATGATGATATGTATATGGAAATTTACATGAGATATTACACTGGTTGTTTGAGAGGGTGTTAATAATATTTAAAAATAATACCCTCAATGTTCAAAATAATTTTGAGGGTATAAAATTATTTGTAAGATGAATAAAAAAATAATCAATCTGTTAATTTTTCTGTTTTTGAATGTATCTGTATATCATTCACAAAATGTACAAGGAAGAATTACTTATATTGCTACAGCCAAAAATGCGTTAAATTATGTGCAAAATAAAACGGATAAAAAACAGATAAGAAAACATATTAACGAGAATTATAAAAACGCAAAAGATGTAGAAGTAATATTAAAGTTTAATAATATAATTTCGGAATATCATGCTGTAAAAACTATGGACTTAAGAAATAAAGAGGAATTTAATTTTACATATCTTATGTCTGGAAGTTCAAAAAAATACTACACTTATAATTCTATCATGAGCTATAAAAGCAATACTTTAGATTGTTATTTATTAGGCGAGTGCTTTTTGATAGAAAATTTAATACCTGAATGGGAATTAAAGCAAGATACTAAAACAATAGGAGGTTTTTTATGTTATAAAGCGATATTAAGAAATAAAAAGACAAAAAAAATAACTGTAGAAGCTTGGTATTCTCCTAGAATCCCTTATAAATATGGTATTATGGATTTATACGGTTTACCAGGTATGATTCTAGAAATAAATAAAAACACATTAACTATAACAGCTATTAAAATAGAGTTAAACCCAATTGAAAAAATTATCATTAAAGAACCAAAAAAAGTAAAAAAACTTTCTAGAAAAGAATTTGATATTTTAAAGAGAAAATCATTTTCTGAATTCTATAAAAAATAATAATCCTACATGAGATTAAGTATTTTTCTATCATTAACGTTCTTTATTGTATCTACTTTAATTTCCGCCCAAAAAACAATACTTTATGGAACAATAACAGACAGTTTACAAAACCCTTTACCTTACACAAATGTAATAGCAAAACCCAAAGATGTTTCTAAAAATTTGCAATTTGCTATTACAGATAACGAAGGGTATTACAAGCTAATTTTACAAAAAGGAGATACGATTACTATTAGTATTTCTTATTTAGGGTATAAACCTTTAGATTACGAGTTTGTTGCGTTAAAAGACACTAAAAAAGATTTTACTTTACAACAATCTTCAGAGCAATTAGATGAGGTAATAATTGAAATGCCTGTAACTGTTAGAGGAGACACCACAACTTATAAAACCTCTAAATTTATTGATGGTTCAGAACGTAAACTAAAAAATGTCTTAAAAAAACTGCCAGGAGTTGAGGTAGATAAAAATGGCGGAGTTACAGTACAAGGAAAAAAAGTAACCAAAATGCTGGTAGATGGTAAAAAGTTTTTTGGTGGTAATTCTAAATTGGCAGTAGAAAATATTCCAGCAGATGCTGTAGGCAATGTAGAGGTTATTGACAATTATAACGAAGTTTCTTTTTTAAAAGGATTAACAGATTCTGATGAAATGGCAATGAACATCAATTTAAAAGAAGATAAAAAACGCTTTGTTTTTGGTGATCTAGAAGCTGGCAAGGGAAATGAGGATTTTTATAAAACAAGTGCCAATTTGTTTTATTATTCACCCAAAACCAATGTTAACTTTATAGGGAATATCAATAATATTGGCGAAAAAACATTCACGTTCAGAGATTATATGAGTTTTTCAGGAG
The DNA here is from genome assembly GCF_054968445.1 of Polaribacter sp. M10. Taxonomy (NCBI): domain Bacteria; kingdom Pseudomonadati; phylum Bacteroidota; class Flavobacteriia; order Flavobacteriales; family Flavobacteriaceae; genus Polaribacter; species Polaribacter sp. M10. The sequence goes on from NZ_JBSSBG010000019.1 coordinate 2,098, forward strand.
GAGTAAATGCTATTTTTAGCGGTAATTTTAGTTGGAAAGGAGGAGATTTTTCACAATTTATGCAAAGTAATGATGTGCTAAAAAGTCAACAAAAATTTGGAGCGTTAAACATTACAAAAACAGCAACTCAAAAATTGGATGTTTCTGGGTATGCTATTTTTTCGAATTCAGAAACATCGAGTTTAGTAGAAAACCTGAATGAGTATACCACTTTTGTAGAAGATAGAACTCGAAAAACAAATTTTGATAATTTATTAGGAATTGGGAATTTAAATTTAGAATACACACCCAATTCCAAATCGAAATTCTATGCAAGAATGCAAGTAAAAAGAACCAACAATACCAACAATCAAAATTTAACGAGTAGTATAAACGCAAATACAAATAGCATTGTAACAGATAGAGATTTAACAGCTACTTACATCAACCAAAATATAGAATGGCACAAAAGGCAAAATGATAAGCACACGTTTTCATCAGTCATCAATTATACTTTTGATAAAAGTAATAAAACCGTTTTTTGGGAAACCCAAGATCCTATTTTACAAGGATTAATTCCTGCTGATAATAACCAAATCTTATTGCGAATTAATCAATTAAAAAATACCCAAGAACATAATTTTGATGGCGTTTTTAAACACTTTTGGGAAATTAACAACAGCAATCACATTTATACAACTTTAGGAAACAAATTTTTGCAAGAAGATTTTATTACAGAAGACGTTCAAGTTTTAGATAATAATACTGTAAATAATTTCGCCAATGGCGGATTTGGAAACGATGTAAATTTTAGTTTGAATGATTTTTTTGTAGGAATGCATTACAAATTCAGAACAGGGATTTTTACCCTAAAACAAGGAATCTTTGCCCATAAATACGATTGGAACATCAATCAAAATATAGATACTGAAGTTAGTAAATGGGTGGTTTTACCTGATTTTTTAGCCAAAATTGAGTTTAATAAATCCAAGAAAATCACCATAAATTACAACTTAAAAACTTCTTTTTCTGATGCCAGTAAATTCGCCAATCGATTTTATTTGCAATCGTACAATTCCGTTTTTAAAGGAAATGAAAACTTGCAAAATAACTTATTTCATAGTGCAAGAATTTATTATAGCAGATTTAGTTTGTACAGAGGTTTAATGTTATTTGCAAGTGTAAATTACAACAAACAAATTCGTGGTGTAAGAAACACGGTTGATTTTAATGACATCAATCAATTTTTAACGGTAAAAATGTTCGACAATCCATCAGAAGATTGGCGAGGAAATATTCACTTAGAAAAAACCATAAAAAACCTAAAGTATAAATTTGATGTTGGTTTTAGCAACTCACAATACGTACAAGAACTGAACAATACCCTACAAACCAATACCAATAAAAATTACGATTACGAAATTGCAATTGAAACTTTGTTTGATAAATTCCCAACTATAGAAATTGGTTTTAAACAAGATATGGGCAATTTTACATCGAGTGCAACTACCACAAAGTTTGTAACTACAGCTCCTTTTATAAATATTGATTATAATTTTCTAGAAAACTTTATTTTTAATTTCGATTATACCAAAAGCAATTATGAAAATAAAACGTTGAATCAGAAAAATACCTACGAAATTGCCAATGCAACCTTATCTTATAAAAAGGAAAATTCTGCTTGGAGTTATAAAATATCCGCACAAAATCTGTTGAATGCAAAATTTAAACAAAGCAATAGTTTTTCAGATTTTTTAATTTCAGATACTAAAACCTTTATATTACCGAGAATAATTATGTTTAGTATTGGGTATAATTTGTAGGTTCAGTTTTTAGAAAAAAATCTAAGTTTACACAAATCTACGAACTCCTTCCCTTTGGGAAGATTGGGATGGGATTTTACTTCCTACCAAAATCTGCAGGAATTTCTCCCCAAGCTTTGGTTTCCCATTTTAAAATTGGGTTTTTAAAAGAATTGTTTTTAAGCCAGTTTTCGGCTCTTTTAATCAGCTCTAATAAGTCTTTGTTAGCAGCATCAAAATGAAGGTTGGTTTTGCATTTTTTTTGACGAATCCAACTCATGGCAATTCTAGAATCAGAATAAATAGGAATGTTTTCTTTGTTTTTACTCTTTAATAACGCAATTCCGTGCACTAAAGCTAAAAACTCGCCAATATTATTTGTCCCTTTTTGGTAAGGACCTTTTCTAAAAATTTCTTTTTTACTGTGTGTAAAAACACCTCTGTATTCCATTTTACCAGGATTTCCAGCACAAGCAGCATCAACAGAAATACTCTCTAAAATAGGTTTGCCAAACTTTTCTTTTTCTACGGATGATAATGTGGGTTTTTTAGTGTTTTTACCTTTATAATCTTCATATTTTCCTTCGGATGCTTTTTCGGCTTCGTCTAAATTGGCAAAAGATTTGTATTGGGCACCCTCAAAACCATCAATTTGTGCTTTGCAAACTTTCCAAGAAGTAAAAACACCTGTTTTTCTTCCTTTCCAAACTACATAAAACTTTTTTTTAGGCATTTGTAGATACAATTACTTCTTCTATAACTTTTGGAAAATACTGTTGTTCTAAAAGGTGAATCTTTTCTGCAATTTTTTCTGGAGTATCTGTATCATTTAACGCTGTTTTTGCCTGAAAAATGATGGCACCTTCATCATAATTGGCATTTACATAATGAATTGTAATACCTGTTTCTGTTTCTTTGTTCGCAGCAACAGCTTTGTGAACATTCATGCCATACATCCCTTTACCACCATAATTTGGCAATAAAGCAGGATGAATATTAATAATTTTATTAGGAAAAGCATCAATTATTTTCTCTGGAATTTTCCATAAAAAACCAGCCAAAACAATAAAATCTGCTTCTTCTTTTAAAAGATTTAGAATAAAATCCGAAGTAAAAAACTGCGTTCTATTAAAGTGTAAAGACTTAGTATTTAGTCTTTTGCATCTATCAAAAACCTTGGCATGCTCATTGTTACATAACACTTGAGTAACCTTAGCGGTTTTAGTATGATTAAAAAACTTTATAATGTTTTCTGCGTTCGTTCCAGAACCAGAAGCAAAAACAACAATACGCTTCATAACTACATTTCTAAGCTACAAAAAAAAGAATAAATATTAACAAATTGATTATTTTTAAGGGAGATTAATTTTTTTTCTTTACATTTAGTAATCATTTTTCGAGCAAAAATTAGTTATAATTATAAAGATTCGTATTTTTGCGCCGATTTAAATTTTAAAAAACAAAAAAATTATGTCAGACATTGCATCAAGAGTAAAAGCTATTATCGTAGACAAATTAGGAGTAGACGATAACGAAGTAACAACAGAAGCTAGCTTCACAAATGATTTAGGAGCAGATTCTTTAGATACTGTTGAGTTAATTATGGAATTCGAAAAAGAATTCGATATTCAAATTCCAGATGATCAAGCAGAAAACATTGGTACTGTAGGTCAAGCAGTTAGCTATATAGAAGAAGCAAAAAAGTAATATTTATATGCAATTAAAACGAGTTGTAGTAACTGGACTTGGCGCATTAACGCCAATTGGTAATAATATTGAAGAATATTGGAACGCTTTAATTAACGGAGTTAGTGGAGCAGCACCTATCACACACTTTGATGCTGCCAAGTTCAAGACTCGTTTTGCATGTGAGTTAAAGGGTTTTAAAGTCAATGATTTTATTGATAGAAAAGAAGCTCGAAGAATGGATAAATTTACGCAGTATGCTGTAGTAGCTTCAGACGAAGCTATTTTAGATGCTGACTTAGATTTAGACAAAATTAATAAATTACGTGTAGGCGTAATTTGGGGAGCAGGAATAGGTGGTTTAGAAACTTTTCAAAACGAAGCCATAAATTTTGGAAACGGAGATGGTACTCCAAGATTTAACCCGTTCTTTATCCCAAAAATGATTGCAGACATTGCTCCAGGACACATTTCTATTAAAAATGGATTTATGGGGCCAAATTATACTACAGTGTCTGCATGTGCATCTTCTGCAAACGCAATGATAGATGCTTTAAACTACATTAGATTAGGACATTGTGATGTTATTGTAACAGGTGGTTCTGAAGCTGCTGTAACACAAGCAGGTGTTGGTGGTTTTAATGCCATGAAAGCATTATCTGAAAGAAACGACGATTTTAAAACCGCTTCTAGACCTTTTGATGCAGAACGTGATGGTTTTGTTTTAGGTGAAGGTGCAGGTGCTATTGTTCTAGAAGAATACGAACATGCAAAAGCAAGAGGTGCTAAAATCTACGCAGAAGTAATTGGTGGTGGTATGTCTTCTGATGCGTATCATATGACAGCTCCACATCCAGAAGGAATTGGAGTGATTGCAGTAATGAAAAACTGTTTAGAAAATGCAGGTATAAAACCAGAAGAGGTAGACCATATCAATACTCATGGTACTTCTACTCCTTTAGGTGATGTTGCAGAATTAAAAGCAATATCAGAGGTGTTTGGATCGCATGCTAAAAACATTAATATAAATTCAACAAAATCTATGACTGGGCACTTATTAGGTGCTGCAGGTGCTGTAGAATCTATTGCCTCTATTTTAGCAATGGAAAATGGTATGATTCCACCTACAATTAACCATGTAAATGTTGATGAAAATATTAACCCAGAACTAAATCTTACGCTAAATAAAGCTCAAAAAAGAGATATTAAAATAGCTATGAGTAATACCTTTGGTTTTGGTGGTCATAATGCTTGTGTAGCCTTTAAGAAGTTGGTGGAATAACAATGAAAATAAATTTAATTCGAAAAATAGTTAGAAGACCTCCTAAGTCTAAAGATGATAGGGCCTTATACTACGAATTAAAAGAATTGCTAAACTTTACACCAAGAAGTTTAAATAAATATAAAAAAGCATTTACACATAGATCTGTTCAATTATCAGACTCAAAAGGAAACCCTATAAATTACGAACGTTTAGAGTTTTTAGGAGATTCTATTTTAGGCTCTGTAATAGCTGCATATCTTTATAAAAAAGTACCAACAGGGTCTGAAGGTTACCTTACCCAAATGCGCTCTAAAATTGTTAGTAGAGAACATTTAAACGAGCTAGGCAAAGACTTAAATTTAATTCGTTTTATAAACAGTAATGTAGATGAAGCCAATGTTGGAGAAAATATTCATGGTAATATTTTTGAAGCTTTAGTGGGCGCAATTTATTTAGACAAAGGATATAATTTTGCGCAAAGATTTATTTTTGAAAATGTAATTTTGCCATATGTAGATATCGAAAGGTTAGAAGGTAAAATTACAAGCTACAAAGGCTTAATTATAGAGTGGTGCCAAAAGCAAAAGAAAAAGTATAAGTTCGATACTTATGAAGATACAGGTAACGATTCTGTAAAACATTTTAGTGTTAGGGTTAGTATAGATGGGCAACAAATAGCAAAAGGTAGAGCAACATCTAAAAAAAAGGCAGAAGAACAAGCTTCAAAAAGAGTGTATTACGCTTTTCAAAATCAAATTTCAGCAGGGTAAACACGATAACGTTTTCGTTAAAATAATATTGAAACTCATAAACAATTAGTAAATTAGCGTTGTAAAAGAGGGTAAAAACGTCAGTTTCTATTTATGCAAATTCATTTATTAGGTTCAGATTTATGCGAAGAAGAGTATGCTTTAATAGGTATACACACGGCTCTAGAAGATTTTAAATTGGCCTATTTATTAAACCATAAATTGGGTACACGTTTTTATAAATCTAAAGAAGATTTAAATTTCGAAATCAACGAAAAAAAAACCTCCTTTTCAATATTTAATTATTTAAATAATAAATATGATTTTGAGTGGTTTTTAATAGCAAATAGCTCAAAAAGAGAAAATCAAAAAGAATCTAACGAACTTTTATTAACATCAGAAACAAAAACCTATTTAATTCCAGAAAAGAAAAAAGTAGATTTTTTTATTAAGGTTTCTGGTAGTTTACAATATAATTTTGTAGAAGAGATTACAAACAAAATTAAAACAATAGATCAAGTAATTACTTCTTATACAATAGATAAGAACAAATTAAAATCAAAAGACTTTTTAATATTTTAGAAAATATGGCATACAATAATAAAACCAAAATAGTAGCAACTTTAGGACCAGCAATAGATACTAAAGAAAAAATGAAAGAATTAGCTATAGCTGGTGTTAATGTTTTTAGAATTAACTTTTCTCATGCTGATTATGAGGTTGTAAAACAAAATGTAACTAGAATTAGAGAAATTAACGAAGAAAACGGATTTAACGTTGCCATTCTTGGAGATTTACAAGGCCCAAAATTAAGAGTTGGTGTTATGGAAGATGGTGTAGAATTAAATACTGGAGACACTTTTACTTTTACAACTGATGAGTGTATTGGTACTAAAGAAAAGGCCTTTATGACTTATCAACGTTTTCCTAAAGATGTAAAAGCAGGAGAACAAATTTTAGTAGATGATGGTAAATTATTGTTCGAAGTAATTTCTACCAATAAAGAAAATGAAGTAGTTGTTAAAGTATTAGTTGGTGGCCCTTTAAAATCTAAAAAAGGTGTAAACTTACCTAACACAAACATTTCTTTACCAGCATTAACAGAAAAAGATATGGAAGATGCTGTCTTTGCAATAGGCTTAGAAGTAGATTGGATTGCTTTATCTTTTGTAAGAAACCCAGAAGATTTAAGAATGTTACGCGATTTAATTTCGCAACACTCAGAATATAGAATTCCTGTTATTGCTAAAATAGAAAAACCAGAAGCTGTTAAAAATTTAGATGCTTTAATTCCTTATTGTGATGGATTAATGGTAGCTCGTGGAGATTTAGGTGTAGAAATACCAATGCAAGATGTTCCGTTAATTCAAAAGAAATTAGTTCGTAGAGCAAAAAGAGCAAGAATTCCTGTAATTATTGCAACACAGATGATGGAAACTATGATCGATAATTCTGTGCCAACAAGAGCAGAAGTAAATGACGTTGCCAATTCTATTATGGATGGTGCAGATGCAGTTATGCTTTCTGGTGAAACTTCTGTAGGGAAACATCCTTTAAGAGTAATTCAGAAAATGTCTGAAATTATTAGAGCAACAGAAAACTCTAGAATGATAAAAGTGCCGCAAGAAGCACCACATATTAGAACTAATAGATTTATTACAAAATCTATCTGTCATCATGCAGCAATGATGGCTAATGATACAGATGCAGCTGCTATTTCTACTTTAACAAACAGTGGTTATACAGCATTTCAAATATCTTCTTGGAGACCAAGAACACACGTTTTAGCCTTTTCTACTGAAAAGAGAATACTTGGTAAATTAAACTTACTTTGGGGTGTTAAGGCGTATTTTTACGATAAAAACTTAACAACTGATGATACAGTTGAAGATATTAACAGAATAGCAAAAGAAAAAGGTTACGTAAAATCTGGCGATTTAATTATCAATTTGGCTTCTATGCCAGCAGAAGCAAAAGGTATGGTAAATACACTTAGAGTTTCGGAAATTGAGTAATAAGTTACTGTTTTACAAGTATAAAAAAAGCGTTTTGAATTTTTCAAAACGCTTTTTTTTTGATAATTTAATCTATTATAACTTTAATTTTTTACTAATGATGATAGCATCATTGGTAACAAAAGGCATAGGCATCATTTCTTCAGATCTTGGATTAATGCTAAAATTAGGATTGGTTAATAAATCATAAGAAACTTCATTTAAAACAACATCTAAGGCAGTATTTTTATCAATTGTAAAAGAAAGAGCAACCCCTTTATCAGCATTAGAAAAATGATAAATTAAAAAAGTGCCGTTTTTTACAGTATAGTTTTTACCTTGATGAACCAAAGCGTCATTTACTTTAAATTGCTTTAATGTTATTTTATTTTTAGTGATGAATTCTAATTTATTAATTTTTCTTTCTGGTGATATAACTAGCTCTAAAAAACGATTTTCACCAATAATTGTATCCATTTCAATTTGGATATCAGAAGGTAAAATGTTTCTAAATGCTGTTTTTTTATGATATGTAAAACGCGTGTTGTATTTGCTTTTAGTTTCGGCATTTTTAATGCTGCCTTTTGTAGCAGTTTCATCAAAAATTTGTTTTGTAAAGTTATCTAAGGTATTGTTATAGGTTCCAAAATATGCGGTTTTGTTATCAGAATTCTGAATGTAAACAATGCTGTTTGGTTTTTTATTATCAATAGAAAAATTACTATTGTAAGAAGCTAATCCGAAGAAAATAAAAGTAAGAATTGTACTAAATCTTAACATCCATTTTGCTTTCTTATTATAAAAAGTAAGCGCCAATAAACCAAAAATTAAGGCCATTAAAACACTACTAATAAACAGGTTTTTTAAGCCCAAACCAACAGGAAACATCTGAATTAAAGGTGCAAAAATATAAATTGTTGGTATAGATAAAATGGTAAAAAGTATGCGTTTAGAACGTTTGTCTAAATACATAAAAATAGAAATAGCTAAAATTAATAAAGCAATAAAAACCGGAAGAATAAAGAAACCAGCACCTTTTAAATAAAAACTGATAAAAGCATTTAGTATTAACCAGAAAAAAATAGGAGCTATCAATAAGTTTCTTGGTTTGTCTTGTTTTCTAAAAAATCTGTAAACTGTTAATAAAATAGATAGATTTAGAAATACAAAAGCGTAAATATAAGTATACCCATTATAGGTAAATCCGTGTAAAATATCTTTGTATTGAGGATGAATAATTTCAAGAAGTTGCCATCCATAGAAAGAAATTCCACCACATAAAACTATACTCAATAAAAACGGAATAAACCCAATTAAACTACCTTTAACCGTTATTTTTTTTGATGAAAAACCGAAGATAAGAAGTAGAATAAAAATTACAACAGCAATGATTAACATTGGTGTAACCCACGCAAAAGGATAGGTTAACATTTTTATAAACGGAAAATTAACATAAACCAAATCTTCATCAGAATTTAAGTTTTCTAAATCAGAATTTGCAAAATAATTAAGCGATTGCATTAAATAATCTGCTTGATGCAAGAGGGTGTCTCTGTCTAATCTTTTGTAAGAATCTTGTGCTGTATGATAATCGAAATGATCATCAATAAAAGCAAAATTGAATCCATTTATATTGGCATCTTCTCTAAAAACTGTTAAATCAGTATCATTAGGGAGTTTTTTATAAATGCTATACATTAAAGAATTGGCAGCAGGAAAATTAGGTTTGGCAGCTAAAAATTCAGTTAATAGTTTACTGTTTTTTCCATTGGTTTCCATTAACATATAACTTGGACCTCCACTTCCTCTTGCTTCAAAGTTTAAAACCAAACCCACATCTTTTGTCCATTTATGCGCATCAACAAAAGCTTGTGCACCTAATAAACCTAGTTCTTCAGCATCAGAAATTAAAATGATAATATCGTTTTTAAAGGTTTTGTTTTTGGCTAAAAAAGCTCTAATGCCTTCTAAAATTGTAACCACTCCAGAACCAGCATCGCTTGCACCCAAAGAAGAGTGTGGGCTAGCATCGTAATGCGTTAAAAGCAGTAAAGCCTTTCCTTTTTCTGTACCTTTAATTCTAGCTAAAATGTTTTCTGTAGTTGTAGCTGCTACCCATTTTTTATTTACGGCAGTTTGGGTCTGAATTTCGGTTTCTAACCCTATTTTATTTAGAGCTGTAACAATGTAGTTTTGTACGTTTTTATGTTCTGTTGTACCTACATAATGAGCGTTTTTACTAATATTTTTTAAATGATGTAGCGCATTATCTATAGAAAAATCTGTTACCAAACTGATTTCTTCTTTGTTTATAGTAGGTTTTAAATCATAAAAACTCCAATAAATAACACCTAAAATTATAAGCACAGATAAGACTGAGGATAATCTTTTCATTTAATTATTATATTTTTATAAATGTAGTAAATAAAAAAAACTTTGAACAAATTGTAAAATAGAAAAGAAAATTCTGTAAATTTAAAAACAACTTTAAACAAACTTATTATGGGAATTAAAAGCTTTCAAGGAAAAAGAGATACAAGTAAAGTAACTGAAGAATCTCAGATTTTAGTGTCTGATTACATGACAAAAAAATTGATAACTTTTAAAGCAGAAGATTCTTTAGACTTTGTAATTAGTCAATTAATTAAATATAAAATATCTGGTGGGCCAGTGGTAAATGATAAAAATGAGTTGGTAGGTATTATTTCTGAAACAGATTGTATTAAACATATTTCTGAAAGTAAGTACTATAATATGCCTTCTGATACTAATAATACTGTTGGTAAATATATGGTTACAGATGTAGATACTATAGACAAAGACATGAACATTTTTGATGCGGCTTTTAAATTTATATCATCACACAGAAGAAGATTTCCTGTTATTGATAATGGTAAATTAATTGGGCAATTAAGTCAAAAAGATGTTTTAAAAGCGGCTATTAATGTAAAAGGAAATACTTGGTAATAGTTTAAGCGTCTTTTTTAATTAATAAAAACCATTCGTTTTCTAGAGCTAAATAACCTTCATCATACACATAAAAATAGGTGTTACCTGTTTTTGTTTTATAAATAGATGTAAAGAAATTAAAATCGAAACCTTTATCGTAAAGTTTGGTTCTGGTTACTTTTGTTTTTCCAGAAACGTTTAATTCTGATAAGATTTTGTAATTTTTACGAAGTCTATTATTAATGTTTCTAATCAGGTTTTTGCTGTCTTTATTTACTTTGTTATTGTAAGAATTTCTGCAATAATCAGAACAAAATTTCTTGTCTATTCTTCCTTTTACAGGCGTTTGGCACTCTAAACACAGTTTGTTTTCCATAATTGTAAATGTACAATAAAGTTACTCGATTACAAACGTTTACAAATTGTTGAAGATTCTAAAATAGATCTATAAAAAAAAAGAGATTGCCTTTTAGAGCAATCTCTTTTACAAACCAATTCAAAAAAACCTTAAGGTCTACTAGTTAATTTATACAGGGTTAAATTATCCATATAAAATTTTAAAGCAGTTGTATTGTTGTTTACACCTCTTATCATATAACTTTCGTTACTATCAGCAGAAAACTCTACAACAGCAGAACTGTAAAACCACTCACCAACTTTTGTTGTCGCAGTAAAAGACACATTATCACCTATTCCCCAATTTGTGCTAGGTCTCCAAAACATTCTAATATTCGCTTCTGCAGTAATATTGCCTAAATCTTCTACATAAAACCAAGCTCCCATTTCGTATTTAAAGCCTTTTTCTACAGGAAAAGTAATGTTGTCTCCATTTGCATCTACATTACCAATAATCATACCTCCATTAGGTTTAAGCTCAATATACATACTTTTGCTGCCTTTATAAGATTTGTCGTAAGATAAATTCATATCGTATTCAGCCCATTGGCCACCCCACCAAAGGTAAGGCCAATTGTCTTCTGTAGTGGTTTCGAAATCATAATCTACATCAGAAAAATTAGGGTCTTCTAATAGATTTACTTTTATAAAATCTGTTAAAACAGCATCTGTTATAGTTGTTGCAGCTACAGCATCTAAGGTAGTTAAGCCACCAGGAGTGTAAGAAATTTTTACAACATCATCATTATACATAATTTCATTGGCCAATTCTATAATAAGAATGTTCCCTTCTGTTGGATGTGTAGTTACGCTAGATAATTCTGGGTTTAATGTTACTCCATTTGCGGTTTCTATAGTAACAGAAAAAGCACTTTTGTTTATTGTAGCAGGATCCATTTCTCTACTAAATTCTAAGCCTATTTTTGTTTGTGATTCTTGTTCAAAAACACGCTCTAAAGTTACAGGATCTGTAGACGGAATTACTTTAATAAAGTTTTTAATGTAAATGGTATCTGCATCTGTAGGTCTTGTTCTTGAGGCAATAAACTCTAAATCCCAAGTGCCAAGTTTTGTATACCTAACATCTACTTCTGGGGTGTTTAAATCATTAAGAACTTGTTCTGGTTTTGCACCTTTTAAGTTCCAAGTAAAATTTGTAGGGCTACCTGTACTGCTTTGAGTTAATCGAACATATTTACTTGCTGTAACTTCATTTTCTGCATTATCAGATAAGTTTAATTCTGCACCAAGACTACCATCATCATTTAAATAATTTATTTGAATGTTAGCAGCTATATTTTCTAGAACAGTTACTACAATTGTAGTGTCTAATTCTCTACTTTGTATAGGTTCTGTGCTATCTTCATTTGGATACACATTTCCTTTATATACCTGACTTAATACAACATCGTAAACACCAGCTTGATTAAATGTACCTTTTACCACATCTTTTGTTGATGTGTTACCTTCTTCTCCTGCAAGTTCTGTTACATTTTCTGGAAATGTCCAAAGGCGCGATTCTATTCCTCTAGATAGATCTGCAAAATCTATATGTGCACCTATATTTATCGTATTTTCAAAATCCATTTCTGACGTAACAATAGCTCTATGATTAGATTCAATCAAAACGACAGAATCATCATCATTACAACTAAATAGCAGCAATGTTATAATGAAAATAAATTGTAAAAATTTTATATTTTTCATGATTGTTAATTTTTATAAACCTTTATTAGTTTGAATTTCTGTACTCGGAATTGGAAAATAATTCTTAGTGGTATCGTAATTATCTGCTGCAAAAAAGAAATCTGGTCTAATTCTCTCTATTATAAATAAAGGCGCTACACCTCCATCATTTACTTGTAATACAGTAGATTTGTTGTTTTCTCTCCAAACTTCATCAGCTTTTAATTCATCAAAAACTTCTTGCACAATTCCCCAACGCACTAAGTCTTTCCATCTATGACCTTCAAAACAAAGCTCTACAGCTCTTTCTACACGTTGTAAATGTGTTAGCACAGTTTCTGCACTTGGTGCAACCATTGGTTGGCTACCATGTACTTGTTTACTTACATGTAATTGAGGAAACAGACCTCCATTTGCATCCATATAACCTTGTAATGTTATTACACCAGCTCTTGCTCTTACCATATCTATATATTCTATGGCTGTTGTATAATCGTTACTTGCTCCTAAAACTGCTTCTGCATACATTAATAACACATCTGCATATCTTATATGTCTAAAGTTAATTCCAGACCTGCTAAGTGAAGGTTCTGCTGATAAATGATACCAGTTAGAGTGTTTTTTAACATAAGCACTTTGTCCAAAACCAAATCCTCTAACATCTGCAGCTTCAAAACCATAGTAAGTACCTTCCATATTTCTAACAGCTATTGTAGCATTCATTCTTCTAGATTCTACATTACCATTGTTAATATTGTTATTTGGATCTACTTCGTCATTCACCAACATTTCGTGTAAATTATAAGAAGGTAAAACTGTATTAAAAGCTCCATAATTTATTGAACCTACTTCAGTAGCTAAAGTACTAGATTCTGCACCTGTAGCATTTGTAGTATCGTCTACTGCTGCACCTGGCGCTCCTGAAGATAAATCAAAAGAATAATTTACTTCGAAAATAGATTCTGAGTTAAATTCGTTTTCGTGCCAAAAATTGTCTGTAATATCTGCTGTTAAACTATAAACTTTAGAGTCTATTACTTCTTTAAATAATGCAGCTGCTTGTGCCCAATCTTGTTTGTATAAACTTACTTTACCTAATAAAGTTGTTGCAGCACCCCAAGTTGCACGTCCTGTATCATTAATATCGGTCCAAACTTGTGGTAAATTGTTTTTTGCAAATTCTAAATCTGGTATAATGATAGCAGTGTTTATTTCATCAATAGTAGAAAATGGTTTCGAAAAATCTTCATCTGTTTGCGGTACTGTTTCGTGTAAAACTCCACCACCATAAGTATGTACTAATTGAAAATAAAAGAAAGCTCTTAAAAAACGTGCTTGCCCTTCAATTTGAGCTTTTGCATTACCTGTAAAAAGAGATGCATCTGCGTTAGTTATAAATTCAATAACTTGATTAGCTCTAAAAATACCAATGTATAGTTCTTGCCATTTATCTGTTATATGATAAAGGGTATTGTTGTATGATAAATTTCTAAAAGCATTAGGTCTATACCAAGTTTCTGTGCCAGCTATATCTCCCATTACAAATTCATGACATAATAAACCACCACTAATGCTTTGAAATTGTAAAGCACCATAAACCGTTGTTAAAGCACTATTAAATTGCGCTTCAGATTCCCAAAAAGTATCTGTTGTAATTGCATTTGGATTTATTTCTTCCAAAAAGCTATCTTCATCACATCCCATAAAAACTAAACAGCTTAGGAATGTTAACGTTAAAATTTTGTTTTTAAATAATTTCATTGTTTTTTGTTTTAAAAGCTTAATTGAACACCTAACATAACTTGACGTGTAACAGGGTAATTACCTCTATCTACACCTCTCGTAAAAATACCATCTCCACCAACTTCTGGATCATATCCTGTATAATTTGTAAATGTAAAAGGGTTGTTAGATGTAACATAAACCCTTGCTTTTTCTATACCTGTTTTATCAAGATTAGGTATGGTATATCCTAAACTCAATGTTCGTATTCTTAGGTATGTACCATCTTCTAAGAAGTAGTCTGAAGCTGCTCTTACATTAGAATGGAATCCGTTTCTTCTTGATGTTGGAATTTCTGAAGTTGGGTTTTGAGGTGTCCACATACTTAATAATTCTGTATGTCTACCTGCTTGATATGCGTAATATCTTGCACCATTATAAATTTCTGCTCCATAAGAGTAAAAACCTTGAACAAAAAAATCGAATCCTTTGTAATCTAAATTTATACCTAAACCAACTTCAAATTCTGATTGACCAGAACCTGAATACACTCTATCATTATCATCTATTTTACCATCTGCATTTGCATCTTTGTAACGCATATCTCCTAATTGAGGTGTACTTACATTGCTAAGATCTAATAATTTATAAGCATCTAATTCTTCTTGAGTTTTAATAACTCCATCATGTTGATAAAGGAAAAAAGCACCAGCTTCATAGCCCTCGGCTAAAAATGTGGTATACTCTACATTTTCTCCTAAAGATACAGTTGGTCTACCATTTGCATAACCTCTATCTACACCAGCTAAATCTGTAACTTCATTTTTGTTTTTTGTAAAAGTACCTGAAATACCATATTTTAAATCGCTACCAATTCTATCTTTATAGTTAATGGCGAACTCAATACCCTTATTAGTCATATCACCAGCATTGATTACTTTTACATCATAAACTCCAGATGCTCTTGGTTGATATACTCCTGCAGATGGGGGTAAACGTTCTTGTAAAAGCATGTCTTTTTTATCGTTTTGGTAAAGGTCTGCTGTAATGTTTAATTTGTTTCTTAACATCGATAAATCAAAACCAATACTTTTAGATATGGTTGTTTCCCATTTTATATTTGGATCTACATAACGTCTTTGAATTTGACCAAAAGAAATGTTTTCATTAGGCCCAAAAGGATAGTTAACTCCAGATTCTATAATTGGTGTAAATTGATAAGGTGCAATACTCTGATTACCTACTTCTGCCCAACTACCTCTTAACTTAAAATTACTGATAGAAGGGATGTTAAACCAACTTTCTTCATGTACATTCCATCCTGCAGAAAAACCAAAGAAATCTCCATACCTATTGTTTTCTGAAAATTTAGAAGAACCATCTCTTCTATAACTTGCAGAGAAAAGGTATTTTTCGTCGTAATTGTATTGTACTCTAGCCAACTTACCACTTAAAGTTGTAGTTTCATTGTAACTTGTAGGTTTAACACCTTCTGCACCAGAACCTAAAGTTTGAAGATCGTTACTGGCATCATCAGCAAAAATTACACCAACACTTAAATTTCTTCTTTCAAATTTTTCGTAAGACAATACCCCTAAAAGGCTAAGATTATGTTTACCAAAATTAGTAGAATAGTTTACTATATTTTCTATGGTTTCTCTATTAGAAAAAATATAATCTTCGTCTAATAAGGCATTTGGTGTAGATGCAGTTGCATTGTAAATTCCTGTACTACCATAGGCAAGGTATTGAGGTCTGTAGAATTTTCTAAAATAATTCCACTCATTTCTACCTAAATTTAGTTTATAGGTTAAACCTTTTACTAATTCGTATTGTAAGTTTAATGCAATGTTATTCGATTTTGTTTCTCTTTCATCGATATTGTCTAATTGACGAGCCAAATACCCATAAAAGATTTCGTTATCTACATCTAATTGAACACTGTTTTGACCTACAGAAGGAATATCGTTTAAAGGTCTAGACCAAGGAACTTGCCCAATACTGTATTCGTATAATGCAAAAGGTTCTTGAGTTCTATTTTCTATAGTAAAACCAAAAGTAGCAAAAGCTTTAAATTTTCCTTTTGTAAATTGACCAGTAAGTCTATTTGCTAAACGATCAAAGCCAGAATTAATTAAAACTCCATCTTGTTTAAAGTAAGATGTGCTAAAGTTTAAGGTTAAATTTTGAACACCACCAGAGATGTTTAATCCTAAGTTTTGAATTGTTGCGTTGTTGTTCTGAACATCGCTCACAAAATCGGTGTCATAATCTAAAGCATCAGCATTAAAGAAAAACGTTAAAGGTTCATCACCTAATAATTCTGTAGTTGCTTCTAAATGATAAAGTTGTTCTACAGTGTTCATTAATGGAGTACCAGATGTAATGTTCTGAATTCCAGTATACATGTTTAAATCAACCTTCATTTTACCAACTTTACCTTTTTTAGTGGTAATTAAAATAACCCCATTAGATGCTCTTGTTCCATAAACAGAAGCAGAAGCACCATCTTTTAAGATGTCTATGGTTTCAATTTGTTCAGGAGCAATATTTGGGTTGCCTTCATAAGCAATACCATCTACTACATACAAAGGGCCTAATGCCCCAGAACTTACAGATCCTAAACCTCTAATTTGTACGTTAGATGCTTCTCCTGGTCGTCCACTAGCAGCTTGAATGTTAACACCAGCTACCTTACCTTGTATGGCAGAACCTAAATCTGCAACAGGAGCTCTAGAAATTTCATCTGCAGATACATTTGCCACTGAACCTGTAACTTCTTTTTTCTTTTGAGTACCATACCCCACTACTACAATTTCGTCTAAAACAGATGACTCTGCTTCTAAAATAATTTTAACTGTTGTAGCTTCAGAAACTAAAATTTCTTTGTTTTTGTAGCCTAAATAGCTAAACACCAGGATGTCTCCAATTTTAGCTTTTATGCTAAAAGAACCATCCATTTCTGTACTTAATCCATTATTGGATCCCTTAATTACTACACTAGCTCCAGGTAGAGTTTCACCATCTGCACTAACAGTTCCTTTTACAGTAACATCTTGTGCTTGTGAAAAACCGAAACTAAGTAGAAGTAATACTGTAAACAGCATCTTTCTGTAATTGCAATTTTGCAAAGTAAACTTCATTTTTTTATCGAATTTTAAATTATCATAGTCAAATATTGTAAAATTCTTAATCTACTCCAATTTATACCACTTGACAAAAACTCAACATGGGTTAATTAAGTACTTTTTGAAGTTAATATTCTTGCAATTCGAACATTTTCTGTTAAAGAAATCTTAAAATTAAAATTGATGATTTTTTCTTAAAAAGCTACAATCAAGAATTTGATGTTAATTTTGTTTGTGTAATTTAGAGTTGTAAATTGCTGTAATACAGCTTGCTATAAAGGAGCTGTATTTACCTTGTTGCGCTGTTATTTATTTAGAAACTAATGTGTTAGGTAAGCTGTCAAGTTTATGTCAAGTTAGTATTGTGGGTAATTTTAGGCCTTTTTATGAGGATAAATTTACTTTTGATAACATCTAAATACACGCATCTATTTTGAAAAAATCAGCCTTCTTATTTTGTCTATTTCTATTTTTTTTTACCAAAATAACATCACAAACTTTAGTTTGGAACAATAAACCGAACTCTTTAGATTTTGAATTAGGGAGTACTTTGCCTCTAAATTTAACTTACAATACAAATGGTGAATCTTTTAATTATATCTGGATTAAACTTCAAAGAAAAAGTGCTTCTAATTCAGTTTTAGAAGAATTTGATAGTGTATTCTATACAGGTTCTGCTCCAGTTCCTAATCAAGATACTGTAAACTTAACCTACAGCTTGCCTAATGCAATATCTTTAAGTAGTGCATTAACAAATGGAGAATATTATCAACTATTTGTTACTATGTGGTCTGGCTCTAATACTTGGACAGGTTTAGACCTTTTAATAAATATTGTACAAGCTAAAGGAGGTACAAATACAGTTGGTATTACCCAAGTTGTTGCCACTCTTAATACAAAGCATGTTGTGGGTGCTGTAGAAACTTTTGATCGTTCTAAATTTATAACCATACATTCTAATCAAGCAGATAATGAGTGGAATGGTTCTAACGCAGTTTCAGATTTAAGAGACGATTTTTTAAATGGTTACGATGTTTTTATGGGTAGAGATACTGGAGGAATCACTTGGCATTTAAGTCAGTTAGAAGAAGACCCAACAAGAACAGGTTTTGCCAATCCAACAGCAATAACAAATAGAGCTCCTTATTGGAGAGATGTTTATCAAAATAAAAACGTTCAAGAATATGAAACGAGAAATAATTTAATTATTGCAGCTCAACATCATCCTTTTTGGACCGGAAATGGACAAATTAACACAGGGCAAGGTTGGAAATTTGCCAATGCAACCGCTGTTGGTGAATATATGGGACGTTATATAAAAGAATTTCATAAAGATAATGGAGAGCCACAACCAAAATTTATTGAGGTTATGAACGAACCTGCATATGCTGATTATGGAGGTCCATCAGATTATGAAAATGACATACAAGATATTGCTGAGTTTCATATTGATGTTGCAGATGCAATTAAAGTTCAGTTGCCAGATGCTAAAGTTGGAGGTTATACTACTGCTTTTCCAAATTTTGAAAAAGGCGATTTTGAAAGATGGCACAAAAGGTGGAAATTATTTATGGATGTTGCAGGAAAAAAAATGGATTTTTGGTCTATCCATTTGTACGATTTTCCTTCAATAGGAGGTAAAAAACAATTTAGATCTGGTGGTAATTTAGAAGCTACTTTTGATATGATGGAGCAGTATAGTATGATGAAATTTGGTACAGTAAAACCATTTGTAATTTCTGAATATGGAGCACAAACGCACGACTATAATCAACAGGAATGGAGTGTCTATAGAGATTGGTTGCATGTAAGATCTTCAAACTCTATGTTGCCTTCTTTTATGGATAGGCCAAACTTAATTGCAAGTACTATTAATTTTATAATTGCCAAAGCAGAATGGGGTTATACAACTGTGCCTTATGTACATCGTTTATTAAGAAAAGAGAACGAACCTAATTCATATACAGGCAATTGGGTATATACAGATATGCTTAAATTTTATCAGCTTTGGTCTGATGTAAAAGGAACTAGAATTGATACTTATTCTGATAATTTAGACATACAAGTAGATGGTTATTTAAATGATGATAAGTTTTATTTAATGATGAATAATCTAACATTTAATGACGAAACAATTGATTTATCTTTTTTAAATATTGGTAATAATTCCATAACTGCTATCCATAAAAAACATGTTTATGTAAATGGTTTTACACCTGTTTTAGAAAACGAATCTTTAGCAACAAATATTTCTTCTATACCCCTAAAAGCAGAAGGAACAATGATTTTAGAAATTGCTTTTAATTCACCTCTTGCATTAACAGAAACCAATACAGAAACTAAATATTACGCAACTACCTATTTAAAACCTATAATCGCAAATCAAGAAAACACATTTCAAATTAATGATGTTGTAAAATCTAATTTTGGTGAAGCCGTTTTAAGAATAGGTTTGGGTAGATTACATCAATTATCATTAAAACCAATTGTAAAAGTGAACAATATAGAAATAACTGTTCCTGAGAATTGGAGAGGTGATGATCAAAAAGATAGAGAACGTTTTTTTGGAGTTTTAGAAATACCAGTTTCTTATGATGTTTTGCAAACTGAAAATACGATTAGCGTAGAATTTCCAGATTCTGGTGGACATATAAGTACAGTTACAATGCAAGTTTATAATTTTAGTAGTGATATTAGAAATAGTGCTTTAAGTGTACAAAACCATCAAAATTTAAATCCACAAATAAAAATATATCCAAATCCTACTAAAGGAAAGTTTAAAATAGACAGTAATTTTAGCTACAATTATTTATTCGTTTATGATTTAAAAGGAGTTAAAGTAGCCTCATTTTATAAAGATGAAACTCTTAATATCGATCACTTAATTGCTGGTGTTTATTATATAAAAACTGATTACGGGTTTGTTCAGAAGATTATTAAAGAATAGATTATCAGTTGTTTAAGTGTAAATTTTGTGCGTGTCAAGTTTATGTCTAGTTGTGTTTAAAGAAAAAATTGAGCATAAAACTTAAATTTAGAACACAAAATAATTAACTAAAAACACTTATCACATGAAAAAAATTACACTTACTTTATTATTAATGGTTTTAACAATAACTAATTATGCACAAACAGTATCATTAGTTTCTGTTGATGGAAAAGATTGGGCTACTTTTGCTGTAGAAACCAATAGTACTTTTATTGTTGGGCAAACTTATGTCTTTGTTATTGACGTATCTGGTTGGAATGCTGCTCCTAACCAAGCAATTGTTAAAATTATGAATTCTAGCTATGGAGATACACCAAATATTAACGGTACAGATTTAGTTTCGGGTACAGAGCAAATTACTGTTAATTTTACACCAACAGAAGCAATTACTGCAGGAATTTTACAAATAAGAACAACAGATACTGTTTTTGATGGTTCTCAGCCAAATGGTAACGAATACATTTCTTGGTCTATTACAGTAAATGGAGCAACAGCATCTACCAAAGACTTTGAAAAAGAAAACAACTTTACAATGTATCCAAA
This sequence comes from Polaribacter sp. M10, assembly GCF_054968445.1. Classification (NCBI taxonomy): domain Bacteria; kingdom Pseudomonadati; phylum Bacteroidota; class Flavobacteriia; order Flavobacteriales; family Flavobacteriaceae; genus Polaribacter; species Polaribacter sp. M10. Next base: position 22,985 of record NZ_JBSSBG010000019.1, read on the forward strand.
TCCTGTAGAAAATACCATCTATTTAAAAGGAAATAACTTGCCAGAAAACTATAAAATTACCAATATTTTAGGTAAAGTGGTTCAGCAAGGTAAATTTGAAAAAAGTATTGATGCTTCTGGTTTAAGCAACGGATTGTACTTGTTAATTTACGACAATAAAACTTTTACAAAATTTATAAAAAAATAACAATTTAAACCATGTTATCTTTAATCAGCTACATATTTTTATGCAGCTGATTTTTTATTACCCTTAACATTTAAAAAAGGAATCAATAATTAAATGTGTTTATATTTGTAGATATAGACAATTTAATTTCTTTTATTTATTATTATGATAAAAATGAAGTATTAAATTCTATTTTTATCAAAATTTAGATTTTATGTTCTTCAAACACTATAAAAAGTATAAAAACAATAAATGAATAAATATAAAACATCAACATATTTTAAAAAATTATTCGTATCAATTTTCTTTTTAATAGTCAATTTTAGTGCCTTTATAACCTTGGCTCAATCTTCGCAAAAAGCCTCAGAATTTTATGAAAAAGCACAAGAATTAAAAAGAATTAAACCAGATAGTTCTGTAATTTATTTTAATAAAAGTTTAGCTATTTATCTTAAAAATAACGATACAATTAATGCAGTAAGAAGCTTATTAGAAAAAAGTTATGTTTTTGAGAATAATGCCAAATACACCAAATCTTACGATTGCTTATGGAAAGCATTATTGCTTATGGATAAAGTAGATAATGTGGGATTAAAATCTGTTGTTTATTTAAGATTAGGACGTATTTACAGTTATTATAAAAGAGAAAAAGAATCTATAAAATACCTTAAAAAAGCATTAGAAGTCCAAAAAGGTTTGGCCAAAGCAGAAAAAGGAGCTAAATCTAATTTAGTGCCTTTTTACCATGCAATTACGTCTACTTACAGAGAGTTAGATCATCCAGAAAAAGGAAAAAAATATTTAGATTCTTGTTATATTTTCTATGATAAAAATAATGTTTTAACAAACAAAGCCCATTTAGATTTTGAAAAAGCAAACATTTTAAACTCTCAAAATAAAAATGCTGAGGCTTTACAAATTATGGAAAACATTTATCCATGGTTTAAAGAAAACACACCTTCTTATTTAGTGCTGTTTTATAAGTATTGGGGAGATATTTACTTGAACATTAACAACCTAGATAAAAGTGAGGCTTTGTATTTAAAATCTTTAAAAACGTCCAAAGATTTTAAAAGTCATATCGATTTTTCGCCATTGGTTTACGAAAAATTAGCAACTGTTTATTTAAAAAAGAAAAATTACAACAAAGCTTATCAAAATTTAAAAAAGGCAAAAGAATTAGATGCTAAGTTTTTTGATAGTAGAAGTTCTGAAAACCTTACTTTATTAGAAATTAAAGACGATTATAGATTAGAAAAAGAACGACAAGAAAAAATAATACAAGATCAGTATTTAAGACAATTAGAACAAGAAGAAAAAATAACCAACCTACAGAATATTATTCTAATTGGCTCTATTATTTTCTTGTTGATATTAGGCTATATATTCTTTAAAAATTTAAGAGCAAAACACAATGCCGAAAAAGAATTGATAAGAAAAACCAAAGAAATAGAAATTAAAAAAACAAGAGAACTCTTAGAACTTAAAAATAGAGAATTGGCTGCTTCTGCATTACAGCTTATAGAAAAAGACGAATTTTTAAAAGACTTAAAAACCAAAGTTAGAGAAGGAGGAGAAAAAGTAAAAATTCACGAACTAAACAAAGTTTTAAGATCTGTTTCCGTAAACAATAATAAAAATTGGGAAGAATTTAGAGCACGTTTTATAGAAGTAAACAAAGATTTTTACAATCAAATATTTCAAAAATTTCCAAATTTAAGTCAAGGAGATCAAAAAATTTGTGCATTAATCAAATTAAATTTTTCGAGTAAAGAAATGGCAAGATTATTAGGTATTTCTGTAGAATCTGTACACACAGTTAGGCACAGAATTAGAAAAAAAATGAAACTACCAAGAAGTGTTAATCTAGAAGATTATATAAATTCTTTATAATAAAAACTTGAATATCAATAAAATAACTTGATTTAAACTAGTAGTAAAGTTTTTGTCAAGTTTTTTTTATTTCTATACAATTCATTTCATCTATTTTTAATATCGTGGTTTTAAAATAAAATCACTTTAAACATATCGTGTGTATTAAAGTCGATTTGTTATTTAAAAGAAAGTAGAATAAATAGAAATTTGAATGTTATAATAATTCATCATTCAAAATAAAGAAAAGCTTAATACAATGAACATAGAAATCACAGACGAACAAAAAGATTTTTTGGGCATTACCAACAAAGACAAATTAAGTGCAGCAAGTAAAAGAGCTTTGCAATGGCCAAAAGATTTATCTAATGAATGGTTTTTTGATTATCAAATCGAAGATTTAAAAGGAGATTTGGCTTACGAAGAAGGTGTTGTAAGACGCGATCCAAGTGCTTTAATTAAATTTAATGATAAATATTTTGTATGGTATTCTAGATCTACTGGTCCTACAGACGGTTTTGCTGGTAATATTTCTACGGATAAAGTTTTTCCTTGGGATAGATGCGATTTATGGTTTGCTACTTCTTACGATGGCATCACCTGGAAAGAAGAAGGTTTGGCTGTAGCAAGAGGAACAGAAGGGAGTTATGATGATAGATCTGTGTTTACTCCAGAAATTATGGAACATGAAGGGATGTATTATTTATCCTACCAAACCATAAAAGGCGATTATACTGTAAGAGTTAAAAATGAAGTAGGTTTGGCTTGGTCAGATTCTCCTTATGGTCCATGGACAAAAAGTGATGCTCCAATTTTAAAACCCGCTGATAATGGCATTTGGAAAGGCGATACGCAAAACCGATTTTTAGTAGAAAAAAAGGGCGATTTTGATAGCCATAAAGTACACGATCCTTGTATAATACCCTATAAAAATAAATTTTATCTTTATTACAAAGGAGAACAAATGGGCGAAGCAATTACATTTGGTGGCAGACAAATTAGACATGGAGTTGCAATTGCAGATCATCCAAAAGGACCTTATATAAAATCAGAATACAATCCTATTTCTAACAGTGGTCATGAAATTTGTGTTTGGCCATATAATGGAGGTGTTTCTTCTTTAATTACTACAGATGGTCCAGAAAAAAATACACTTCAATGGTCTCCTGATGGAATTAATTTTGACATAAAAAGTGTGGTAAAAGGTGCGCCTCATGCAATTGGTTTAAATAGAACTGTAGATGCAGAAATACACCCAACTCATATTTTAAGATGGGGATTAACTCATGAATATATGAATGATGATTATCAATACATCAGAAGATTTACTACCTGGAAAATGACACATCACGTAGCCAAAGGAGAAAGAGGAGAATAATTTTAATACTAATGTTTAAAAAATAATATGTCTAACAAAAATTTATTTGTCACAAAAATAGCCGCAATTGTTGCATTGGGTGGTTTTTTATTAGGATTTGATGCTTCCGTAATTTCTGGAGTTGTAAAATTTATAGAGCCAGAATTTAACCTTACAAAATTACAATTGGGTTGGGCTGTAAGCTCTATAACTTTAACAGCAGGAGCTGGGATGTTAATCTCTGGACCCATGAGCGATAAATTTGGAAGACGAAAAATTTTAAAATATGCAGCTTTACTGTTTACAATTTCTGCAATTGGTTCTGCTTTGGCCTTCAATTTCTTTTGGCTAATATTTTTTAGAATGATAGGTGGTTTTGCAGTTGGTACTGCTTTAATTATTGCCCCAATGTATATTGCAGAAGTGGCTCCACCAGAAAAAAGAGGACAACTTGTTTCTTTTAATCAACTAAATATTGTTCTAGGTATTTCTATCGCTTTTTTTACCAACTATTTAATTTTAAAATGGGGTAATTCTGATGCTGAATGGGCAAAATCTATTGGACTTGGTAAATGGAACTGGAGATGGATGCTAGGTTTAGAAGCTTTACCAGCAATTCTTTATTTTTTAGGATTATACATAGTTCCTAGAAGCCCTAGATGGCTAATGATTCAAAATCAAAAAGAAGAAGCTTTACAAGTAATGAACAAAATTGTTGATGAAAATAAAGCTAAAAATCAACTTAAAGAAGTAGAGCAAAGCATTTCTGAAGATGCTACAAAAGAAAAAACTAAAGTATCAGATTTGTTTAAAAAATCCATGCGAAAAGTTATTGTAATTGGTTTGGTAGTTGGTGTTTTTCAGCAGATTGTTGGTATAAATGCAGTACTTTTTTATGCTCCTATGATTTTTGAACAAACAGGTATAGGTACAGATGCTTCTTTTATACAGGCGGCTTTAGTAGGTGTTACAAATTTAGCTTTTACCATAGTTGCTATTTTGGCAATAGATAAATTAGGTAGAAAACCACTTTTAATTATTGGTATGGCTGGTATTGCCATTTGCTTATTTTTATTAAGTTATGGTTTTAATGATGCTACTTATACATTAAATCAAGAAGCTATTGCAAACTTACCATCAGAAATAGATAGCTCAAAAATAGCATCACTTAAAGACAAAGTTTTCGAGAACGATTTAGATTTTAAAGCAGCATTAGCAAATGTTTTGGGTAAAGAAAATGCTGCAAAATATGAAGGAACTTTAGTAACTGCAGCAGCAAAAATGAATACCATTTTAATTCTGATTGGTATTATAGGTTTTGTAGGTGCGTTTGCAATGTCTATTGGTCCTGTAATGTGGGTTTTATTTTCAGAATTATTTCCTAATAGAATTAGAGCCATAGCCATAACTTTTGTAGGCCTAGTAAATATGGCAATTTCTTTCTTAGTACAACTTTTATTCCCTTGGGAATTAGAAACTTTAGGAAACGCTGGTACCTTTTTACTCTTTGGTGTTTTTGCAGTTATAGGCTTTGTGTTTATATGGTTTAAAGTACCAGAAACCAAAGGAAAATCTTTAGAAGAATTAGAAGAAATGTTAATCAATTAAAATAGTAAAATGCAAATGTTAGTATACAAGAATTTAATTATAGTCGCTTTTTTATCGATATTTTTAATCAACTGTGGTAGTTCAGATACAACAGAAGCAGAAGAAATTGTTATACAAAATGACACACCAACTGCAGAAAACGATACTTTAATTGTAGAAGAAAATAGTACAGCTGGTACAGTAAACCAGATTGATGTTAGCAAAAATGATACTTTAGGAAATGATGGAGGAGATGCTGATAATTACAGTATTAGCACAACAACTAATCAAGGTACTTTAACAGAAATTAGCGATGGTGTTTTTGAATATGTGCCAAATTCAGATTTTTATGGCGAAGATGGTTTTACTTACCAATTGTCTGATAAAGATGGAGATAAAGCAACAGCAACTGTAACAATTACGGTAAACAAATTTGTACCATCTGAATCTGCTTTTCTAAATATAGACCCAAATTTTCCATCATTTACTTCTATAGAAGATACAACTCCAGAAGATAAAAAATGGGTAAAATTAGAAACAATGTCAGATGAATTTGATGCTTGGGATGGTTCTAAATGGTTTAAATCTACTTGGAATTATGGAGTGCCAGTTTTTATGTCGAAATCAGATGAAAATTCTGGTGTTGCAGATGGTAATCTTTGGATTAAAGCTACATTAAACGAAAGTAATGCAGATGGTAGATGGTTTCAAACTGCTAGAATTCACTCTAAAGCAGAAACAAAATACCCAATGTACACAGAAGCAAGAATTAAAACTTCTCACATTTCTGCATACACCACATATTGGTTAAATAATGGTGATAGTAATGATAGAGATGAAATAGATATTATAGAAAACAATTCAAATCCATCTTGTACAAATTGCGAAGCAGAAATATTTCCTTTACAAATGAATTCGCAATATTTTCATGCAGATTCTAATTTAAATCCGGTAGTAATTCGAAATCATGGTAAATCTTTACGATCAGATTTATCACCAACAAACCCTTTAATAGATAAAGGTTGGAACGAAGCTTACCATACTTATGGTGTTTGGTGGAAAGACGAAAAACACATTCAGTTTTATTTAAATGGAGAACCTGCAGGAAGCGTTGTTGTCGGCGAAGATAAATCTGGACAAACTTACGAAAACCGAGTTTTTACAAGAGATTTAGAAATTATTTTCGATTTATGGACTAGCGAAGAAGGCTGGTTAGGAGGTTTACCAGAAAAAAGTGATTTGAGTAACGATGCAATAAATACTATGAAAGTAGATTGGGTAAGAACTTGGAAACTAGAAGACAAATAAGTTAACAATTCAACAACATTTTAGAAATGTAAAAATTATTTAAAATACTTTAAATCAATTAAATATGCTTATTTGTAAAGTTTAAATGCAGATTATTTCTACCAGGTATTAACATCAAAATTCATCTTTAGCAACTATTTTTGATGAGAATTTAAAGGATAAATGAAATGATAAACACAAAACAAATTTTAGTTGTATTGCTATTTTTTATATCAATTCAATTAAGTAGTCAAGATTGGAATGGAGTTGCAATTCCGGTTACACTTTCTGGTGGAGACACTTGGGTTTTACAAAGAGAAGCATCAGACGATTTTAATTATACAGCACCAGCAGCCAATAAAGGCACAACATTTACATCTAAATGGGACGATTTTTATCATAATGGATGGACAGGTCCAGGCACAACAGTTTGGACCAGACAACATTCATCCGTAGAAAATGGCGAACTTAAATTAACAGCAACAAGGTATCAAACTAATAAAGTAAATGCGGGTGCAATACACTCTAATACAACTGTACAATATCCTGTTTATATAGAAGCCAAAATAAAAATTATGAATTCAGTTTTAGCAAACGGTGCTTGGTTGCTAAGTGCAGATGACACACAAGAAATTGATTTTATGGAGGGTTATGGAGCAAATTATTCAGATAGCGCAAACGAAGATCTTACTTGGTGGGCACAAAGAATGCACGTAAGTCATCATGTTTTTATAAGAAATCCGTTACAAGATTGGCAACCTAATGAGTTAGCAACAGGTAATGGAAATCCGGCACCAAACCCAACTTGGATTACAAGAAATGATGGAGCAGGAAATATACTTTGGAAAGACAGTTATCATACTTATGGAGTGTATTGGAAAGATCCATGGCATTTGTATTATTTTATTGATGGTGTTCAAGTCACAAAAAAAGAAGGTAAAGATCAAATAGATCCATTATTTTACACCAATTCAGTAAATCAGGGTGATACAAGTAATGATACCAGAACAGGTTTATCAAAACCAATGGACATTTTGTTTACAGTAGAAGAGCAAGGTTGGCGAACAGCAAACGGAAAATCTGTTGTACCTACAGATGCAGAATTGGCAAATACAGAGAATCACACTTTTAAAATAGATTGGATTAGAACGTATAAACCAAGTAGTAGTTTGTCTGTAAAAGAGGTAGAAAGTAATTTTAAAATTGATGTTTTTCCAAACCCAACAGAAGAATTCATTAAAATAAACGCAAGTAAATTAATTGCAAAAGTAGATTGTTTTGATGTAAATGGTAAACTATTAGTTTCTAAAAATTATGATGATGCATCCATTCATTTTAATGTAAATAAATTTGATAGTGGTATTTATTTTTTAAAAATATCTGCAAATGATGGCTCTATAACACGTCAGAAAATTTTAAAGAATTAGGTAAATATCATTTAACCTAAAAAAATAAAAAAAAGAAGATTAATAATACTTAATCTTCTTTTTTTATTCATTTAATTGTAAATTATACTAAAGCAACCTCTTTATAATTAACAGCTTCTAGTCTATTTAAAACTACTTCTTTAATTCTTGGAATAACATCTTTTAATAAATAAGGAGGATAAGCAGAATTAATGTCTTTATCCATTTCTTTGTATAACTCTTTCATATAAGTAGTATGTACAATGGTACCAACATTTAATTTTGCAACACCCATTGTTATTGCTTTTTGAATGTCTTTATCTGGTATTCCTGTACCCCCATGTAAAACTAAAGGGTTAGGAATTGCTTCTGCAATTTCTTGTAATCTATCAAAATGAATTTTAGGAGTTGTGGGAGTAAAACCATGAGCAGTTCCAATACCAACTGCCATAATATGCGGATTTGCTTCTTCTACAATTGCTTTAACTTCTGCAACACTTGCTAAGAAATCATCGTCGCATTTTACAACTACATCTCTACCCATTATTTTACCAATTTCGGTTTCTACTAAAACACCTGCAGACTCTGCATATCTTACCACTTCTTTGGTCATTGCAATGTTCTCTTTTAGGCTTTTTTGCGAACCATCAATCATAACAGAATCGTAACCATCATCTATTGCTTTTTTACACATATCTACAGAAACACTATGGTCTAAATGCAAATACATTGGTTGTTTGGTGTATGGCTGTATTCCTTGTACCATTTTTTTACATAAATAGCTAGAGTTTAAATCTACAACAGGTGGATATGTCATTACCATTACTGGGCAATTGGCTTCTTCTGCAGCCAAAGCAACAGCTTTCATATCGTAAATATCATTTACATTAAAACCTATTAAACATTTTTGTGCTGTTCTATACTCTTTTACTAATTGTATTAAATTTGGTTTTTTCATTTTGATATTTTTAATAGTTTAATTCTTTTTGAATACTTCTTCCTGATATGCCTGATTGAACAAAATCAATATTTTTTATGCTTGCCCAATGGTTAAATTCTTTTAAATCTTCTTGAATATGGCCTCTACCAATTATCCAATGATGATCTAATCCTTTGCTTAAAATTGTGCCAACAATGGCAGATGCTTTTACATTTTTAGGAGAAACCTCTCCATAAGCACCTCTAAATCTCATTGGTGAATCTATAATTTCGCCTTCAAAAGATAGCATACTTGAAGCATGAGGATGTTGATATTTAGCAATGGTTATGGCTCCTTTTTCTAATAAGAATTCTAATAACATTCCATAAGATTGTTCTTTATCATAATTGTCTAAAATGCTATGATTTCTGATTTCGAAACTGGTGTTTTTTCTAAGTAATTTGGTCGGTGAACCACCACAATGCCACATTCCTAATTTATTTTCTTTAGTGTTAAGAATTGATAAATCTGTTAAAGTTGGTAAAGAGTTGCCATTACTAAGTTCATTCATAGTTACCATTGTAATTAAAGCACCCATATCAGATTCATCTGCAACAGGTATTCCTAAATCTTGAACAAGAGCACCAGCTCCATCACCAGCAATTTGATAATTATCGAATAATTCTGGCCAATTTTTTAAAGCGACACCAATATATTCGCCTTTTCTAGTATAATCAGCTATTGCTAAACTAAAACGAACAGATAAAAATAATTCACGTTTATTTACTCCTGTAAATTTGCATTGATTTGCATTGGTTAATTTGTGAACAATTGCATTTACATCCTCTTTTTTAAATTGCTCACCATGTTTCCAAATTGTTTCTATATCTACTCTGTCTACTCCTAAACCAAAATGTTTTGCAATAGACATTTCATTTAATTCACAATCATAAAAACCAGGAACTCTCATTCCTCCAATCATAAGAATATTAGCATGTTGCATTCTTTTTTTTGCACTTACTACTCTTGTAAATCGATCTAAAATTATATCTAATTTTTTTGATTTTGGTCGGTCAAAAACCCAAGAATATTTAACCTCTAAAGAATTTAAAATATTGAGTAAAAAGTTCTGACCACACAATCTATTTGCAGTTAAACTACCACCAGTAACTTCGTCATGAGACCAACTTAATAATGGAATTTTCTTTTCTCTTAACCAATTACCCAATGCCAAGGCTAAATCTCCTGCAATGTAAGACGCTTGATAAATGATTAATCCGCTCATTCCTTCAGCATCAAAATTATTCAGTACTTTTAGTAGTTCTTTTTTAGTTTGCACAGGTTCTTTTAGGGCTAACATTTTATGATTAGCGCCAAAAACACTTTTAGTTTGTTCAACAGCTTCAGTATAAGATTTTTTTGCTTTTTTCCAATCGAAATGCAATTCAAAACCAATACCAATTAGCCCTATTTTCACCTCTTTTTTTGCTGATGCTTTACAAATAAGTTGCTCCATTTCATCAGCGACAATTCCTTTACGAAATAAAATATCGATGTTAGGATTTATCAAATCATTTTTTTCTTCTATTAATGTACCAGTAGCCATATTTCTTTTTGTTTTTTTATAATATTATTTACTTCATCTTTGGTAGGAAAATAAGACCTACCCCCAAAATGGGTTGCTATTATTGAGGCATATGCAGAAGCATATTCAATTCTTTCTTCTAACGGTTTTTTGTCTAAAAGTGCTACTGCATAAGCTGCGTGAAAAGCATCTCCACATCCAGTTGTGTCCACCACTTTTACAGGAAATGAAGGTTGATGAATAACACTGCTTTCTTTTAAAGCCCAACTACCATTTGCGCCATCTGTAATTATTAATTGACCATCAGTAATAGATTTTAAATGATGTAGGCAATCTTCTGGTTTTTCTAAACCACTAATTAATTGAGCGCCTTCTAAGGGTAAAATAATATGGGTTCCAAAAGAAATCATTTCTCTAAGGATGTTTACATCTCCAGTTTCAATGTCTAAAACTGAAGGTTTGTTTAGTCTTTTTGCAAGCTTTAATAACTCTAAATTTCCTTCAACATCATAACCATCAACAAAAATTAATTTGCTGTTTTCTACCCATTCTTTTCTGATGTCTTTTTTTTGTAACGGACTGTAATTATTTGTAGAATAAAGCACAGTTCTATCTCCATTTTCGGGGTTAATTTCTACAATAGCAATGGCTGGTTGAAATCCTTTTTTATCTTTTAAAAGAGAAATATCAACATTACATTTATTAAATTCTTCGTTGGCAATTATACTTAAAGTACTATCACTTTTATAACCTGTAAACTTTGTTATATAACCAGATTTTGCAATAAAACAAGCACCATTTCCTGCTGGTGCACCACCTTGAATTGTTATTTTAGACACTTCTTGTTTTGCTCCTTTACTTACTTTTTTAGGAACATCAGCAAGAATGTCTACCACCATCATTCCTGAAACTAGAACATCAAATTCCATTTTATCACCTTTAAAATTATAGCTTAAAAGTACAATTGATTTTAAGGCGATATTAAATACAGAATCATTCAAAAGGTGTACTATTTTTCCATATATTTGATATTAAATGATACTTAATCGAAAATATATACATAATGAAAGCTGTTTTTGAGCCCATTTCTGATGCCATTCATAAAACGTTTCATTATAGAGTATTCGAAAAAAAAGAGTTTGAAACTCCTTGGCATTATCATCCAGAATGGGAATTAACCCTGATTACAGAAAGTACAGGAATTAGAAGTGTTGGGAATTCTATACAAACATATCATCCAGAAGAATTGGTTTTATTAGGTCCTAATTTGCCACATTGTTGGAAAACCAATCGAACTACAAAACAATTAGCAAAGTCAACCGTAATTCAATTTAAAGAAGATTTATTAGGCGATGGTTGGTTAGAAAAAGAGGAGTTTACACTCATTAACAAAATGCTTTTAAACAGTAATTTTGGTTTAATTTTTAACAAAGAAGTATCGCTTAAAATTGGTGAAGAAATGCTTTTGATGAAAGAATTATCAGATACTTTAAGGTTAATAGAATTTATTAGAATCTTACACAAACTTTCTTTAAAAGAGTATAAGGTGTTAAGTTTAGGTGCACGTTTTGATGTAAATGCTGTAGTTTCTGATAGAATTAAAAAAATAATTAATTTTGTAGAATGCAATTATCAATCTAAAATTGATGCTACGCAATTGGGTGATTTAGTTTTTATGACGCCTGTTTCGTTTTCTAAATTTTTTAAAAAAACGTTTAATAAAACTTTTACTGCTTATTTAAACGAGTATAGAATTAGTAAAGCTTGCGAATTATTAAAAGAATCTGAAATTTCTGTAGAGCAAATTGCTTTTGAAACAGGTTATCTTAACTTGTCTTTTTTTCACAGACAATTTAAGTTATATACTGCTAAAACACCTGCACAGTATAGAACTACATTTTTTAAATAATTATTTACAAACGACTACAAACGTTTACAACCGAAAGTAATTGCTTTGTAACCGAATAAAATTTGTGTTGCATTGCATCTTTGCAGTGTTGAATGGAACTAATGAAATTCGATATAATTTAAAAACTTATCTTATGAATACGTTAAGAAACAAAGTACAATTAATTGGTAGATTGGGTCAAGATCCAGAAATAGTAACTTTCCAAGACGGAAATAAATTAGCAAAGTTTTCTTTAGCTACAGATGATAGTTATAAAGACAAATCTGGTAATAAAGTAGAACGCGTCTATTGGCACAATTTAGTTGTAAAAGGGGGTTTGGTAAATGTTGTAGAAAACTATGTAAACAAAGGCAAAGAAATTGCAGTAGCAGGTAAATTAACCAACAAATCTTACGAAACCAAACAAGGTGAAAAAAGATATATTACTGAAATTTTGGTAAATGAATTACTCTTGCTAAGTAGTAATTAAAAAGTTTGTTAAAAGCCTTGATAAGATAATTATCAAGGCTTTTTTTTAGCTTGCTTTTTCTAACTCTAATTCTAGTTTTTCTACCATTAATATTTCAGATTCATCAAAATAAGTTACAGAATTTGCAATTTTTATAGCGGTCTTTAAAATTAAACTTTTAATGCCATCTGTAAATAAAGAAGGATGTTCTTTTTTAAATTCCATAAATTCTTCATAACAAGTATTGGCATCAGAAAAACCTTCGTTATTTAACCAATCGAATACGGTTTCTATTTGATAAGCTGCATCAGAATGATAATCATCATTTACAGTATTTACCTTTGTCCATTTACTTTTTACAATTTTTTTTAACGTTTTAAACTCACTCTCTTCTACTACATTATCAGCTGCTGCAATAGCATAAAATAACTTCCCTAAGTTTTCATAAAAAGAGATGATTGTATTTTTTGCTGGTTTCATAATTATATACTTTAGTTGGCTTAGTTATTCACAATAAGCCATCATTTTAATAGTCTAAAATTAACTCAATTATTCCATATTAAATCTGATAAAAGTCATAGTTAACATTTAGTTGATCAATTTTATGAAGTCAATTATTTATAAAATTTTTGTTAAAAACATCACAATTAATGTTCATTTAATGTCGATAGCCAATACAGAAAACATTTTTTTGTAAATTACAACATCAATTCTAAAATTTACATCCATGCCAAATTATACACTATTCATTAACGGAAAACAACGTTCTGTAACAGCAGATGAAGACACACCTTTGCTTTGGGTTTTAAGAGACGAACTAAATTTGGTAGGTACAAAATTTGGATGCGGAATTGCACAATGTGGTGCTTGTACAGTGCATATAGATGGTGTTGCCACAAGAAGTTGCCAAATGCAGGTTTCTATTTTAGAGGATGTAAAAATTACAACTATAGAAGGTTTATCTGATGATGGCAAACACCCAGTACAAGAAGCTTGGAAAACGATTGATGTACCTCAATGTGGTTACTGCCAAGCAGGACAAATTATGACAGCAAGTGCTTTTTTAAACGAAAATAAAAATCCGTCTACATCAGAAATTAGAGAAGCAATGCATGGTAATATTTGCAGATGCGCATCTTACAATAGAATTGAAAAAGCTGTAAAGTTAGCTGCAGATAAATTATCATAACTCACTAAATCTGAAAAAAATGAAATCTCAATCCAATACAAATTTTAGTAGAAGAAATTTTTTAAAAACATCAGCTTTAGCTAGTGGTGGTTTATTAATTGGCTTTAATTTTTTAACAGCTTGTAAGCCAGAAGCCAAAATGCCTGTAGATATTGCAAGCTTAAATTTTAACGATTTTAATGCGTTTATTAAAATTTCTGATGAAGGTTATGTAACCATTTTTTCTCCAAATCCAGAAATTGGACAAGGTGTAAAAACGGCAATGCCAATGATTATTGCAGAAGAATTAGATGTAGAATGGAGCAAAGTAAATGTAGCACAAGGCGCTTTAGATACTAAAAATTTTACCAGACAAGTTGCAGGAGGTAGCCAATCCATTCGTCAAGGTTGGGATGCTTTAAGACAAACAGGAGCTACAGCAAAACAAATGTTAATTAATGCTGCTGCTGTAAAATGGAATGTAGATGCAACATCATTAAAAGCATCAAAAGGAGTAATTACCAATGCAAATGGGGCACAATTAACTTATGGAGATGTTGTAAAAGAAGCAGCTTTATTAGAAGTGCCAGAAAATGTAAAACTTAAAGAAACAAAAGATTATACCATAATTGGTAAAGATGCTATAAATGTAGATATTGATAAAATTATCACAGGGAAACCACTATTTGGCTTAGATTTTAAAGCAGAAAATATGAAGATTGCTTCTGTGTTAAGACCACCAGCATTTGGTCAAAAATTAGAAAGTTTTGATGATAGCAAAGCAAAAGCTGTAAATGGTGTTACAGATGTAATTAGATTTGGAGACAAAATAGCTGTTTTAGCCAATTCTACTTGGGCTGCAATGAAAGGTAAAAAAGCCTTGTCTGCAACTTGGTCTAGTCATAAACCAGAAAGTTCAGCACACCATGATAAAATGTTAACCGATATTTTAGATGGGAATAAATTTGATACAAGACGTGAAGATGGTGATGTTAAAAAAGCTTTTGCAAACGCAGATAAAGTAATCGAAAAAACCTATCATTCTCCATTTTTACCACACAACTGTTTAGAACCTATGAATTTTTATGCAGATGTAACTGCAGAAAAAGTGCATTTGGTAGGGCCAATTCAAACACCTCAATGGACCGTAAATAGAGTGGCAAAATTATTAGAAAGAAAAGAAGAAGAAATCCATTGCGAAATGACAAGAATGGGTGGTGGTTTTGGTAGACGTTTGTATGGCGATTTTGCGCTAGAGGCTGCAGAAATATCGAGCTTGGCAAAAACACCAGTCAAAGTTGTTTTTTCTAGAGAAGATGATATGACTGCAGGTACTTACAGACCAGCCATAAAATATAGAATTAAAGCAGGTATAAAAGATGGTAAAGTAACAGCTTATCACTTAAAAGAAGCTGCAGTTAATGGCAATATGTATGGCTTAATACCTAACTTTTTTCCTGCAGGTTGTATCCCAAATTACAAAGTAGATACCGCAAATTATAAAAGCAATATTACTACAGGCGCTTGGAGAGCACCTTATACCAATTTTTTAGGTTTTGCCGAGCAAAGTTTTTTTGGAGAGTTAGCTCAAGAAATGGGTAAAGATCATCCAGAATTAGTATTAGAACTTTTACAAAATGTAAAAAATACTTCGGATAAAAAAATAGAATATTCTGGCCAAAGAATGGAAGACACTATTAATTTAGTGAAAGAAAAAGGAAATTGGGGCAAAACAGAAGAAGGAGTTTACCAAGGTTTTGCAGCTTATTATAGCCATAATACTCATGTTGCAGAAATTGCAGAAATTGTTTTACAAGAAGGTTTACCTGTTGTTAAAAAAGTTACTGCTGCAGTAGATTGTGGTATAGTTGTAAACCCAACAGGAGCTAAAAATCAAGTAGAAGGTGGTATTTTAGATGGTATTGGCCATGCCATGTATTCAGATTTTTCTTTTAAAGATGGCAAACCAGAATATAAAAACTTCGATAAATATCGTTTAATTAGAATGCAAGAAACACCAAAAGTAGAGGTTCATTTTGTGCAAAATAATTTATCGCCAACAGGTTTAGGAGAACCAGGTTTACCACCTGCAGGTGGTGCAGTTGCTAATGCTATTCAAAATGCTTTAGGTAAAAGATTGTATAGCCAACCTTTTATTAAAGAGCTAAAAAAGAGTACTGTTTTAGGGTGATGATTTAAATTTAGAGCAATAAAAAATGCCAAAATAATCACATTTTGACATTTTCACAGCATGAGCTTTGGGGAGGACTATCTCCTAACTTCTTGTTAGGGGCTACAAATGTACTACCTAAATAAGCTTTAATTTATTAATTTTCGATAAGTAGAGGTTTAATGTCTTTATGTTGAACAAATTATTCGTTAAAAATAGTTTTCTCCATCCAATCTGTAAATGTTGGCTTCTAATTCTTTAAGTATATCAATGTATTTGGTGTAACTTTATGAAATAGAATATATTACTGAAATACTTGTTTTGGAGCAAGTTTCTAAAACAAAACTATTTGATGAACTCTTGATAACTTTGTTAGAGTTACAAAAAAGAAATACAAATGAGTAAATTTTTTCTAAAATTTGAATTTGTAGTTCTTTTTAATAATGAAAAAGTAGGTTAAAAAAGAATTGCTAAAACCTAAAAGGTTTCAGCAACTCAACAGCAGAATAGCTTGGGGGAAATCATTTAAATATCTGGTAGAACTATAATTTCTTTTTTAGTGCCCTGCAAAAGTACTATGCATGCATAGTTTATTTTTGATAAATTCGTTGAATTGTATTGTAATTTATTTAAATTGAGTAAACTAACTGTTAAAAGAAAATTTCTTGAGCCAATCTGTAGGTGTTGGCATGCGCTTCTACAATAGTATTAATGTCTTTAGAGTATCCACCTCCCATAGAGCACATCACAGGAATTTGAGCATCAAAACAAGTTTGTAACACAAAACGATCTCTTTCTTTGCAGCCTTGTAAAGTCAAACTTAATTTGCCTAATTTATCAGTTTCAATAACATCTACACCACATAAATAATAGATAAAATCTGGATTTTCTTGTACGATGAGTTTTGGTAACGTGTCTTTTAAAATGGATAAATAAACATCATCTTTTGTATCATTTTCTAAAGCAATGTCTAAATCAGATTTTTCTTTTTCAAAAGGATAATTTCCTTTTCCGTGCATAGAAAATGTAAAAACAGAAGTATCATTTCTAAAGATTTCTGCAGTTCCATTTCCTTGATGAACGTCTAAATCAACAATTAAAATTTTATCAACTAAACCTTTATTTTGCAAATATTTTGCAGCAATAGCTTGGTCATTTAATAAGCAAAACGCTTCGCCTCTGTTAGAAAATGCATGATGTGTACCGCCAGCAATATTCATAGCAACTCCATGTTGTAACGCAAATTCTGAAGCTTTCATAGTACCATCAGCAATAATCATTTCGCGTTCTATGAGTACTTCAGATAAAGGAAAACCAATTTTTCTAGCCACTTTTTTATTTAAAGTGATGTTTAATAAATCAAAAAAATATTCAGGTTCGTGTACTGTAAAAAAATGTTTGTTATTGGGTATTTCAGGTTCAAAAAAGTTTTCGGGTTTGCAAGTTCCTTCGTACAATAATTGTTGGGGTAGCAAATCGTATTTTTCCATAGGAAAACGATGCCCTTCTTTTAAAAGATGATTGTAAATAGGATGATATGCTATTTTTAGCATAGAGAATTTTAATTACAAATATAAAATCAATTTTCACAATGATTTTCTGGCTAAAATTAATACAAGAAATTCATCATCAAAAATGTATAAAAATTTATTTTCTAACTAACTGCTTGCCCGTTTTTAACAGCTTTTTCAGGCTCCACAAATGCCAATTTACCATCAGGAGTATCCGTCATTAAAATCATGCCTTGGCTTTCTACACCTCTAATTTTTCTTGGTGCTAAATTTACCAATACAGAAACTTGTTGCCCAATAATATCTTCTGGAGCAAAACTTTCTGCAATACCAGAAACAATGGTTCTTGTATCAATACCAACATCAACCTTAAGTTTTAAAAGCTTTTTAGTTTTGGCAACTTTTTCTGCTTCTAAAATAGTACCAATTCTGATGTCTAATTTGGTAAAATCATCAAATTCAATGGTTTCTTTTTGAGGCTCTACTACTTTATTTTCTTGCTCATTTGCAATTTTTGTAGCTTCTAATTTTGCCAATTGAGCATCAATAGTTTTGTCTTCAATTTTAGAAAATAATAATTCTGCTTTGTTTATTTGGTGGTTTGCAGTAAGTAAAATATCTTTTTCTGTAATATCCTCCCAAGTTAGAGATTTCTCGACTTCGCTCGAAATGACATCTAGGTTTAAAATTCCTTTTAATTTAGTTGATGTAAAAGGTAAAAATGGCTCAGAAACTACAGCCAATGCAGTTGCAATTTGCAAAGCAACATACATAATAGTTTTAACACGTTCTTCGTCAACTTTTATCACTTTCCAAGGTTCTTCATCTGCCAAATACTTGTTTCCTAATCTAGCTAAATTCATCAATTCTTGAGACGCTTCTCTAAATCTGTAGCGTTCTATAGATTTACCAATGATATTCGGAAACTCTTTAACAGCAGCTAAAACATCTTCATCAACCTCTGTAAAATTGTTAGGAGTTGGTACAACACCAGCATAATATTTGTTGGTTAACACCACAACTCTATTGATAAAATTACCAAAAATAGCCACTAATTCGTTGTTGTTTTTGGCTTGAAAATCTTTCCAAGTAAAATCGTTGTCTTTACTTTCTGGTGCGTTTGCTGTTAAGGTATAACGTAAAACATCTTGCTGATTTGGGAATTCTTCTAAATACTCATGCAACCAAACTGCCCAATTTTTAGAGGTTGATAATTTGTTGCCTTCTAAATTTAAAAATTCGTTAGCAGGTACATTATCAGGTAAAATATAATCACCATGGGCTTTTAACATACTTGGAAAAATAATACAGTGAAAAACAATATTGTCTTTCCCAATAAAATGAACCAATTTGGTGTCGTCTTTTTTCCAATAATCTTCCCAGTTTTTGCCTTCTCTTGCAGCCCATTCTTTAGTAGATGAAATATATCCAATGGGTGCATCAAACCAAACATATAATACTTTTCCTTCTGCACCTTCTACTGGTACAGGAATTCCCCAATCTAAATCACGAGTTACGGCTCTTGGTCTTAAACCATCTTCTACCCAACTTTTTACTTGTCCGTAAACATTCGATTTCCAGTCTTTTTTATGTCCTTCTAAAATCCATTCGCGTAAAAATGCTTCATGTTTATCCAAAGGTAAAAACCAGTGTTTGGTTTCTTTTACAGTGGGTACATTACCAGTAATTGCAGATTTAGGGTTAATTAAATCTGTTGCGTTATGACTTGTTCCACAGTTTTCACATTGGTCTCCATAACTTTCTTCAAATCCACATTTTGGGCAAGTACCTACAACAAATCTGTCTGCTAAAAATTGGTTTGCCTCTTCATCATACAATTGTGCAGTAACTTCTTCTACAAACTCGCCATCATTATACATTTTTGTAAAAAAATCTGAAGCAGTTTCATGATGAATTTTAGATGATGTTCTAGAATAATTATCAAAAGAAATACCAAAATCTGCAAACGATTTTTTAATAATAGTGTGATATTTATCAATAATATCTTGAGGAGAAACCCCTTCTTTTTTAGCACGCATAGGTATAGCCACTCCATGTTCATCAGAACCACAGATGTAAGCAACATCTTTACCAGTTAAACGCAAATAACGCGCATAAATATCTGCAGGCACATACACACCTGCTAAATGACCTATATGAATTGGCCCATTTGTGTAAGGTAAAGCTGCTGTAATTGTATATCTTTTTGGAGTACTCATCCTGTATTTCTTAATTTTATGTACTGATTTTTGAAGTGCAAAAGTACAAAAAAGCAATTTTAATCGGATTGAAATTAATACATTTACTTAAATAAAAAAATAGCCTGTTTTGAAAGTGAAATCTCTTCTTTTTATGTTTCTATTGTTGATGTTTACATCAATAATGGCTCAAGAAAAACAAGACACTTTAAAAATAAAACAGAACCCTATTTTTTTTGTTGATTTTTTTTTAGGATACACAAATGGGTATATTAAAGGTCTTGGAGTTGGTGGTGCTTTACAATATCAAAATAAAAATAATTTATACTCTTTTAGAGCTTTAGCAACATTAGATGAAAGAGAGGTAGATTATAGAATTATTGTGCCTATTTCTGGTATAAGCAAAACTTTAGAAGAGTATGCTTTTTTGTATGGTAAAAGATTTATAGAAGACGGTTTTTCGTATCATTTTTCTGGCGGAATTTCTTACAACGTATATCAAGAAAAAGATAGAACCTTTATTTTTGATGAAACTCTTATACTAAAAGAATCATATGTAGGTTTTCCTTTAGAAATAGGTTTGAATTGGTTTAAAAATAAGAAAGAGAGATTTGGAATTTTTTATGGGGTAATTCCTGTTGGCAAACCTACTGGTTTTGGTAGGTCTTTTGGATTAAAATTATATGCAAATATTGCAAAAAAATCATATGTTGGCTTGGGTTTAAGTTTTGGTTTAGGTTGGCATAAAATTTATAATAATGAAGAATAGTATCGTGTTTTTAGTATTGTTGATGGTTTTCTCATCAACAATTGCTCAAGAAAAATTAGTAACTCCTCCTTATTTAAAAAAGGGAGATTCAATTGTAATTCTAGCGCCAGCTGGTATTTTAAAACCCAATCGAAAAGCTGTGGTTTTACAAGCCAAAAAATTAGCAGAAAGTTGGGGCTTAAAAGTAGTTTTGGGTAAAAATATGTTTAACCAAAATCATCATTTTTCTGCTACAGATGATGAACGTTGTCAAGATTTTCAAGAGGCTTTAGACAATAAAAATATGAAAGCAATTTGGGCTGCAAGAGGTGGTTATGGTTCTGTACGTATTTTAGATAAATTAGATTTTGCCACTTTTAAGCAACATCCAAAATGGATTATTGGTTATTCTGATATTACAGCATTTCACAATCACATTCATAATTTGGGTGTAGCCACTTTACATGCAATGATGGCAACAAGTTTAGAGTCAACACCTGAAGAAATTATAAAAACCATTTCGTCTTTTAAAAAAGTACTTTTTGGTGATGAAATTGCTTATGTTATTCCATCATCAAAATACAATAGAACACATCATAGATCAACAATTAAAGGTCAATTGATTGGAGGTAATTTAGCTATTTTAACATCGATGTTGGGTTCTGAAAGTCAGTTAAATACTGAAAATAAAATTTTGTTTATCGAAGAAATTGGCGAGTATAAATATTCAATAGACAGAATGTTGCAAAGTTTAAAACGTGCAGGTTATTTTACCAAAGTAAACGCAGTTATTGTGGGCAATATGAGCCTGATTAAAAAGAATTCTACAAAATGGGGAAGTTCTATAGAGCAATTGATTTTAGAGGCCATTCCAGAAGATATTCCTGTGTTTTTTAATTTTCCTGCTGGCCATGAAGCTGATAACAGAGCGTTGATTTTTGGAAGAAATGTAGAGTTGGCAGCAAGCAGTAAGCACTATTCAGTTACTTTTATAAAATAAATAAAAAACAGACCCCACAGGTTTTTAAAACCTGTGGGGTCTAATTTTCTTAAAATATTTTTAACCTTTTAAAAAGTAAATCATAAACTAAAAATGAACACTTTAGAAACTTAGTAACATTTTATGTTTAAAACTAACTAAATACTGTAGCTGAAAACCGAATACTAAATTATGGCAGAACACAATGAACTTGGTAAAAAAGGAGAGCAATTAGCCATCGATTTTTTAGTGAAAAACGATTACCAAATCCTAGAAAAAAACTATCGATATTTAAAAGCGGAAGTAGATATTATTGCGCAAAAAAAAGATACGCTTGCAGCTATCGAAGTAAAAACAAGAACTTCTGCTTATTTTGGAAATCCTGAGGAGTTTGTGAATCCTAAAAAAATAAAATTACTCATTTCTGCAATCGATAATTACGTGGTAGAAAGAGATTTAGATGTTGAGGTTCGTTTTGATATTATTGCCATCATCACCAATAAAAAAGAAACAAAAATTGAGCATTTAGAAGACGCTTTCTTGCATTTCTAAATGCTCATTTGTTTTATTCTGCACTTAAAGTAACTGCATATAAAGCATCTGCAGGCACTTTTAAATTAATTTCTTTGTTGTTGTAAAATATTCTGATAAATTTTTCTTTTAGCTCTTCATTCTGAATTAATAATTTGATATTTCCATCAGCATCTTTTACAGAAATTATTTTGTCTTTTGCCAGGTGTGCAATTCTAACATCATCTTTTCTAACAGTTTTAGACGCTAAATAAATGGCATTATAATCTGGTGTGTAAATTATTTCTTTGGTGTTTCTGTTGATTACCATTAACGAGTTTTGTTTCCAGTTCCAGGCACTTTTAGAAGTTTCATTCAATATGATGTTCCAATAGCAATAATTGGTGCTTCCAGAGTTGATGTAACTCGCAATTTCTGCCAATCTTTTCTTAGCTTGTGCTTCAGAATTTGCGCCATTGTAACAAATACCTTCTGTGTGCATTATTTTCATATCTGGCGCTAATAATGCAGTTTCTCTAATAAAAGGTTCTTTTGCATATTGAAAACCAATACCTGCAAAATTGTTTCTTGCACTTTGGTTACTTAAAGTTTTGTAATGGTCTGCTCTGTTTATGGTTCTAAACGTACCCAACCAAACTTCTGTAGGCAGTTTTTCTGCTGTAAATTTTGGAATTACATAATTAACACCTAAGTCTATATATTGATCCATAGGAATATAACATCCAGGAAAAGGCGCATAAGTATCTGGCTCATTTTGTAAGCAAAAACGATGTACAGTTACTCCTTCTTTTTGATAAGCTTTTATGTAGTTTATCAAGTATTTTGCATAAGCAGTATGAATTTCTGGAGAATTAATTAACAAGCTTTCTTTGCCTTCATAAGCCTTATTATTATCTACGGTTTTGTTTACTTTCATCCAAGCAGGAGGGCTCCAAGGAGAAGCTTGCAACAACATTTCAGAATTTACATTCAACGCAGCTTTAATAAAAGGCAACAAGTATTTTTTGTCTCTTTCTATGCTAAAATGTTTCATTTCATAATCATCTGGAGTCATGCTATAATCATAAGCATCAATAGAGAAATCACTTGGTCCAATAGGCGTTCTGTTAAAAGTTAAGTTCGATTTTTCTTCAGAAAACAGATTGTGTAAAACTTCTTTTTGTGCCTTTTTTGGTAAAGAAAATAAAGCTTCTCCACCATTTTCATTAAAAGCACCACCAAAACCTTCTATAGTTTGGAATTCAATTTCTGGTGTAATTACAATAAAGTCGTTTTGCTTTACTTTGGCATCTGCCTTAATTACAGTAGCAAAATTTTTTACAGGATTCGCTTCTCCTTTCTGCAATTTTACATATTCAATTTTAATTTCTTGAGCAAAAGAAGTAAATGTTAGGATTGATAAAAATGCAATTGATAAATAGTTTCTAGATTTCATCTTTTATTTGTTTGATAATAAGTCCGTTTAAACACATATTTTTAGTTTCACCACCATTGTTAAATTCAATAGTTATAGGGTTTTTACCATCAGAAACAAAATGAGTAATTACAGAAATGGGTTTTCTTTCTCCTGTAGATTTATGATCGTAATAACCAACACTAGGTTTGTAAGTTCGTTGTTTTTTACCATTTGCATCTACTTTTGTAATCTGAAAAGCATTGATTAATTTGGCTTTAGCCATTCTGTTATGATGATAAGTTTCTATGCTATATTTTCCTTTTTTAAGGTTTTTAATAGTGAGTTGTATGCCTTCTTTTTCGGTGATAATTCCATCCGTAGAAACAAAACTTAAATCACCTAAAATTCCATTGGCTCCATCCCATTTTATGGTTTCTTTTGATGAAATTGCAATAGAAGCATCATAGTTTTTTAAAGTATAAGTTAAGTCTTTGTTGGTTTTTCCTTCCCAAGAATCCCAATCGAATTGTACCAATTGATTTTCTTTACCAATATCTATTCTTTCTATTGGATAATCGAAAATTGGTTGGCTGTTTTTAGCAATTTCATCAGTAATAAAAGGCACAGTATTTATGCTGATTGTTGCACTTTTTAAACCTGGAGCAGAAGCTGTTAATTGTATTTTACCTGCATTTTTTGTTCCTTTTAAGTAAATGGATGCAATTCCATCATAAGACAAAGCCGGATTTATATACGCATTTTCTCTTTCTAAAAGTGCTCCATTACCAGAAACTGAAAAAGTAACTTGGTGTTTTGATGTGGTTACAACTTCGCCATTTTTATCTAAAATACTTGCATGTACTAATCTTAAATCAGAACCACCAGCATAAAATGGCTGATTATCAATATTAAAATGCAATTTTAATTGAGTTGGTTTGCCTTGTTTTGTTCTAGAATGTGTGGCTACTTTTTCTCCATTTGTATACCCAACAGCTGTTAATTTTCCGTTTGTAAAATCATGATTAAACGTAAAAGAAGGATGATTTAAAAATTTCTTTTCATCATTATTATCCGGTTTTTGCTTCGCAATCAGTTTGTTATTATGATACAAATAAATTTCTTGACAATTGCTAAAAACTCGAACAACACCATTGTTAGAAGCAGTTTCATCAGCAATATGAACAATAGATTTGTTTACCAATTCTGATTGATACCAATAATACACTGGTTTTGGAATACGAT
Source organism: Polaribacter sp. M10 (assembly GCF_054968445.1). Taxonomy (NCBI): domain Bacteria; kingdom Pseudomonadati; phylum Bacteroidota; class Flavobacteriia; order Flavobacteriales; family Flavobacteriaceae; genus Polaribacter; species Polaribacter sp. M10. The sequence continues at coordinate 47,464 of NZ_JBSSBG010000019.1, forward strand.
AAGGAGTAAAAACGCCATAAGTGGTCATTAAATCTCTTTTCCATTGCCAATTTACTAAATTGGGTTGTAAATGGTTGTAATCTGCACCTAACCAAGTTAAAGCGGCTATGTTATTTTCGTTGCTTTTATATCTAGAAATATGAAATTGATTTACTTCAGCATCTGGAGAACTACCATGTTCCATAACCATTGTAAAATCGTTTTCTGGCCATTCAGTTCTTCTGTAATCCATAGTTGCGTAAATGTCTGATACACCTGCATTTTTTACACCATTCCAAGGGCTAGAAGCAGAAGCTGTTAATCGAAAAGGATCTTCTTCTTTTACAGTTTCTTGCATGCTTGGCACAGGACCTCTATGATTAATTCCTGCTCCCCAAAAGAATATAGAAGGATGATTTCTGTGATTACGAATCATATGTCTGCTGGCTAAATTTAATTTATCGAACCAATTTTTATCACCCCAATCAACCCAAGTAGAAGCTTCTTCGTACACAATAATTCCGAGTTCATCACAAGCTTTTATAAAAGAATCGTCTTGTGTGTAATGAGATAAACGAACTGCATTAAAACCTGCTTTTTTAAACTGCAAAGCTTCATTGTAATGAAAAGAATTTGGCACAGCATCTCCAATATTTGGATAACTTTGATGTCTGTTTGCACCAATTAAAAAGATTGGTTTTCCGTTTAAAACCAAACCTTTGCCTTTTACCAATTTAAAAGTTCTAAAACCAAATGTGTTTTCTACAACATCTACAGCAACATCATCTTTATAAATTACAGAATATACTCTGTATAAATAAGGATTATTTGGAGACCATTGATTGTAATCGTCTTCTATTGTTGTTGTTTGATAAAAGGTTTTTGTGCTATTGGCAGAGATGTTTTTCTGCTGAATTAATTTCTTTAAAACTTCACCATTATTATTAATAATTAAAGTTTCTATTCTACAGTTTTCTGCTGAATTAAAACCGTTTTTAACAGTTGTTTTAATAGAAACTGTTCCGTTTTTGTCGTTAACAGTTGGTGTTGTAATGTGTACACCAGCATTGTAATCTTCCCAATTGTAATTTACGTGTAATTTGTTGGTGGTAACTAAATATACATCTCTATAAATACCTCCAAATTTTACATAATCTGTTTTGTGAGGATCAGGAGCAATATCATCTCTATACGTATTATCTGCTTTTACAGCGATAATGTTTTCTTTGCCAAATTTTACATATTTTGTAATATCAAAATGAAAAGGTACATAACCATTTACCTCAAAAGCCCCCACTTTTTTACCATTTACCCAAAGTTCTGTTGCATTATGCACAGCTTCGAATTGCAAATACACATTTTTAGAGGCAGCATTTTTATCGATAAAAAGTTCTTTTCTATACCATGAATTATTTCTTAAAAAATTTTCTTGAACCCAAGTTTCTTGAACGCTATCTAAAGTATAAGAAACTAATTTTGTGGTATGAGGCAAAGCAACATCTTCCCAATTTTTGTCATTGTAATTGCTTTTGTTCGGTTCTCCTTTTGGATCGCCATTGTAAAATTTCCAATTTAAATTGATGTTGGTTTTGGTTCTGTCTGTAGGTATGTTTCCTTCCTTTAAAACCGTTTCTTGAGAAAAGGTAGAAAATTGTACCGCCAGAAAAAATAAGATGAAGAAAAAACGTTTCATTTTTATAGTTTTATTTCTTCAAAAATATTTTAAAGGATAAGACTATAGGAACATAAATGATTTTTAAAGTATCACAAATTTTTGATTTGGTTAAAATGTGAGTTAAAAAAGTACAATTATTTGTCTTTTAAAAACGCTTTAACATCGTTAATTTCATTAGGTTTTGCTATAATTTTTTTGTTTTTATTTAAAACAAAATAAGAAGGCGTAGAAAAAACCTGATAAGTTTGTGCAGTTTCATTTTGCCATTTGTTTAAACCTAAAACGTTATGCCAACCTCTTAAATTATTTTTTTGATAATTTTCCCAAACAAAAGCGTCTTTTTCTAAGGCAAAAGCAATTACTTTTAGATTAGGTTTGGTATTCATATAAGTATACAATTCAGGAATTTCTCTTAAACAATGAGAGCAACTTGTACTCCAAAAAACCAAAACATAAGTTTCAGCATCGTTTAAAGTAGATAGTTTAAATTTTTTGCCATTTTCTGTCCAAGAAAAATCGGGAGCAATTCTGCCAATTTCAGCAGCAAATAAAGCTTGTTTTTCTTCTTTAAATTTTGCGTTTTGTAGAGTAGGAGTTAAGTTGTTGTAATGACTTTCGAACAAATAATCGATAATATCTAAATTTTTTGCAGCCTCAAATTGTTCTATTAAAAACTCAATAATATCTCTCTTATAAGACTCACTTTTAATTTTAGAAAGTACAGTTTCTATAGCGTTTTTGTATAAAATCTGTTGACTTTCTAAATCTTCTGAATAGTTAATGTAAAATATATAATCTAATATTCTGTTGGTTAAAAATGAGGAGTTTACCAAAGCTTTATTAGAAAAATCTAGTTTGTTAAAATAAGTGCCTTTAATATTATCTAAATAAGCAGTAACTGAGGTTAAAATTTCTGAAGGATTACTTCTAGCACTTGCTTTTATAAAAGGAGCAACAAATTTATTTTTAGATAACTCAGTATATGTATTTTGAATAGAATCTACAATTTTATAGGCTTGCTTATAAGCTTCTTTTAAATCTAAACTTGGGTCTTGTAAAACCGCAACTTGTGTAGAATCTAATTTTTGTTGTGCTGCAGTAATATCATTTAAATAATTGGCATAAAAAATGTTTTCTGAAGATTCTGAGAAGTTAATAGATTGCTGTGGATACTCAGGATTAAAAATAAAAGAAACATTTTCTTTGTTGTAAAAGAAATCGACAAACCCAGGACCTTCTAATCTATATGTAGCTCTGTAGGCTCCTGGTTTTGCAGAAGAAGGTAATTGAATTTCGAAACGACTAACAGCTTCTTTTTTTCCGCCAATTATAACTGAATCTGTTTTAATAGTAGTGTTGTTTACAAAAACTTGTTTTGTGCCCTCTAATTTGTATAAAATAAGCCAATCTGTTTTTATTTTCGGACTCATTGTTCCTTTTACCATATGTTGACCATAGGCAAACGAAGAAATTAAGAGTAAGAGAGGTAGAATTTTTTTTATCATTTTATCCAATTTAGTCTATAAACACTTTTTCAAGAAGTGTACCAAAAATACAGTTTCTCTATTAAAATGGCAGTATAGTAACGTTAAATTAAATGATTATCTCTTTTAATGATAATATGATCTTGGTAATCAGTTTTTTTTTGATGAGGGAATTGATTGTTTTTTAATTTTAGACAATTAGATATCAATCAAAATAATCTAAGTTTTCGAAATAAGAGACAATTGCTTCTTTCATTAACACAGTTTGTTCGCCAGGTTTTAAGTTTGGCAATTCTGTTAATGATTTATAATGTGGCCAACCATCATCATCAAAAAAATCGAATTCATAATAACCATAAGGTTCTAAGAGTTTACAAATGGCAATGTGCATCAGATTCATTTTTTCGTCTTTTTTAAATGCTCTGTGGCCTTGCCCTAATTCTTGTACGCCAATTAAATAGATAATTCCATCTACATTTAACTCATCACCTTCAGAAAAATCTGCGGTTAATTTGGCAACCAAAAACGCCCATTTTTCTTTTAAATTATTCTCTTTAGACATAAATTTATATAAAGTGTAAAGATACAATCTGCATTTTTAATTTGTAAAAATTAGATGTAGATTTACACAAATTATTTACAATGAATGTAATAGATATCGTAATTGCTGTGATATTAATTTTTGCTGCTGTAAGAGGTTTTATGACAGGCCTTTTTTCTGCAATTGCATCTTTAGTTGCTATTGTTGCTGGTGTGTTTTGTGCCATACACTTTTCTTATTATGTAGAATATGAATTGAATGATTCTGTTTTAGAATGGTCTCATCAAACTAATAAAATTGTAGCCTTTGCAGTTACTTTTCTGTTTGTAGTTTTGGCAATAATTTTTGTAGGTAAATTGCTAACTAAATTAGCAGATATTACTGCTTTAGGTTTGTTAAATAAAATTTTAGGAGCAATATTTGGAGCACTAAAATGGTCTTTATTATTAAGTGTAATTTTTTTATTGTTCGATAAATTTAATAAAACAATACCTTTTGTAGATAAAGAAATGTTAGATAGTTCTGTGCTTTATCATCCTGTAAAATCTATTGTACCTACTTTGTTTCCTGCAATTTTAGATGATGATAATCCGTCTTTAAAGTTTATAAAATAAATGCAAAAAAAAGGCTTACAAGTTTTGTAAGCCTTTTTTATACCCTACATTAAATTTATAATAAAGTAACTTTACCACTACTAATGTGATAAATACCACCTATAATTTTAATTTCACCTTTCTCTTCCATTTCTTTAAGAATAGGGCTTTTTTCTCTTATTCTGTCTATTGTTAAACTAACATTGTTTTCTATTGTTTTGTTTACAAAATCTGGATTAGAAGAATCGTGTTTTCCTTTAACTTGAGATTCTGATAGTTTTACAGCAGGCTGAATATTTTCTAATAAAGGAGTTATATTTCCTAGTTCTACATGATCGCAAGCTGCTTTTACAGCTCCACAACTTTCATGACCTAAAACTAAAACTAATTTACTACCTGCAACTTTGCAAGAGTATTCCATGCTTCCTAAAATATCTGTGTTTTCGAAGTTTCCTGCAACTCTTGCTACAAATACGTCTCCAATGGTTTGGTCGAAAATTAATTCTACAGGTACTCTAGAATCGATACATGATAGCACAATTGCTTTTGGGTGTTGGCCATCTACTGTTTGTGAGATTAATGCTTTATGATCTATGCTATGTACTTCGTCTCTAATAAAACGCGCATTACCTTCTATAAAATCTTGTAACACTTTCATTGGTGTTAGTTGATCTTGTATTTCTTTTGTTATGGCTAAATTTCTATGTGGCATAATAATGTTTTTTAATTTGATTAATAATTGATCATCATTTAACTTAAACTGATGCTAGATTTTGGTCTTTCATTAAAAAATTTAAGGAAACTTTCAGGGTTTTCTACAACACCTCTTTTAGAAACCAATTTAATATCAATATTTCGTTCTTTTGCTTTAAAAAGAAAATCTTCTAAAATTTCTATAATATCGTTATCTAAGTACCTTGTGTTTATTAAGTTAATTTCTAGATATGTTTCTTTAGGTAAACTATCTAATTCTTTTAAAATGGCTCCTTTGTTAAAGAAAGTAACTTCTTCTGCAAGTGTCATTTTAATTTTGTGTTTGCCATTACTCTTATCTTCGATATGTAAAAAGTGAGAGTTTTGGTAGCTTTTTATCAAAATAACAATAATACCTACTAATAAACCTAAACCAATTCCGTATAATAAATCTATAAATACAATTCCTAAAACGGTTATTGTAAACGGAATAAACTGTTTCCAACCTAATTTGTACATTTTTTTAAATAAAGCTGGTTTTGCTAGTTTGTAACCCACAATAAATAGAATTGCTGCTAACACAGAAAGAGGTATTTTATTTAAAAGAGTTGGAATTAAAATTACAGAAATTAATAATAAAAAACCGTGTATAATAGCAGATAATTTGGTTCTACCTCCAGATTGAATATTAGCAGAACTTCTAACAATTACTTGGGTTATTGGTAAACCTCCAATAAGACCAGAAATGATGTTACCTGTACCTTGTGCAAATAATTCTTTATTGGTTGGTGTAACGTTTTTATGCGGATCTAATTTATCTGTAGCTTCTACACATAACAGTGTTTCTAAACTTGCTACTAAGGCAATTGTAAAACCTGTTACCCAAATTGCAGGGTTTGTAATTGCTGTAAAATCTGGAAAACTAAATTGGCCTAAAAAGCTATCAAAATCATCTGGTACTGGTACAGCTACTAAATGATCTACAGAGATATTTAAATTGCTATCTTTTGTAGCAATATAAAAGATAATACCAACTGCAACAGCCACTAATGGACCTTGTATAATTTGAAAAATTTTCCCTTTTTTAGAAAGTACATTAGACCATAAAAGTAAAATCAACATAGAAATTAAAGCAATAACTGTTGCTCCTATACTAACATTACCACTAATTAATGCATTTATTGCTTTTAAAAGTTCTGTTAATGTATTTTCACCATCTATTTGTAAAAAAGCAAAATCACCTTGTGGGTCTTTGTCCATACCAAAAAAGTGTGGAATTTGTTTTAGAATGATAATAATTCCAATACCAGTTAGCATTCCTTTAATTACTGATGAAGGAAAATAATAACCAATAATTCCTGCCTTTAAAAGACCAAAAACCAATTGAATTACGCCTCCTAAAACTACGGCAACTAAAAAGTTTTCATAACCTAAAGTTTGAATTGCAGTAAATACAATTGCAGCTAAACCTGCTGCAGGACCACTTACTCCAATTTTAGAGCCAGATAAGGCTCCTACTACTGTACCACCTATAATTCCTGCAATTAAACCAGAAAATAAGGGAGCACCACTTGCTAATGCTATACCTAAACATAAAGGTAGTGCTACAAAAAACACTACAATACTTGCAGGTAAATCATTTTTTAAATATTTAAACATTGTGTAATATTTTATTTCTAAATTTTTTTATTTAGAAAGAGTTGTTAAAAAGATAGTTATATGTGTTGTTTCGAAGAATTAGAGTAATTCTTTGGGCGGAGGTGTATTAACTTCTAAGTGCTTAGAAGCATAAATGTTAAAAGAAAAGATAGTTTTATCTTTTTTTAAATAGATGTTTTCTGAAAGCGCTAAAAGGTTTTCAGAAGTGTTTATTTTAATTTCGAAATCTTTAGTGGCTTCTTCTTTGTTTTCTTCCTCTTCGTTTAAATCTATATATATGGCAACTTCTTTACCTTCATCTATTAAAGAAATAATAGATGGCAGCATTAAATAGCCTAAAAGAACGGCTGTAAAAAAACTTACAATTAAAGATTTCAATGAAATAGCCTTTTATTTTTATGCAAGATAATAAGAAAAATAAAATGTACTGTTAAATAAAGAACAAAATTAGTTGAGTTCTTTTACCTCGTCTGCAATAATCCAACCGAGTTTACCATCTGCTATTTTAATTTTTTTCCAATTATCAATAGCATCTAAAACCACAACTTTTGTACCTTCATGTAGTGTAAATACTTCTTCAGAATTTAAGGTAGGTGCATTTCTAACTTCTGTTTTTTCGGCAAAAATAATGGCAGTTTTATTATTCTGAGCAAACGTATATTGGTTGTAAGTTATAAAGAATGTGAAAATTAAAAAGATAAAACTTAACGTACTTGTTATAAAGTAAAAACGTTTTTTTGAAGGTGTAGTTGCCAAATAGAAAAACAAAAAGAAAATACTACCTAAAAAAGAAAACACTACTGCAACTATAGCCCATTGATTGTACGATAGTTTTTGTAAAATATTAATATTAATTTTCTGAAAAACCGTTTTAGGTAACTCTTCTATATTATCTAATGCCAATCGTTTTGCAAAAACTAAATTGTTTTGAACATCTTCGTTTAACGGATTTAATAATAAAGCTTTTTCGTAATAATAAATAGAAGGGCCAACTTTGTTTAGTTTGTAATAGGCATTGCCTAAATTGTAAAATAACTCCGAAGATACAAACCCTTGTTCTTCTATTTTTTTATACTGTTCAATTGCTTTTTCTAATTGATCGTTTTTGTATAATTCATTTGCACTTTTAAAAAGTTCTTCTGTGTTTTGAGCAACCACAGAATTGGCAATTATCAACAATAAAAAAAGTATTTTTTTCATCTTATAACTGTTTATCTAATTCAACGATTACTTGTTTTGCTCTTTCAAATTCCTGTTCCATTTCTGTATTGGTTACAGGTGTGTAACGTGCAAAGTCTGATGCTTTTAAAACGTCTATAAATTGCTTAATAGTGGTTTCGTTTATGTTTTTTTCTTCTAAAATTTTAGTGATGTTTTCTTTGCTAATATCACTAGTTTCTATGTTTAATTTAGCTTTTAAATAGTTGTGTAAAGCACGTTCTAAAGCTTCGTAAAAGGCTTCTTTTTTACCTAATTGTTTTTGAGCTTCAGACAAATATTTTCTTGCTAATTTTTCTGCTTTTCTTAATTTTAAACCTACAACATCACTATTTCGTCTTTCGTTGTTTTTTGCAATTAAAATACCAATTGGTATTAATAATAAAGGCAATAAAAGTAAGATGTAAAACAAATAAGATTTGTAGAAATCTTTGGTTTCTTTTGTAACAAAATCACTCTGTGTTTGTATGTATCTAAAGTTTTTACCTGTAGAAACTACTGCCTTTTTATTTACAGAATTCGTGTTGCTACTTACCAATTCTTTTCCTTCTGTAACATCAACATACAAATCTTCTGTGTTTATAGATTCGTATTTTTTTGTTTTTGGATTAAAGTATGAAAAACCAACGCTTGGCAATTTGTATTTACCTTTGTATTGTGGTACAACAGTATAAGTGTCTGTTACAGAACCAGACAATCCGTTACTTGTAATTCGTACACTTTCTTTTCTTTCTGGTTGATATTTTTCTAATTCTGCAGGTGTTTCTACAGTTGGTAATTCAAATAATTTTAAGTTTCCTTTACCAGAAACTGCTACTTTTATTTGCGATGATTCATTGGCTTTTAATACTTCTTTACTTAAAGAAACATCAAAATCGAATTCACCTACAGCACCTGTAAAGTTTTCTGGTTTTCCTTCTAAAGGTAAACTTTTTGGGCTGATTACTTTTTTAGCAGAAGCAAATTCTTTTCTTATATTTTTTGTAATTACGTTTCCAAAAAAGTCGGCTCTACCAGTTGGAACTCCAATTACAATATCCATTTTCATTGGATCTATAGTAAGTTTACCAGTTTTTGTAGGAATTAAAAGTGCTTTTTGCAGCACAATATACCTGTAATCTTCGCCATTATATTTTCCCATTTTTACAGGAAAACCATTAATTTTTATATCCTGATTCCAAAAACCATTGTATTGTGGTGCTTCTGTAACTGATGTATCGTAAACGCTAACATTTTCGCTAACATAAAGTCTGTATTCTACATAAATACCTTCGCCAACATAAGGTCTAGACTTCGATATTTCTGCAACCAAATGAATGTTTTGTTGTGCTATATAATCTGGATCGTTAGGGTTTTCTGGAATATCAATAGGATCTAAAACAATAATTTTCATCATTTTAGAATTGATAGTAGCACCATTGTATTTTATACTTGCAGGGCCAATAATTAGTTCTCCTTTTCTTTTTGGTTTTAAGATGTAAGTGTAAGATTTAGAGAAACTTACTTTTCCATTGATCCAAGATTGACTTATAGATTGACTGGGACCTTGAATAATTTGGAAGTTCGTAAACTTTGGTGGTGTAAAATCGTCTGCACCTTGTTTGTTTATCGAAAATTCGATTCTTAAACGTTGATTTAAACCAAGCTTGTTTTTACTAACACTTACTTTTAATTCCGTGGTTTGGGCATACAAAGAGAGGGTTAGCAAGCTAAAGATTAAGAGCAAAAAGCCCTTTCTAACTTTCCAAACAGGAAAGTTAGTTGTATTTAAACGAAGCTTCTTAAAATAATTTTTAAATTTCATAACAGATTCTCAAAAGTATGATTTTTCTCAACCTTTTTAGTGATATAAAAGAATGGTTTTACCAATCTTTTTCTTGTTTTATTTTTTTGCCTTTTGCTTTTTTGGCATTCATTTTCTTTTGTGTCTTTTTTTCCTCGTTATTTAAGCTTTCTAGCAACTGCTTAATTTGTTGAGGAGACATTTTTCCTTGTTGTGGTTTAGGCTTTTGTTGCTGATCTTTTTTATCATCTTTATTAGGATCTTTGTTTTTGTCTTTATCTTTATCGCCTTTACCATCTTTATCCTTGTCGTCTTTATCTTTTTTGTCCTTATCATCATCACCATCCTTCTTGTCTTTATCCTTATTATCCTTGTCTTTTTTATCCTTATTGTCCTTATTGTCCTTATTGTCTTTGTTATCTTTATTATCGTCTTTGTTATCCTGGTTTTGTTTGTCTAACAATTTTTGAGCAACTGCCAAATTATAACGAGTTTCATCGTCATTTGGGTTGTTTCTTAACGAGTTTTTGTACGCATCTACAGCTCCTTGATAATTTTTGGTTTCCATCATAGAATTGCCTAAATTATGATACGCTTCTGCTTTTGTGTATTTGTCTTTAGCTGTTTTTGCAGAAAGTTCGTATTGAGGTGCAGCTTCTTTAAAATTTTTATTTTGATATAAAGCATTTCCTAAATTGTAACTTGCTTTATCGTAATTGGAATTATTACCCAAAGCTTTTTGATAAGCCACAGAAGCATCTGTAAATTGTTTTTGTTGATACAATTTATTACCCTGTCTTACCATTTTTCTTGCTTTACGTTGCAAGGCAATAGAATCTTTTTGAGCTGAAATTTCTTTAGATGAAAACAGCATTAAGCAAATAACAAGTATGTTTAAATATATTTTCATTGTATTATTTTTTTGTTTTTTCGTCATGAAATAAATCAACCTTTCTAACCCATTTTGTTTTCTTATCGAACAAGAAAATGTCTAATAAAATAAACAAAATTGCAATGGCTAAAAACCATTGAAATTGATCTTTATAATCGGAAAACTGTTTTGTTTCAAATTCATTTTTTTGAGCATTGGCAATAATTTCTGTAATCTCTTTTACTGGTTCTTCTGTAATATTACCATCTATAAATCTACCATTTGCGGCATCTGCAATATCTTCTAAAACCTCTGGTTTACGTTGTGTAATTACAGTTTCGCCTTTATTGTCTTTTTTGTAACCAATCATAGAGCCATTTACGCGCATTGGTATTGGACCTCCTTTTTCTGTACCCACACCAATGGTATAAATCTTTACACCATCGTTAGACAAATTTTGTGCCACTTGTTTTGTTTCTTCTTGATGATCTTCTCCATCAGAAATAATAATTAAAAAACGATTGGTTTGCTCATCGTTATTATAATAGGTTTTTGCCAATTCTAAAGCCTCGTTTATTGCTGTACCTTGGCTAGAAACCATATCTGGATTTGCATTTTGCAAAAACATATTGGCAGCTGCATGATCTGTTGTAATTGGTAAAAGCGGATAAGAATTACCTGCATAAATGATAATACCAACTCTATCTGAGCCTAATTGATTTATAATTTTAGAAATAATTTGTTTTGCTTTTTCTAATCTGTTAGGTGCAATATCTTCGGCTAACATACTTTTAGAAACATCTAAAGCAAAAACAACATCTACACCTTCTCTTTTTACCGTTTTTAGTTTAGAACCCATTTTTGGGTTTACTAAAGAAATTACTAAAAAAGTTACCCCTAAAAGTAGCATAACTAACTTTAGTGTATTTTTAAATATTGATGAATTTGGTGCTATTTTTTTTAACAATTCAGCATTAGCAAATTTACGCTGAGTTCTTTTTTTCCACCATAAAACCAATAAGTAGACAACAATCATAATCGGAATGATTGCTAAAGCATAAAAATAAATTGGTTCTTCTAAACGATACATTGTTTTAATGTGTAATTGTTGAATTGTTTAACTATTTAATTGAGCTTTTCTTAATGCATTAAGCATGTTTGATATTTTATAAATTTTATTTCTTAAATCATTATAAATTTCATCATTTATAAATTGAAGCTTGTTGCATAAAATAATATGATTTAATACTTCCATTGTTGAACTAAATGCTATTGTTGAAAAATGAGCTTTATTCTTATTTGTAATTCTTGATGTTCCTTCTGCTATATTTGCTGAAATTGAATTTGACGCTCTTTTTAATTGACTTGTAATTCCAAATTTTTCATCATTTGGAAAACTTTTAGTAATTCTATAAACCTCAACAGACAAGTCAGTAGCTTCTTGCCAAACTTTTAATTTTTCAAATGAAAACACATACATCTTTTCTACAATTACTCGTTTAAACAATTTAACATAAATACAACAGTTTATATAAAACTTTTAAATAACGTATTTCTTAATAAGAATTCTAAGATTAATAAACCAAGTGCTAAAAAGACTAAATCTCTATACATTTCTTGGTAATTGTAATATTTAAATTCTTCTATTTTTGTTTTTTCAAGCTTATCAATTTCATCATAAATTTCGGCTAATTTATCGTTATTGGTTGCTCTAAAATACTTTCCATTGGTTTCTGATGCAATTTCTTTTAACAAGTCTTCATCAATTTGTACTTGTTGTTTTCTAAAGTTTAACTGGCCCGTTCTTGGGTCTTTACTCCAAGGAAAATCTGCCATTCCATTTGTACCAATTCCTATTGTATAAACTTTAATACCTAATTCTTTTGCTAATTCAGTGGCAGTTCTTGGGTCTATATTACCAGCATTATTTACACCATCTGTTAGTAAAATAATAACTTTACTTTTTGCTTTGCTATCTTTTAACCTGTTTACACCAGATCCAAGGCCCATTCCTATAGCTGTTCCTCCTTCTAATTGCCCCCATTGTAAACGATCTATAGTTCTTTTTACAATACCTTTATCGCTAGTAATAGGAGTTTGAGTAAAGCTTTCGCCAGCATAAACTACAATTCCTATTCTGTCATTTGGTCTTTTATTTACAAAGGTAACAGCTACTTTTTTTAGCGCTTCTAATCGATTTGGTCTTAAATCTCTAGCTAACATACTTGCAGAAACATCAATAGCCATAACAATATCTATCCCTTTGTTTGTTTTTGTTTTTTTGCTTACAGAAACATTTCTTGGTCTGGCTAAAGCCACTATTATTGCAGCTAAAGCTAACAATCTTAACACATATAAAATGGGTTTTAATTTTGCTAAAAGCGATGTATTTGCTTTAAACCCTTTTATACTTGGTACAGTTAAAATTGCTGCATCTTTTTTTCTGGAAAAGAAATACCAAATAGCCAAAAGTGGTATTAGCACTAATAACCATAGAAACTCTGGATTTAAAAATTCAAAATTATTCCAATTCCTCATCTTTGCTTATTGGTTTTGGTTTTAAATTATGCACAACTTCTTCTGCATCTTTTCTGTCTTCTTCTATCTCTAAAGCCAATGGTTTCGATTTTGCGAATTTTACTAAATCTGCCTCTTTAAATAGTTCTTTAAGCTTTTTAATGTTTTCTTTAGTGGTATTTATGGTATTTGCCTCGTAGAAATCATTTAAGGTTTCTATAATTTCATCAGAAGTTTTTTCTAAAGCTGGCACTTTTAACTCACGTTCTATATAACCACGAATAATGTCTGTTAATTCGCTGTAATATTCTTTTACTTTATTGTTTTGCCATAATAATTTTTCATCCAACTCATTTAGTTTAAACATGGCCTCATCATAAGGTGCCATAGCAACATAAGTTGGTTCTTCTTCTTCAATTTTTCTTTTTCTGATAACAAACCAATAAATCCAAAAACCTATAATTAATAAAGCTGCAATTAATAAATAGATATACAATTTATAATCGTCGAAAACCAAAGGTTCTTTTTTTATCGATTTTATAGGATATTTTTTTACAACAGTTGTGTCTATTGGAACTGTAGCTACATTTACTAAAAGTGAATCTGTTAAATAGGCTTGATTTCTAATAAAAACTTGTTGTTGAGGTATATAAAACGCTCCACTATCGAAACCTGTTAACACGTATTTTTGAATTAATGTGTAGTTAATGGTGTCTATTTTTGCAGAATCAATTACCTCTAAACCTTTTAGTTGTAGTTTGGGTAGAATTACGTTATCTACGTCTTTAACCGTAATTTTTAGGTTAAATTGTTCGCCAATTCTAATATTAGAAGTTTCAATTTGTGCTTTTACAATTGGGTCTTGGGTAAAGGCGACTGCTGAAATCAACAAAAAAATATGTAAAATGTATTTTCTCATTATCTTCCTTTATGTTTAAAATATCCTAATAATTTTTTTACGTAACTTTCGTCTACTCTAGTATTAATAGTACCAGCACCACTTCTTCTAAACGTATTTATGTAATAATCTGTTAATCGTAAAGCATTGGCTTTATAATTAGTTCTGATGGTTTTAGAAGCTGTATTTATCATTTGTACATCTCCAGTTTCTGCATCTAACATTGGTACTACACCTAAATTCGGAATTTCTTCATCGTGTTTGTCATAGACTCTAATTCCTGTTAAATCGTGTTTACTACCAGCTATCTTTGCGCTTTTTTCGTAATCATCATCCATAAAATCAGACAACATAAAAACGATGGCTCTTTTCTTTAAAACACTCGATAAAAACTTTAAAGCAGCATCAATATTTGTTTTTTTACTTTTTGGTTTAAACTCAATTAACTCTCTAATAATTCGTAAAACATGACTTTTCCCTTTTTTGGGAGGGATAAAAAGTTCTACATCATCAGAAAATAACACCAAACCAACTTTATCGTTATTTTGAGTTGCAGAAAAAGCAAGGGTTGCAGCAATTTCTGTAATGGTGTCTTTTTTAAATTGGATTGATGTACCAAAAAGCTCTGAACCAGAAACATCTACCATTAGCATCATTGTTAATTCGCGCTCTTCTTCAAATACCTTAACATAAGGTTCGTTGTAACGTGCAGTAACATTCCAGTCTATGGTTCTAATATCATCACCAAATTGATATTGGCGAACTTCAGAAAAAGTCATACCCCGTCCTTTAAAAGATGAGTGGTATTCACCTCCAAAAATATCATTAGACAAACGTTTTGTCTTAATTTCTATTTTACGAACTTTTTTAAGTATTTCTTTAGTATCCATGAGTCCATTCTAAATCCTTCCCAAAGGGAAGAACTTTTGCGAATTGATTTTTAAATTATTTTTATTTTATTCAAAAGAATTTATTTTCTTCATTCAGATTTTTTCCCCTTTGGGGAAATTAAAAGGGGCTTATGGTACTTCTACTTCGTTTATAATTAAGTTTATAATTTCTACAGAGGTTACATTTTCTGCTTCAGCTTCGTAAGTAATACCAATTCTGTGACGTAAAACATCAAAAACAACAGCTCTAACATCTTCTGGAATTACGTAACCTCTTCTTTTAATAAAAGCATAACATTTTGCAGCTTTTGCTAAGTTGATACTACCCCTAGGTGATGCTCCAAAACTAATTAAGTCTTTTAAATCTGCTAAATTATATTTCTCTGGATAACGAGTTGCAAAAATAATATCTAAGATATATTTTTCGATTTTCTCGTCCATATAAACTTCGTTAACCACTTCTCTTGCTCTAATAATTTCTTCGACAGAAATTACAGGGTTTACAGTTGCAAAACTACCAGATAAGTTTTGACGCATAATAATTTGCTCGTCTAATAATTTAGGATAATCGATAATTACCTTTAACATAAAACGATCTACTTGTGCTTCTGGTAAAGGGTAAGTACCTTCTTGTTCTACAGGGTTTTGCGTTGCCATTACTAAAAATGGTTCGTCTAATTTAAAAGAAGTGTCACCAATTGTAGTTTGGCGTTCTTGCATTGCTTCTAAAAGAGCAGATTGTACTTTTGCTGGTGCTCTGTTAATCTCATCAGCCAAAACAAAATTTGCAAAAATTGGCCCTTTTTTAATTTCGAAGCTATTTTTCTGCATGTTGTAAATCATAGTACCAACAACATCTGCAGGTAATAAATCTGGTGTAAATTGAACTCTACTAAAAGAACCTTGTACAGCTTTAGATAAAGTATTTATGGCTAAAGTTTTTGCTAAACCAGGCACACCTTCTAATAAAATATGACCATTACCTAATAAACCAATTAACAAACTTTCTATCATTTGCTTTTGCCCAACAATAACCTTATTCATTTCTAGAGTAAGAATATCTATAAAAGCACTTTCTCTCTCTATTTTCTCGTTAATAGCTCTAACATCTACATCCATGTGTGTATAATAATTTAATATTAAGTTTTTTAGAAAAACAAAGCTACAATTTTAACAAAATTAATCTGTTAAAACAAGGTTAAAGATAATTCGTTATTTTTTTTTACATTAGAGGATATTATTGCGTATTATATGAAAAAATTAACTGATAAATATATTTGGAAATCCTTAAAAAAAGGAGATTTAAATGCGTTTTCAGTTCTTTTTGAAAGCTATTATTCAAAACTTTATAATTATGGCTTAAAAATCTCGAAAAACGAGGCATTAACAGAAGATTCTTTACAAGATTTTTTCTTGTATATTTATGAACATAGAGAGAATTTAAGCGATTTAGAAACCATTGCACCTTACCTTTTTTTATCATACAAGCGCTTTTTATTAAGAATGATGAAAAAAAAATCAAGATTTAAATATTCTGATATTTCTAATGAAAACACTGTTGATTTAGAGTTTACTGCAGATGAAATAATAACAAATCAAGAAACAGAAGCGTTTAATAATGCCAATCTAAAGAAGTTATTAAACAATCTGCCTAAAAGACAAAAAGAAGCAATTTATTTAAAGTATTATAGTGGCTTAAAAACAAGAGAAATATCTGAAATTATGAATATAAATTACCAAAGTGTAGTAAATTTGTTGCATAAGGGCATTAAGAGTTTAAAAGAAGATGTTTCTATTGCAAAATTATTTAACTAGCCTTTAATTAAAATTAAAGAGTATAAAAAAACAGAAGTGGTCTTATTATAATTAAATAGGATATTATGGTTAGAATGGATTATTAAGATGGCTAAGAAAAAATACAATGATATAAACGATTTTTTAGAAGATGAGTCTTTTGAAAACTGGGTATATCAAAAAAATGGGACAGATATTAACTTTTGGGAGTTTTGGATAGCCAATAACCCCGATAAAAGTGATTTAGTAAAGTCTGCTAAAGATTTAATATTAGGTATTTCTTTTAAAAACAATAATGTTTCTGAAGAAAAAGTAGCATTAGAATGGCAAAAGCTACAAGCTAAAATTAAAGCTAAAGAGGCAAAACCTAAACAAAAAGTTATATTATTAAAAAAAGTTAGTATTGCTGCTACAATCTTAATAATTGTTACAACTGGGTTTTATTTTTTAGATAAAAACTCAAAAATTACGCATAAAACACATTATGGAGAAATTTTAAAAGTAAAGCTACAAGATGGTAGTGATGTTACTTTAAACTCTAACTCTAGTTTATCTTATTATAAAAACGATAGTAGAAAAGTTTGGTTATCTGGAGAAGCTTTTTTTAAGGTTGATAAAAAGAAAGCTACCAACGCAAAGTTTTGGGTTATAACCCCAGATTTATCTATACAAGTATATGGTACTGCGTTTAATGTAAATGCCAAAAAGAAAAAAACAGATGTCTTTTTAGAAGAAGGTGATATTTGGTTGTCGCTTAAAAATGGTGAAACCAAACAAATGCTTCCAGGTAATTACATATCGTATTCTGCAAAAGAAAATAGAGTTTTAGAAGATAAGGATATAGAAAATTCTTCGTTAAAAACTTCTTGGAAAGATGGTACTTTGCTTTTTGAAAAGTTATCTTTGGAAAAAGCGATGGAAAAATTAAAAGAATCTTATGGGTATTCTGTA
Organism: Polaribacter sp. M10; assembly: GCF_054968445.1. Classification (NCBI taxonomy): domain Bacteria; kingdom Pseudomonadati; phylum Bacteroidota; class Flavobacteriia; order Flavobacteriales; family Flavobacteriaceae; genus Polaribacter; species Polaribacter sp. M10. Next base: position 65,010 of record NZ_JBSSBG010000019.1, read on the forward strand.
GTTTTTAAAGATGATAAAGCTAAAAACACTTTAATTACAGGAGCTGTGCCATTAACAAATATAGATATTTGTATTGAGGCTATAGAAAAATCGGTAGATGTAACTATTATTAAAAAAGACAATAGTTTAATTATCAGTAAAAAATAGGTGTAACTTTATCTTGTTAAATGATAAAAATAAATGTTCATAAAACTCTTTTATCATTTTTATTAATACTATTTATCTGCTTTAAAATAACTGGGCAAAATCAAGAACAAAAGCAAATCCCTTTATCTGTATTACTAAATAAAATTAGTAATAAACATAAAATATTTTTTACCTATAACGTAAATTTACTTTTAAATAAATTCATTTACGAAGAAGGTTTTAAAGATCTTTCTTTAGAAGAATCTATTTCTTTATTAGAAAAAATAACGCCATTTGTAATTGATGATTTAGGCAATAATTATTATGTAGTTTATTACAAAAAAGATGCAGAAAGTGTAAAAAGTAAAGAAAAAAACAAGCCTACTTTTAGAACAAATGTATCTCTAGACACCATTTATAAAGATCACAAGATTACAGTAAAAGGCATTGTTTTAAGTTCGGATAATACACCTCTTACAGGTGCAACTTTACAAGAAGAAAATTCTTTAGTTGGTATTACTACGAATAAAGACGGAATTTTTGAATTCGATATTCCAAAAAATAATTTAATTAAAGTTAGTTTTTTGGGGCACGAATCTAAAAAGGTAACACTTACTGCAAATAAATTTCATACAATAACATTATTAGCAGGTCAAGAATTAGAAGAGGTTAAAATTGTTGGTTCTAGAAATAAAAATAGAGTAATAAATGACTCGCCTGTTGCTATAGATTTTATAGATTTAAAAAAAACAGCTTCTAAGAACAGCCAAATAGAAGTAAATCAATTTTTGCAATATGTAATTCCTTCGTTTAATGCAACAAAACAATCTGGTGCAGATGGCGCAGATCATATAGATCCTGCAACCATAAGAGGGTTAGGGCCAGACCAAACTTTGGTTTTAATTAATGGTAAAAGAAGGCATCAAGCATCATTAGTAAATTTGTATGGTACAAGAGGTAGAGGAAATTCGGGTACAGATTTAAATGCAATACCAATTTCTGCTATTAAAAGAATAGAGCTTTTAAGAGATGGAGCATCTGCACAATATGGTTCTGATGCTATTGCAGGTGTTTTAAATATTGTTTTAAAAGACTCAGATAACGAATTAAATGTTGGTTCTACAATTGGTTTTTACAATGCAGATACAGAAAGTATATTGCCAAATAAAACAGATGGATTTCTCTATAAATTAGCCTTAAATTATGGTACAAAAATCAATAAGGGAGGTTTTGTAAATATTACTGCAGAGGCACTTTCTTCTGATAAAACATATAGAAAAGGCACAGAAATTAGAAAGAATTATGGGCAAGCAGGCATAAAAAATGTTAGTCTATTTTTTAATTCAGAAATACCAATTCATAATAATGCTAAGTTTTATGCAAATGGCGGTTTTAACTATAAAAATACTGAAGCCTTTGCATTTACACGCAAGGCTAATAGCGAAAGAAATGTGCTCGAAATTTATCCTGATGGATTTAATCCGTTAATAACATCACAAATTGTAGATAATTCTTTTTCCTTTGGATTGATAACAAGTTTTAAAGATTGGAATATTGATGCCAACAATACTTTTGGTAGAAACAATTTTCATTATTTTATTAAAAATACTTTAAATGCAACTCTAGTAGAAAACTCTCCAACAGATTTTGATGCTGGTGGTCATCAATTGATGCAAAACACAACAAGTATCGATTTTTCTAAATATTTTCTAAAAGATAAATATGGTTTTAATATTGCTTTAGGGGTAGAGCATAGACTTGATAAATATAAAATATTTGCAGGTGAAGAGGCTTCTTATGAGTCTTATGATGTTAACGGAAATAGTATAACTCCTGATACTCAATTTTCTGAATACCAAATGCTTAATGGGGTAATTAGACCTGGTGGTTCTCAAGGTTTTCCAGGTTATGCTATAGAAAATGAGGTAGATAGAGATCGTTCAAATTTTGGTGTATATGTAGATACAGAAATAGATTTTTCTAAAAAATTTATGATTGCTGGTGCTTTACGTTATGAGTATTATAGCGATTTTGGAAGTACATTAAATTATAAACTTGCCTCTAGAATAAAACTAAATAATAAGTTTAGCGCAAGAACTTCTTTTAGTACAGGTTTTAGAGCTCCTTCTTTAGCTCAAATTTATTACAATTTAACCTTTACAAATTTTATTGGTAATGCACCAACAGAGTCTTTATTAGTTGCAAATAATAGTGCAATTGCCAGAAGGTTTAATATTGATCAACTAAAAGAAGAAAAAGCGAAGAATTTTAGTTTAGGATTTACATCAAAATTAAGTTCAAATTTTAATATGGCTATAGATGCGTACTATGTGGCAATTAAAGATAGAATTATATTAAGTGGTAATTTTGATGCAAGTATTTTAGGAGGGAATATAGATAATGTTCAGTTTTTTGCAAATGGTGTAAACACTAAAACTACAGGAGTAGATTTGGTGTTAAATTGGCAAAAAAAAATAAAAAAAGGATTACTTTCTTTTGATTTTGCAGGTAATATTAATCACATGGTTATAGAAGAAATTAATAACAAAATGTTAGCAGAAGAAATTTTCTTTGGGCAAAGAGAACAACAATTTTTATTAGCATCAGCTCCTAAAAATAAATTTAGTTTTGGAGCTAATTATCAACTTAAAAAAATAACTACTGCTTTAAAAATAACTAGATTTAGTGAGGTTAAGTTAATAGACTGGCAAATAACTAATGATTTATCAGATTACAATAATTTAGCTTCAGAAAGATTAGCTGCGGCTACAGATACTTATAAAGCTAAAGTTACTACAGATTTGCATTTAGGATATCAATTAAATAAAGCTTTAAATCTGCAAGCAGGTGCAAATAACTTGTTTAATGTGTATCCAACAGAACAAGATAATTTTACAGATAGTGGTGGTAAATGGGATGCTACACAAATGGGAGCAAATGGCGCTTTTTATTATTTAAAGTTTAATATAAACCTGTAAAATCTAAATAGTTAATACGGTTTTGTCAATTTCTTTAAAAAAAAGGTAATTTTTTAGAGTATACTTTTTCTTTTTTTGTCTTCTTAAATAAAACAGCTCTTACTTGTAATATACAAATAAGGGTATTCAAATTTTATTTAACAATCAAATAACTTATTTATGAAACAAAAGTATCTTTTAAAATTATTGACGATTACTTTTATGTTTATGCTTCCTATTGGATTAATAGCACAAACTATAAAAGGGAAAGTAACTGATGCATCAGGAGGTGTTTTACCTTATGTAAATGTATTGGTAAAAGGAACTACAAATGGAACTATAACAGACGATAATGGAGCGTTTACTGTTAGTGTTAAAAGTTTGCCAGCAACATTAGTAGTATCTTCTATGGGATTTGCAACAAAAGAAGTTAACGTAACTTCAGCAAAATTTATAACTATTGTTATGAAGGAAGATAATGCTTTAGAAGAGGTTGTTGTAATTGGTTCTAGAAATCCAAATAGAACAGCAGTAGACTCACCTGTGCCTATAGATATTGTAAATGTAAAAGAATTGGCATTGAGTTCTCCTCAAGTAAATTTAAATCAAATTTTAAATTTTGTTGCACCATCCTTTACATCAAACACACAAACAATTTCTGATGGTACAGATCATATAGACCCTGCTTCTTTAAGAGGTTTAGGGCCAGATCAAGTATTGGTTTTAATCAATGGAAAAAGAAGACATACTTCTTCTTTAGTAAATGTAAATGGAACGTTTGGTAGAGGTAGTGTAGGTACAGATTTAAATGCTATACCTGCTGCATCTATTAAAAGAATTGAAGTTTTAAGAGATGGTGCTGCTGCACAATATGGTTCTGATGCAATTGCTGGGGTTATAAATATTGTTTTAAATGAAACTGTAAATGAACTTTCTTTAAATGTAACCACTGGTGCTAACTTTAGTAAAAATGCAAATGGACAAACAGGTGGTGTAGATGGCGAAACTATTAATATTAGTGCAAATTATGGTTTGCCTATTGGTGAAAATGGAGGTTTTATAAACTTTACAGGAGATTTTGATTTTAGAGAAGATTACAGTAGAATGAAAGAATGGGAAGGAAATATTTTTAATCTTTACAATACTGTAGAAAGATTTGCTAGTAATGATGGTTATGATTTATCTCAATTATTAGATGATGATGTAAGCGATGTAATTCAGTATGCAAATGCTGCTGGTATTAATTTAAATGGAGCTTCTACAAAAGCAGATTTGCAATCCGTTTTATCTGCAGATAATACTACTGCAGAATTAGCAGCAAGAGGTTTAGAGCGCAAAGATTTTAACATGAGAGTAGGGCAGTCTAAAGTTCGTGGAGGTAGATTTTTTGCCAACTTTAAATTACCTTTAGATAATAATGGAACAGAACTTTATTCTTTTGCTGGTTTAGGTTCTAGAGATGGTAATTCTGCTGGTTTTTACAGATTACCAAACCAAAGTAGAACATACACACCTGCGTATATTAACGGATTTTTACCAGAAATTAACTCAACAATTACAGATAAGTCTTTAGCTGTAGGGATTAAAGGTAAAATTGGCGAATGGAATGTAGATTTTTCGAATACTTTTGGTAAAAATTCATTCGATTATATTATTGGTAACACTTATAATGCGTCTATGGGTAACTCTTCTCCAACAACTTTTGATGCAGGTGGATTTGCGTTTTCTCAAAATACTGTAAATTTAGATTTAAATAAATTTTTCGAAAACACATTCCAAGGTTTAGGTGTTGCTTTTGGTGCTGAGTATAGATTAGAAAACTACGAAATTATTGCTGGCGAAACAGCTTCTTACTCACAATATACAGCAAATGGTGAAGCAATAACAACTTCTACACAAGTGCCTTTAACAGATTTTTTTGGAGCAAGTAGACCTGGTGGATCTCAAGTATTTCCTGGTTTTAGTCCAAGTAACGAGTTAAATAGAGGTAGAAATAGTATAGCAGGTTATGTAGATTTAGACGCAACTTTATCAGAGCAATTTTCTTTAACAGCTGCTACTCGTTTTGAAAATTATTCAGATTTTGGATCTACAGTTAATTTTAAATTGGCATCAATTTTTAAAGTTTCTGATAATTTTAGAATTAGAGCTTCTTTTAATACAGGTTTTAGAGCGCCATCTTTACATCAATTAAATTATAATGCAACTTCTACTATTTTCGATCAAAATGGAGATCCGCAAGAAGTTGGTACTTTTGCTAATGATAGTAGAGCAGCAAAATTATTAGGGATACCTCAGTTAAAAGAAGAAACATCTAGTAGTTTTAGTGCAGGTTTTACGGCTAAATTACCAGAGTCTAATATTACGTTTACACTAGATGGTTATGTAGTTAATATAGATGTGTACTTTCCTGAAATAGGTTGACTAAAAATTAAGCAATTAATAATAGTCACTTATGAAAAACCAAAAACAACACT
>NZ_JBSSBG010000020.1:0-59113 GCF_054968445.1 Polaribacter sp. M10
TACTCAAGCGGCCAACGAGGACGGACTGTAACTCCGTTGACTATGTCTTCGCAGGTTCGAATCCTGCTCTCCCCACACTTTAAACCAGTCGTCATTGCGAACGAAACGATAGTGCAGTAAAGCAATCTTTGAATGTCAACTAACAATTTACTATAACAGTAAATAACTTCATAAATACAATTCTACAAACAATTACAATTAACATTCAATTACTGTCATTCCTGCGTAGGCAGGAATCTCCTCATTAACTATTAGACCTTTTAAAAACAATAGGAGAGAGGAATGTAATATTTTAGTGAGTTAGTAATAAATATCATTGACTAAAAAAATATTAAGATATTTATAAAGTTAGAATCTATTCTAAAATATAGAGAAACGAACCGTAATTGTTTCCAAAATTATATGTAAATCTTGATTTTTTTGTTAAAGTCTGTGCTGAACATGATTCAGTATTTTAATCAAGGAAAAATGAAAATACTAATAAATGAATAGTAAAATCTTTTTTCTATTTAACATAATAACACAAGTGTTTTGTATATCTAAATATTAGATTTCTCAATCGCATGACATTTCGTTTTAAATGGCAGTTTATAATTTACAGTTTATTTATGAATACAGATATTTCCGATACACATACAAAGAACTTAAATACATTATAAATTTTAAACACCATAATTTCACTTCATTAAGCATAGTTTACAAATAATGTCATCTCGAATGTAATGGAGAAATCATATATAAAAAACTATATATAGTATATTAATCATTTTAAATAAAATGGCTATTAAACATCACTAGAATCAAACAACACTAATAGTGTTATAATTTATATTATGTAAAATAGAATATTTTAAAACCAACCTATTGGCGGAGATTCAACATAAAATATCAAATTACATGTTTTGTGTGTAGTAATTGTAATCCTTTAAAATAGTATCAATAAATTCAGAATCACTTTTGTGTACAGATTTAATGTCGGTTACTTCCAAGATTTTGGTACGCAATTTAATTAAGGTCTTAAAATCGTTATTTTTAACGGCATTCTTAAAGGTCTCTTTAATAATTCTTGCATCGTTGTCAGATAATTTAATAACGTTGGCATATGTAGGCACATAAGTATCCTTAATATTTTCTAAAATGGTTTCAGAAAATTTAACATCATCCTTTAAATAAATCACTATGGTATTGGCAATAATATCACCAAAACGCTGACTCTTTGGGGTTAAAATAATCAACAGAAACCCCACCAGTTTCCCAAAAACAAATAAGCTCATTAACAACCCTGCTTGATCGCCAAATCCTAAGGAAGCTGCGTAAATAAAAATAAGAATAAACAAATTAAAATCGATAATGCGTAAAAACCATCTAATAATATAATCGGTAATAGACGGTTTAAAACCATCTACATTAATCACTTTAATTTTTAACAGGCGTTTGCCTAAGGTTTGCCCATCCATCAGAATTTCAGAATACAGCGTATAAAATGTAATGGGCAATAAAAAAAGCACTTCTATGGCTCTTATGGTCCAACCATCGTTGCTTAAAGTATCGTCTAACAGGTTAAATCCAAACAATTTAGCAGCAAAATAGAAATAGGCAAACTTAATTACATTATCTACCGTAAAAGCCAAAAGACGCTGAAATACATTTGCTGCCGTAAATTTAATGTTTACATTTTGTGCTGTTTTTATTTGGAGTGTTTTCATGCAATGATTAAATTCGCTCTAATGAGAGAGGTCGCTTTTATAAAGCAAAATAAAGAAAAATGGCTTGAATTTGAACAAGGATTTAAAAATAATAACAAAAAAAATCCTGATGATATTGCCAACTTGCATATAAAAATTATGAATGATTTGGTATATGCGCAAACCTATTACCCTAAAAGTAAGGTTACTGTATATTTAAACAAGTTAGCCAAAAACAGTTTCGACCATGTGTACGATGCCAAAAGAACGGATAAAAATCCGTTTCTCTACTTCTTTTTAGACAAAGTACCACTACTCTGCTACAAATACCGCAGTTATTTCTATTTGTCTTTCATTGTCTTTTTTGTCTGTTTTTTTGTAGGATTATTATCTACCTTTAATGATGAAACCTTTGCCAGACAAATTCTAGGAGACAATTATATAGACATGACCCTAGAAAATATAGAAAGTGGCGATGCTATGGCTGTTTACAAAGGCGGCAGCAATTGGGGGACTTTTATTGGCATTTACGACAACAACCAACGTGTAGGATTGTACATGTTTTTATCGGGAATTTTTCTGGGGATTGGTACTGCTTTTTACATTATTAAAAATGCCATTATGGTGGCTGTGTTTCAGGCGTTCTTTTACCAATACAATAGTTTGTTCGATAGTTTAAAGGGCATTTGGATTCATGGAACTTACGAGATTTTCGGAATAATTATAGAAGCTGCAGCTGGTTATATTATTGGCGCAAGTATTTTATTTCCAGGCACTTTAAAACGTTTTGAATCCTTTAAAAAAGGAATTAGAGATGCTTTTTATATCTTTATCAGTACCATTCCGTTTACCATAATTGCTGCATTTTTAGAAGGTTATGTTACACGATATTCCAACAAAATGCCGGTTGTTTTTTGCTTTTTAATTATTGGTTTTAGTTTGGTAAGCATTAGTTATTATTATTTGATTTTGCCTTATAAAGTGGCACGTAAACACAGTTTAAGGTAAATGAAAACACTATTGGCTTCCCTCCTTTTTTGGTGTACATTTTTTGTACAAGCGCAAGTAAATTCGGCTGTAGATTCCGTTTATATTCAGGTTGATGATATTGTAGAGGCTATAATAGATTCTACAGCGTTTCAAAAAGATACGATTGTGTATCAGAAAAACACAGTTATAGCTGCAGAAAGAGTGTTTACAACCGATATTAACGAAAAATACAAAGGCAAAGATTTTGAATATACAGAAGACAAAACAGTAAAACAAGAAGAAGCACCTAAAAAGAATTCAGGGTCACCACTACTAGGAATGTTTGCTTTTTTTATGTCGACTATTTTCCCTTTTCTATTAGGAGGTTTTGTCATATTTGTCATTTTAAAATCCGTTTTGGGTATCGATGCCCGTTTTTGGCAAAAAACCAATAAGGCCAAGGTAACATCAACGCAATTGATTTACGAAGACGAAGACATTAACGAAATGAACTTACAAGGCCTATTGCAACAAGCCATTGACCGCAAAGAGTATCGCTTGGCCATTAGATATTATTATTTAACCACTTTAAAAGCACTGTCTAACAAACAATTCATCGATTATCATAAAGACAAAACCAATTCAGAATACCTTTTCGAGATAGAAAACACTCAAACCAGAACCGAGTTTTCTTACCTTTCTTATGTGTTTTCTTATGTTTGGTATGGCGAATTTGCTGTGGATGAAAATAGCTTTCAAATAGCCCAAAATAAGTATCAATCTTTTTTAAAAACTTTAGTTTGATGCTGATAAGGAAAATAGTAAAAATACCATTGCTCTTTATAACAACTTTAGTTCTACTTACAAGTTGTAACAAAACCAATTGGGACGAAAATTACCGCGAAAAAGAAAAAAGTCCTTTTGGTACTTATATCATTTACAATGAGGTGGATGATCTTTTCCCCAACCAAGAAATTGTACAATTAAAAGAAAACTTCTACGATTATCTATTTTTAAATTACGATAGCTCTAAAGCTGATTTTGGCAACTATATTTGTATTAAAAATACTGCCAATAAATTACCAGAAGAGGGTGTAACAGATTTGTTATCTTTTGTATACAATGGTAATAATGCTTTTATTTCTTTAAATTATTTTAGTGATGATTTGTTAACTCAGTTAGACATCACCACCAATAATCTAGACAAAAATGTGTACAATAAGGCAGCATTAAAAGCCTTAAAAGGTGAATTCTCTCTAGTAGATGAACGTTTTGAAGATCAGCAATTTACCTTTGATAGAAACATACAAAGGCACTATTTTGTAACGTATAACGAAGACAAAACCATGGTATTAGGCAATGCCAAAATAGACGGAGAATTAGTACCGAACTTTTTAAAGATTTATCATGGTAAAGGGGCTATTTATGTACATAGCAACCCGATTGTATTTACCAATTACAATTTATTAAAAGACAAAGAGAAGTATGCAGCACACCTACTCTCCTATTTGCCATCGAATACCATTTTTTGGGATCCTCAAATAAAATGGAGCAAATATGCCAACAATAGAGCCAAAGACCAAGACTCCGTGTTTAAATTCTTTCTACAACACAAAACCCTTACTTGGTTTTTGTTTGTGGCTTTGGCAGGCGTTTTATTGTTTATGCTTTTTAATTTTAGAAGAAAACAACGTGCCATACCTGTAATACATCCGTTGCAAAATACCACAGTTGCTTTTACACAAACCATTGCAAGTTTGTATTTAAAAGAGCAGAATCATAAGAATTTAGTCGATAAGAAGATCGCCTATTTCTTAGAAAAAGTACGCACAAAATACTTGCTAAATACCACCAATTTAAACAAAGAGTTTATTAGAGATTTAGCAGCAAAATCGGATAATGAAATTAGAAATACCAAATATTTAATCAATACAATAATCACTTTAAATAAAAAGTCAGAATGCTCTGAAGAAGAGTTAATTGTACTTCATAAAATGATTGTAAAATTCTTTAAAAAATAAGTTTATGGAAACACCAAATGAGCCATTGCAACAACCAGAACATATAGAAACACCAAACAACCTAGCCTTTGAGAGTAGAATCGATTTGTCTGAATTGCAAGAAAGTGTTTTTAAAATAAAACAACAACTGCAAAAGGTAATTGTAGGTCAAAAAGAAATGATGGATTTGCTGCTAGTTTCGTTATTAGCAAATGGCCATATTTTAATAGAAGGTGTACCAGGAGTTGCCAAAACCATTACAGCCAAATTATTGTCTAAAACCATTAATGTAGGCTTTAGTAGAATTCAGTTTACACCAGATTTAATGCCTTCGGATATTTTGGGTACTTCTGTTTTTAATGTAAAAACCTCTGAATTTGAGTTTAAAAAAGGGCCTATATTCTCTAACATGATTTTAATTGACGAGATTAACAGAGCACCAGCCAAAACACAAGCAGCCATGTTTGAAGTAATGGAAGAAAAGCAAGTAACTATGGATGGAACAACTTATACCATGCAAGAGCCATTTATAGTATTAGCCACGCAAAACCCTATAGAACAAGAAGGTACTTACAGATTGCCAGAAGCACAATTAGATCGTTTTCTGTTTAAAGTGATTATAGAATACCCAAATGCAGAAGAGGAATTGCAAATTATAATGCGAGAACAAGCCTTAGAAAACACCACTAAAGTGGAAAAAATTGAAGCAATTATAGATGGTGCTAAAATAGTAGAATACAGAAGTTTAGTCAACCAAATAAAAATAGAAGAAAACCTGTTAAAATACATTGCGAATATTGTAGTGAATACACGTACCAATTCCTTTTTGTATTTAGGGGCTTCACCAAGAGCTAGTATTGCTATTTTATCGGCATCTAAAGCCTTTGCAGCCATAGAAGGTCGTGATTTTGTTACACCAGAAGACATTAAAAAAGCCACCATTCCTGTTTTGCAACACAGAGTTATTGTTACACCAGAAAGAGAAATGGAAGGATTAACAAGCAAACAAATTATAGCACAAATTATAGAGGCAGTAGAAATACCTAGGTAGGTTTACAGTGGGCAGTAGGCAGTAAGCAGTTGGCACTAAGCAGTAAAACAATCTATTGAGATGTCATTTCGAGTGATTTTGAGGAACAAAAAATAGTATCGAGAAATCTAAACATAAACAATTACACAGTAAGTGAAACATTTTTACAACACATTATTCTTAAACCATCGATTCTTTTATGCACTCGCCATAATTGCAACCTTATTTGTTGTTGGTTTTTTTGCGCCTATCTTTTTCGAGGTTTCTAAAGTGTTGTTATTTATGCTAATTGTGCTAACATTTATAGATATTTTAATCTTATATCAAACTAAAAAAGGAATTCATATAGATCGTAATTTACCAGAAAGGTTGTCTAATGGCGATGAAAATAAGATCTCGTTGTTCATCAAAAACAATTATCCTTTTGTAGCACATTTATCATTAATAGAAGAATTGCCTTATCAGTTTCAAAAGCGTGACTTTATTTTTAAACAAATCATTCTAAAAAAAGAAGACAAAACACTGCATTACAAATTAACTCCCAAAGAAAGAGGTGTTTATTTGTTTGGTCATGTAAATGTATATGCCAATTCAGCCTTGCAATTGGCAACACGAAAATATGTTTTAGGTGATGAAAAAGAACTCAAATGCTATCCATCCTTCTTAAAATTAAAAGAGTTTGATATTCAGAATTTTAACAGTTCTACCACTTCTTATGGATCTAAAAAAGTACGTAGAATTGGGCATTCTTTAGAATTTGAACAAATTAAAGAATATGTTTCTGGTGATGATATTAGAACCCTAAACTGGAAAGCCACTGCCAAAAGAAGTCAATTAATGGTGAATCAATATGTAGAAGAAAGATCGCAATCGGTTTATGCCATTATCGATAAAGGACGTGCCATGCAAATGACTTTTGATGGATTAAGTCTGTTAGATTATGCTGTAAATGCAACTTTAGCCATTAGCAATGTCATCTTAAAAAAACAAGACAAAGCTGGGATGCTCTCTTTTTCTACAAAATTAGAAGATTGGGTGGTTGCCGAACGCAGAAACTCGCAAATGAGCTTAATTTCTGAGGCCTTACACAATATTAAAACCAATTTCGAAGAACCTGATTTTAGTACTTTATATTCCGTGGTAAAAAGAAAAATAACCCACAGAAGTTTATTAATTCTTTTCACCAACTTCGAAACTATTGATGGTTTAAACAGACAACTCCCCTATTTAAGAGCCTTAGCTAAAAACCATTTGGTATTAGTGGTGTTCTTTAAAAACACAACATTAGATGCTTTAATTGATTCAGAATCAGAAGATATTCAAGGAGTTTATGACAGTATTATTGCAGAGAAGTTTATGTACGAAAAGAAACGTATTGTAAACGAATTAAAAAAGTACGGCATACAGTCTGTATTGACCAAACCACAAGATTTAACAGGCGCAAGTATCAACAAATATTTAGAATTAAAATCGAGAGGTTTGTTCTAATTTATTAAATTTGAAAAAAAATGTAACTATGAATTGGTATTTAAAAGTATTAAAACAATACGCAGATTTTAAAGGTAGAGCAAGACGAAAAGAATATTGGATGTTTGTATTAATTAATACAATCATTTCTATGTTAATGATGTTATTAGATGAACTTTTAGGTACAACTTATGGACCTTTAAATGAAGAAGGTTATTTTGATACATTTTATACTTTAGCCACTCTTGTCCCTTACTTGGCTGTAAGCGCTAGAAGATTGCACGACGTTGGTAAAAGTGGTTGGTATATGTTAATCCCAATTTACAATTTAATTCTTTTTTGCACAGATGGCGAATATGATGTTAATAAATGGGGAGCAAACCCAAAGCACGATCAGCAAGAGTTAATGATAAATGAAATAGGAAAAGAATAAAAAAAGGCAACTATGAATTGGTATGTAAAAGTATTAAAACAATACGCAGATTTTAAAGGTAGAGCAAGGCGAAAAGAATATTGGATGTTTTTTTTAATTCATCTACTCATTTTAATTGGTTTATCCTTTTTACTTGTATTTATTTCTGGTGGATTGGTTGATAATGGTGAACCAAGCACACTAGGTTTGGTAATTATTGGTGGCTATTTTTTAGCGACTATTTTACCAACATTGGCTGTTACTGTAAGAAGATTACATGATACTGATAAAAGTGGTTGGTGGTATTTAATTACATTAGTACCGTATATTGGTCGTTTTATCATATTAATTTTTACTTGTATGGAGAGTTATCATGGCACAAACAAATGGGGAGAAAACCCAAAAGGTGTTGGTAACGAAAAACTAATCAACCAAATAGGAAAAGAATAATAAAATATCTTGATTGGTTCCTAAAAGGAATCCAAACTGTAGTGCAAGCCAAATAACTTTTTAACCAAAGGATTTTCTATTCAAAAATATATTTATTCGATTATCTTCTTTTTTTTTTTGCATTTGTTTTAGAGTTTTAACTATTTAGTGTAAGTAATATCACCTAATTTTGCGGCCATGAAAATAAAGCAAAAATCGGAGTTAGAATTTATTATTGTAATGGCCTCTTTAATGTCTTTAGTTGCCTTATCTATAGACGCATTATTGCCAGCCATTGAAAGTATTAGCACTTCGTTAAATGTTGTAGATCAGCACAATAATCAATTGTTAATTACAATGATTTTTTTAGGTTTAGGAGTGGGACAATTAATTTCTGGACCATTATCAGATAGTTTTGGGAGAAAACCTGTTATTTATGTAGGATTTATCATTTTTGCGATAGCCAGTTTTATTTGCATTTTTTCCACAAGCTTAGAAATGATGATTTTTGGAAGAATACTACAAGGTATGGGGCTTTCTGCACCAAGAACCATAAGTATTGCCATGGTTAGAGATCGTTTTAGTGGTAATTATATGGCTAAAGTAATGTCTTTTGTAGTGGCTATATTTATTCTTGTACCTGTAATTGCGCCTGCTATTGGTAAAATAATAGTAGATGCTTATGGTTGGAAAGCCATTTTTTACAGTCAGTTAATGTTAGGTGCTTTTTTTATGATTTGGTTCTGGCAAAGACAGCCAGAAACCTTAAAACCAGAAAATAAAAAGAAGTTTAAATTCACTCTGTTTATAGAAGGTAGCAAAACGTTTATAAAGGATAAATATGCCGTAATTTTTACTATTTTTTCAGGATTTATCACAGGTTCTTTTATGGTCTATTTAAGCGCTAGTCAGCAAATCTTCGAAAGTCAATACAATTTAAAAGAAGAGTTTCCTTTTATTTTTGCAGGTTTAGCTTTTGGTATCGGACTTTCTACTTTTTTAAATGGGACGTTAGTCGTAAAATTCGGAATGTTGAAATTGGTAAAAATGTTTGCAATCATTTTTACAATCATTCCTTTAATCTATACAGTTTTGTTTTATGGAGAACCTAACCCAAGTGTGTCTGTTTTAATTGTCTTTTTCTGGTTTCAATTTTTCGCTTTAGGATTTTTATTCGGAAATACAAGAGCATTAGCCATGAACAATATTGGGCATATTGCAGGAATTGGAGCTGCTTTAAATGGATTTGTTTCTACAATTATGGCTGTGCCTATTGCCACATTTATAGGTAGTTATATCAGCACTTCTGCTTTACCCCTATTTTTAGGCTTTCTATTCTGTGGTACAATTTCTTTAGGATTAATTCAATATTTGGAATTTTCTAAGAGAAAAGCAATTTCGTAAAAACTAATTTGTTTCTACTGATTCTTGCCAAGTACCATTGTAACTGATATTGCTTCTATGGCTGCTGTTAATTGATAAAGTAGCTTTGTTATTTACAAACAGAATTAAATTAATATTTAGGTTTTCATCTTTGGTTTTTACAAAGTATTTTAGAGAATACCTGTTTTTCTTTTTGTTAAAAGTAGTAGATGTTTTTTCTGGAATGCCTTCAAATTTTAGCCCCACATCAGAACCATAAGTACCACCAATTTGTCTTACTCCATAATAAGGTAATTCAAAAGAAATAGAATCGTTGTTTACTCTAAAATAATTCGAATTCCCAATTAAATTGATGTTTGCCATATTGCTACCTACAGGCAATAAATTTTCTAAACCTCTAACATTAGCCATAGGCATTGGGTTTGCAGAACCTGCAGTAAACTCAAAATGATTGTTGGCAACCATTTTTTGTAAAGCCTCAAGTTCTGGTATGCTAACTGTACTTTTACAAGCTGTAAAAAACAGTACAGAAATCACTAAAAATAAATATCGAAATTTGAAATTCATAAAATATTGATATATAGTGTTTTAAATTTACTAAAAAAGAATTGAAAATCAATTAAAATAATCTTAAAAATTTAATACTAAAATATAGTATTTTTATCCTCTTAAATTAAAAAATGAGTTTAGAAATTATTTTTGAAGACGATTATTTGCTATGTGTAAGTAAACCTAATAATGTTTTGGTACATCATGCCTATCATTCTAGAAATGTGGCAGATGAAGCCTCTTTATTGCAAATTATAAAAAATGAAACGGATTTAAAAGTATATCCCATTCATAGATTAGATCGTAAAACCTCAGGAATTATTTTATTGGCAAAAGAAAAAGAATATGTTGCTAAGTTTCAAGAATTGTTTACTAACGATGTAATTCAGAAAACCTATTTTGGGGTCGTTCGTGGTTTTTCTCCGGATGTAAAAACCATAGATTCTCCTGTAAAAGGTCGCGATGCAAATGTACACAAAGATGCATTAACAGAATTAAAAACATTAGCAAACATCACTTTAGATATTCCTGTAAAACCCTATGATTCTTCACGTTACAGTTTGGTTCAATTATCACCAAAAACAGGAAGAATGCATCAATTAAGAGTGCATATGAATAAAATCAGTCACCCTTTAATTGGCGATGCAAAATATGGTGATAAAAATCACGATGTAATGTATGCTGAAAACTTTGGCTGGCAAAACTTGTTTTTACACGCAGGGAAATTAGAGTTTACACATCCTTTTTCATCAGAAAAACTAATTTTACAAGCTAGTTTTCCAAAAGATTGGTTGGCTTTGTTTGATGAGTTTGATTGGGAAAATCCTTTAGTATAAAGAAAATAAGAAAACTATATGGAGTTCAAAACTTTAGGAACTTATGAAACCTACAAGGTTTTAAAAACCTTGCAGGTTGTTTTTACTGTTCTATAGACTGTGCATTAAAACCAATTAATTCGCCGTTTTCAAAGGCAGGTGAAACCTCAATAGGATTGCAACAAACCTCACAATCTTCGATATATGTTTGTTGTTGAACACTACTATCTAATAACATTGAAATTTCTTCCCAACAATAAGGGCATTGAAAAAAATGTTCCACTATTCTTCGATTACTTTTAAAACTAATTTGCCTTTTTTATCCCCAGAAAATAATCTGTGATAGGTTTCTTGAAAGTTTTCTATGCCTTCGTAAATATCTTCTTTCGATTTTAATTTACCTTCTTGCATCCAAGTGCCCAATTGTTGTGCAGCTTCACCAAACTTATCAGCATAATCCATAACTACCATGCCTTGCATTGTAGATCTGGTGATTAATAACGACAAGTAATTGCTTGGTCCGTTTATTTTAGATGTATTGTTGTATTGAGAAATGGCGCCACAAATTACCACTCTTGCATGTTTATTTAATTTAGTCAATGCTGCATCTAAAATTGCGCCACCAACATTATCGAAATACACATCAATTCCATCAGGACATTTTTTCTTTAAAGCTGTATAAATATTTTCTGATTTATAGTCGATTGCATCATCAAAACCTAATTCATTTACTACATAATCGCACTTTTCTTTTCCACCAGCAATTCCGATAACTGTACAACCTTTAATTTTTGCTATTTGCCCTACAATACTACCAACAGCGCCAGCAGCTCCAGAAACCAAGACAATATCTCCTTTTTTAATTTTACCAACTTCTGTAATTCCGAAATAAGCAGTCATACCAGGCATCCCTAAAGTACCAATATACACAGGCATTTGCGCTAAATTGGTGTCAACTTTATACCAATTATCGCCATTGGTAATTACAAATTGTTGTACACCACCCCAACCCGAAATTACATCGCCAACGCTAAAATTTGGGTTACCATTATTTTTGATAATTGTACCAATAGAACCCGCTCTCATAACAGCATCTAAAGCAACTGGTGGAATGTAAGATTTAGAATCATTCATCCAACCACGCATTGCAGGATCTAATGAAATATAATGCTGTTGTACTAAAATTTCGCCTTCTTTTAACTCCGGAATTTTATTTGATTCTAATTGCCAAGTATCAGAATCTGGGGCTCCTACAGGACGTTTTTTTAAGATGATTTGTTTATTTTTCATGTATGTTTTAATTAATATTGATGTAAAAATTGTATTCTTTCTTTTAATTTATTTTTTGATAAATATTGTTGTTCTAAATCTGCTTGAAAAGGAATGGGTGTATCTAAACTTGCCACACGTTGCACAGGCGCATCTAAAAATTCAAAACAATTTTCGTTGATTAATGCTGATATTTCACTTGCAATTCCGCCAAAAAGTGAATCTTCTTGTACAATCATTGCTTTTCCTGTTTTTTTAACGGATGAATAAATCGTATCAATATCTAAAGGTTGTAAAGTTCTTAAATCAATTACATCAGCATAAATATTTGATAGATTTTCTAATGCTTCTAAAACCCAATGCACTGCAGCTCCATAGCTAATAATTGTAAGGTGTATTCCTTGTTGTACTAAGTTTGCTTTGCCTATTTCTGTAGTATAATACTCTTCAGAAACATCTTGATACACAGATCTATACAATGCTTTATGTTCAAAAAACAAAACAGGATTTGGGTCTTGAATTGCACTAATTAATAACCCTTTTGCATCTTGAGGAAATGCAGGATAAACAACCTTTAATCCAGGCGTTTTTGTAAACCAAGCCTCATTAGTTTGACTGTGAAAAGGACCAGCCCCAACTCCTGCTCCACAAGGCATTCTAATAACAACATCTACAGCTTGTCCCCATCTGTAATGCGATTTTGCTAATAGATTTACAATCGGATTAAAACCAGAAGAAACAAAATCTGCAAACTGCATTTCTACCACTGATTTAATGCCATTTACAGCCAAACCATAAGCTGTGCTTACAATTATGGATTCGCAAATAGGTGTATTTCTCACTCTTTCTTTTCCAAATTTTTCTAAAAAACCTTCTGTAATTTTAAACACTCCACCATATGCTGCAATATCTTGACCCATAATTACCAAATCAGCATGTTTTTCCATGGCTAATTTTAATCCATCAGAAATTGCATCAACAAAACGAATCTTTTTTTTGTTTGATGAAGGTTTGATTAGCTGATAATTAAAAGGTTTAAAAACATCATTCAATTCTGTTTCTAAATTCGGAATTATGTTTTCTTCGTCAAACGCGAGTTGTAAATGCTCATTGATTTCAGCCGTAATTTCTTTTTTATATTCATCGATTAAAGAACTGGTTAAAACCCCTTTATTTATTAAGTAGTTTTCAAAATTATCAATTGGATCTCTGGCTTTCCAAAACGCTAACACATCTTCAGGAACATATTTTGTGCCACTAGCCTCTTCATGACCACGAACTCGAAATGTTTTAAACTCAATTAAAATGGGTCTCGGATTTTTACGAATACTTTTCGCAAGTTCATCCACTTTAGTGTAAACTTCTAAAATATTATTGCCATCTATAATAAGACTTTCCATTCCATAGCCAATACCTTTATCAGCAATATTTTTACAATTAAATTGCTCTGAATTGGGCGTAGACAAGCCATAACCATTATTTTCTATGCAAAATAAAACGGGTAAATTCCAAACAGACGCAACATTTAACGCTTCATGAAAATCGCCTTCACTTGTGCCACCTTCACCAGAAAAAACAGCACAAATTTTATTATTGTTTTTTAGTTTGTTGGCCAAGGCAATTCCGTTTGCAATTCCCAATTGAGGCCCTAAATGCGAAATCATACCAACAATCTTGAATTCTTGTGTACCAAAATGAAAACTTCTGTCTCTGCCTTTGGTAAATCCGTTTGCTTTACCTTGCCACTGAGAAAATAATCGATGTAAAGGAATCCCTCTATTTGTAAAAACACCAAGATTTCGATGCATGGGTAAAATATATTCCTCTTTCTCTAAAGCTAAAGTTACACCTACAGCAATCGCTTCTTGCCCAATACCAGAAAACCATTTCGATATTTTGCCTTGACGCAACAGAATTAGCATCTTTTCCTCGATTAAACGAGGTTTTAATAAACTTTTGTATAAATGCAATAAAGAAGCAGTATTAAAGCTTGTATTTAAAGAATAATCAATATTTAAAGGCATTAAATCTGTTTTTGGCAACCCTAACAAATATAAATAACTTTATTCCATAAAAAAATCCTTATCATTTTTTGTGATAAGGATTGTAGAATTGATGTGATTTTATTTCTATAATTCAGCAAAAATTGCGTGCATCATACGTTTTTTATCGTTAATGCTTTCTTCTAGTGCAATCATTGTTTCAGTTCTGTTTACACCTGGTACATCATCAATTTGATAAATAATGTCTTTAGCATCGTTAGTGCCTTTAGCTCTTACTTTACAAAAGATATTGTATTTGCCAGCAGTTACATACGCAACAGTTACGTTTGGTATTTTTCTTAAGTTTTCGATAACACTTTGCGTCATAGATGTTTTCTCTAAATAAACCCCAACATGAGCTATAAAAGAATACCCCATTTTTTCGTAATTTAAGGTTAACGTAGAGCCTTGAATAATGCCTTCATCTTCCATTTTTTTAACACGAACGTGAATGGTTCCTGCAGAAACTAACAGTTGCTTAGCAATGTCTGTAAAGGGAGTTCTAGCATTTTCAATTAATATATCTAAAATTTGATGATCGATTTCGTCTAAGATAAATTTTTTCATTTTTATATATAATTCAATTTATAAGACAAATTTATGAATTTAATTTAACTAAACAAGTATAATTTTGATAAATACCTAAATAATTTTATCTTCGAAAACGATTTCGTTATGTCCGAATTTGCCATTTAGTGCTGTTTCCTCTTGCTCAATTAATTTAGAAACCAATTGATTATTTACAATTTCATCTTGGTATTGATAGGCTTTATTAAGTTGATTATCAGTATATTTATGAATTACATCGTAAAATATTTTAGCATTATTTGGGATGTCGAAATAAGGCGAGTAATGAGAAAAATCGTCAGAAACTGCAATGTGAAAAATACCTTGTAAAATTGAATAAAAAGTATATTCTCTAGAAATTTCTCTGTCATAATCATCAGGATAATGTCCTGACTCAATTAAAATGGTATTATACCCTAATTTCTGAAAATTATCTCCTGTAGCTGTTGGATAAAACTCATCTGTGTATCTACCCACAAAACCAGGAATCATTTGTTGTAATAAACTATTCATGGCTACAATTACATTCATAGTTTCTTTTCTGCCTTCTGTAATTGCTCTTGTTTCTTCTTCTGATGGCGCTAAAAATGATATTGTTGCTGGATTTTTAGTGCCTTCTACTCCAAAAATAGTTCTTTGATCGTGCAAATTGAAACAAAACTGCGGATTAAATTGCTCTAAAGTGTTTCTTAACAATAAGCTTTCTTTTGCAACTCGATCTACAGCATCTCTGTTTAAATCAATTCCATTAGCGTTAATTCTTGTGTAGGCTTGTGCACCATCAGGATTTAACATCGGAATAAATACTAACGTACATTCTTTTAAAATGGTTTCTAAAATTTGATTTGAGGTATTAGAAAAACAATTAAACAGATCAAAAAGTGCTTTAGTACCTGTACTTTCGTTTCCATGCATTTGAGACCATAACAAAATCTTCTTTTTACCTGAACCAATTTTTAAAGTATAAATAAGTCGTTCTTCTTCCGAAGTTCCAAGTTCATGTATTTCGAAAACTGCAAGATGCTTCTTAAGTAATTTTTCGATGTCTTTAAATGTAATCCATTTGCCAAAAAGCTCGGTTTCTTTTTGTTCTTTAAAAATGGTTTTTAAAATTTCGGGTGATAAAATATTCACTGAGTTGTATTTAGAACGACAAATTTAGACTATTGTAAATTAGTATACAATTCTATATTTACAATTGTAAATTGCTGTGATGTTACAAATGTAAATCAGAAAACACTGTCCATTTGTTAACTTTGTAAACTAATTTTTCAGAATAGGTTTTTAAGTTATTTTAAAAAATAAAAATAATCAATACTAGAATTAAAAATACCTGTAAAATACTTATAATAAATTGTTTAATAAGTTTTATTAAAGTATTGGTTTAATCAATATATTATCAATTAAAAGAATCAGTATAAAAAAATTGGATGCTATTTTATATTGAT
The DNA here is from genome assembly GCF_054968445.1 of Polaribacter sp. M10. NCBI lineage: Bacteria > Pseudomonadati > Bacteroidota > Flavobacteriia > Flavobacteriales > Flavobacteriaceae > Polaribacter > Polaribacter sp. M10. The sequence goes on from NZ_JBSSBG010000020.1 coordinate 16,066, forward strand.
TTACATTTGTAATAAACAAGCTATTTACAATGTTAAACAGTTTAGAATTTACAACTCGAATAAAAAAAATAATGGATTATCATCAACTAACAGCATCTTTATTTGCTGATAAAATTGGTGTACAACGTTCTAGTATTTCTCATATTTTATCAGGCAGAAATAAACCGAGTTTAGATTTTATTCTTAAAATTACTTCTCAATTTAATGATGTAGATATTGATTGGTTGATAAAAGGAGAAGGAACTTATCCAAAGAAAATTGAAAAAAAAGAGGTTGCTTCTACTCCAACTTTGTTTTCAAATCCGTCTACAAGTGATGAAAAAAAGATTCAAAGAATTGTTGTTTTTTATTCTGATGGAACTTTTGAGGAATATCACAAATAACATATCTTAGTTTTATGAAAACAATTGATATTAGAACTGTAAATGTGGTGCAGTATGTTCAACCTTTAAGAGAAGGTGGTTCTTTGCCTGCTATTGTAAAAGCTGATGACGGATTTTTATATGTTCTAAAATTTAGAGGTGCAGGACAAGGAAAAAAGGCTTTGATATCAGAATTTATTGGTGGCGAATTGGCTAGAGCTATTGGTTTACATGTTCCTGAATTGGTTTTTATGAATTTAGATGATTCTTTCAGTAAAACTGAACCTGATGAAGAAATTCAAGATTTATTAAAATTTAGTGTAGGCCTTAATTTAGGATTACATTTTTTATCTAGCGCTATTACCTACGATCCTTTAGTTTCTATTGCAGATGAATTTACAGCCTCTAAAGTGGTCATTTTAGACAGTTTAATTAGCAATATTGATAGAACAGCAAAAAACACCAATCTTTTAAATTGGAACAACGAACTTTGGATTATAGATAATGGAGCGAGTTTCTATTTTCATCATAATTGGGAAACTTGGGAAAATCATTTAACTCGAACTTTTCCTTTAATTAAAGATCATGTTTTACTACCCAAAGCGACTCAATTACAAGAAGCTTCTAAAGAAATTAAGCAATTGATTACTCATGATGTAATAACAGAAATTGTTTCTAATATTCCTGAAGATTGGTTGATTAACGAAGGTGAAACTTTAACAACCAACGAAATGAGAGCTGCTTACAATCAGTTTTTATGTGCAAAACTTACAATGATTGATAAATTGGTAAAAGAAGCTGAAGATGCAAGATAAAGTTACTTTTGAATATGCCATTATTAGAATTGTACCCAAAGTGGAGCGTGAAGAATTCTTTAATATTGGCGTGATTCTTTTCTCGAAAAGAAAGAAGTTTTTAAATATGAAATATCATATTAATCCTGATAAATTAAAGGCTTTTGCTCCAGATTTAGAAGTTGATTTTTTAAATGATTATCTAAAAGCCTGGAAATTAATTTGCGATGGAAAATCTACAGGAGGAAAAATAGCCGAGTTTGAAATTTCTGATCGTTTTAGATGGTTGGCTGCTTGTAGAAGTACTATTATTCAGAGTTCTAAAACACATCCAGGCCTATGTGATGATCCAGAAAAAGAGCTTCAAGATATTTTTAAAAAATATGTTTTATAAAGTAAAACTATCGAGTTTAGCTAAAATATCTGAAAAATTAGGACGCTGATTTACAATAGAATATAAGCAATCATCCATCAAATTAACTAGTGCTTTGTATTTAGAATTTTCAATTTCTGATTTATCAACTAAATTTAATAAATCTTCTAATAAGCAACCAAAAGCCCTAACTTCTACCCTTTCAATTTTTTTTGAAATTTGAGAATTTCTATCATAAAAAGAAGCTGCTCCAAAATCACCAAAAAGAATTTCTGAAGTATTATTGATTAAAATATTATGCGCATACAAATCTCCATGATGAATCCCTTTATTGTGCAAATGATTAGCAACTGAAGCCATACTTTTGGCTATTTTTAAAACTTCATCCATCGTAAAATGCTTATCCTCAAAAACATCTCTTGTGCAAGTTGCTAAACTTGGCGGATTTCCTAAATTGATAAAACTCGGCGCTATCAATTTCATTAATAAAGCATTTTTATTTTCTGGATGCTCCTTAATTTTTCCTAAAATCGGGATTAAATTTTTATGATTTCCTGCAGCAATAGACGCTTTCATTTCATCTTCTGGCAAACCATCACTCGTAACATCACCTTTAAAAACTTTTAGAGCAACATCTTGATTTTTAGAAACCCAATGCGCTTTTGATATAATTCCTGAAGCTCCTTGACCCAACACATCATTTACTTTAAAATCATTCCAATCATAAGATTTTATTGTAGATTCAACTTTTATAGAATTAGTAATCGGATTTCCTCCAAAAGCAATCCAAGATAATTTTGGCAAAGAAAACAACCAAGTTGGTAACGTTTCTAATTGATTTGATGAAATTCTAAGCAGCTCTAAATTGTGGCAGTTTGCCATTTCTTTGGGCAATTCTTTAATCTGATTTCCTGCGATTGGAAATTTTTGTAGAAACTGACAAGTACCAATGCTTTTGGGTAATTTTTTAATTTTATTGTTGGTTAAAATCAACCATCTTAATAAAGGCGGAAATGCATTTTCTGGAACGATTTCAATTTGATTGGCTTTAAAACCAATCATGCTTAATAAAGGTAATTGCGATAAAATTTTTGGAAATTCAGAAAACTTATTGTTTTCGAAAAAAACGATTCTTAAATTTTTAAGTAAAATAAAATCATCTGGTAAAGCTGACAAGTGATTGTCAGACAAATCTAAAATTTCTAAACTATCTGCTAAACTGTAGATTTCTTTAGGAAAATCGGTTAAACCCGCTGCTAATTTTAGCTTTTTAATTCCTTTTAATTTACCCGCTTTTAAATCCTTTAAAGTATGCATCATATTTGGCAAATTTAAACCAAATAAACCAAGTCTAAAAATGAGTCTGAATTAAAAATTACAGCAATTTTGCCATTCCAGTTCTAATAATTTGGATATTTCTTTCTCTGTTGGGCTTATTCGCTTTTTTCTGATCTTCTACCATAGTACGCATGTAGTTAATCATAACTTTATCGAAATTAAAACCTTTGTATTGCTTGCCTTTTACAACCATATCTTCTACAACATTCTGAATAGCAAGGGTGTTGTTACTTTCGGAAATTTGTTTAAATGCTTTTTGATAAATTACTTTTACAGCGTTGTCATTTGCCAAGAACATTCCAGAAACTACAGATTTTGCAATGAATGGTAATTCAGATTCGTCTTTTTCTTCGATAAAAATTTGCGTTAATGGAGTTGCTAAAATTTGACGGACTTCATCTGGCAATGCTTTCGATTTTTTTATGGCCAAATCTTTATCAACATAATACATAGAAACCAAAGCTTTACCTAAAACTGAATATGATTTACTTTCCAATCCTTTTTCGAAAATTGGTTTTAACTCAGGATCAGTTAATTTACCCAAAGTATTGATTGCTTCTGCTTGTACTAAGGTTTTGCTATCATTATTTGCCATCTGCATAATTTTTCTGATGGCATCTTTTTTAGAAAATTTATTGATTAAATCTATCTTTTGCAATGCCAAAATTCTAATTTTATACGCATTATCATCTAAAGCGCTAACAACAGCATTAAAAGCATCTTTATCTTCTTGTTTTTTAACAACCTCTAACAAAGCTGCTCTTCTGTGTGCAAAATTATCCGCATTTTTTAATTGAAAAATATAATCGCTTAACACCTTGTTTTCGTTGATATTACAAACTAAAGTGTTGTCTGCATTTACTTGAATTAAATCTGGTTGCTTAATATAAGGAAATGTAAAAGATGCATCTTTGCTATCTACAAAAACTTGATGTCTTGTTCTTTTTGTGCCTTCAAAAATATCAATAGCAAAAGGGAATTTAAAAGTTTCTGCCTGCAATTGTATAATATTTATAGTAACTGTTTTTCGTAAAGTATTGTAATCGTAAGAAATTTCTAAGTTTGGATGATTCGCTCCAAAATACCATTGGTTAAAAAACCAGTTTAAATCTTTACCTGTTAATTCTTCGAAAATTAATCTTAGTTGATGTACTTCTGCAGTTTTGTATTTGTAAGTGGTTAAATAGGTGTTTAAGCCTGTAAAAAAAGCTTCATCACCCAAATAATTACGCAACATGTGCAATATTGCTCCACCTTTGTTATAACTAACTAAATCGAACATATCTTCTTTATCATCATACTGAAAACGGACTAAACTTTTGCTTTCATTTTGACCCGTTTTATAAGCTTCTACTTGCTCATAATAATGCATTTCTGCAGCCACTTTTCCGTATTTATATTCTCTCCATAAATACTCGCCATAATTGGCAAAAGATTCATTTAGTGTTAAATTAGACCAGCTTTCTGAGGTTACCAAATCTCCAAACCAATGATGCATAATTTCATGCGCAATTGTATTTTCTTGCACATTTTGATCTATTAATTGTCCTGGTTTTTGATAAGCTTGCTCTCCATGAACAACAGCTGTTGTATTTTCCATAGCACCAGAAACATAATCTCTAACCACAATTTGACTGTATTTGTTAAAAGAATATTCAACCCCCAATTTGTCTGCAAAAAAACCAATCATTTCAGGAGTTAAACCAAAAATATCTTTGGCATAAGGCGCATATTCTTTTTCTACATAATAGTTTACAGGAATGTTTTTATAAAAATCTTTTATGATTTCAAATTCACCTATTCCCATAAAAAATAAATATGGAGCATGTTTTTGATCGAATTTCCAATAATCTGTTCTGTTGTTTCCAGATTTTGTTTGACTAACTAATTCCCCATTAGAAAGTGTTTGATATTGATTAGGAACTGTAATGTAAATTTCTTGTGAAGTTTTCTGATTTGGACTATCTATAGTAGGAAACCAAGCTGAATTTGCTTCAGTTTCACCTTGTGTCCAGATTTGAGTAGGTTTGTTTTTATCTATGCCATCAGCATTTATAAAATACAAACCTTTGGCATCTGTAATTGCTTGACTTCCTTTATCTTTTACCTTTTCTGGTCTTGCAGTGTATTTTATATAAAGTGTAAATGCTTCGTTTTTTTGATAGGTTTTAGGCAAATCAATAATTAAATTATAATCATCATAATTATAATCTAATTTACTGTTATTTAAAGTGATACTATGAATTAACATAGACTTGGCATCTAATGTAATTTTATCAGTAGCATAAAAATGTGGTTTTGCTGTAATCCATGCTTCACCATTCATAGTTTTATCAGAAAAATTAAAATCGACTTTTAACTTTGTATGGACCAAATCGTGGATTTTTTCTCTTTCTGCTCTGTAAATTGTACTTTGTGCAAAATTGGTGTAACTAATTAATAAAACACAAAAAGCTACTATTTTTTGAAACTTCATAAATATCATATTCTTCAAGTTTCAAAAATACTAAATATGATTATAGTAGCTGTTAATGAGCAGTTAAAAAGTTATGTTAGTTTGATGTTTGGTGAAGTTAGTTAAGTGTTGGGTATAAAAAAATGGAGATATAAAGTTCTTCGTCTTTATACCTCCATTTTAAGCAAACTTTTGGTTTTTATTTTTCTTTAAAAATAGCACTAAAACTTTCTAGGTTTCCACTATCCATTTTTACGCTATTCATCATTTCAATTACTTTTGCAGGATTCATATTTTCGCCCAACAATCTTGCAACTCCTACTCCATTTTTATCTCCATAACCAAATGCAATTACTTCGTCTATGGCATCTGTATCTCCTGAATAATAAACTTTTACATTCATACCCTGAGCCTTCATAGCCATTAGGGTTTTGTAATTGTCATTGTCTTTAAAAATGTTTTTAAGTTTGGCTTTTTCTGTTTCATAAGCAGCTGTATTATCTTCCGTTTTTGGTAAAAAAGCGATGTTTATTTTTTTAATACTTTTTATGGTTTCTTTTACATCATCAGAAACATCAGCTTTAGCAGATAAAACCGAACTTACAGGTAAATCTCCAGTATAAAAACCTTCTTTACCACTGGTATCTACTAAATAACTTTGCAAAGATTTTTCGTTTTTACAAGAACTTGCAAAAAGTACTAAAAAAGCTAAAGCACAAATTTGGGTTAATTTTTTCATTTTTAATGTTTTTATGTAAAAGTCAGGTTTAAAACATTAAACCTGACTTTTTAAAGTTAATTACTTGTTTTCTTTAACAATCTTGTCTGTGTATTCAGACATTTTGTTAATGTCTATGTTACCTGTTAAAGATAACACCATAGCTTCTGATACACCTTTGGTATGTTTATCTATGCCTTTTACAAACATTAAAACTTCGCTAACATAATCTTTATTGCTTGTGGCTTTTACATAAATCTTAACTCTAGAACCATCTTCTTTAATTCTCATTAATTGAGTTAATTTCTTAGATTTAATTGATGTGTTTACCATACTTTCCATTTTAGAAGCAATATCTAAATCTTTTGTAGAAAACATTTTAAATTCGCTTAAATCACCAATCATTTCGAAGGCCTGAATTACTTCATTATCATCAGATTTGACATTTTTAGGCTGAAACTTTTTTAACAGCTGAAAAGCATCTTTGGTAACTACTACCATATCTACACCATCCATATCTTCTAAACTATCGAAAAGTGATTGTGCGCTTGTAACCATTGGTGCTACAACAAATGCTATTAATATTATTATTTTTTTCATAATTTCTGTGTTTACTTGGTTTTACTAATTTTTACTTGGTTTTTATTTTAAAGCTTTATTGGCTTTGTCTTCTTGTTTGTACAATTGTGCTACTGCTTGTTCTCCTTTCTTTAAGTTATTAGACAACAATTGTAATCCTTCATTTACTTGTGCGTAAATTCTTTCTGCTTCTTTTCTATCTTGATAATCCTTAATTAAAGGTTTACCTATAAAAACACTAAACAGAAGTGCTATTGATGCTGCTACAGACAACCATTTAAAGTTTATCTTATTCGATTTTTTAGGTTCTAACTTTATGGTTTTTGTGTAGGTTTCATCTTTTACAGCAGTAAAATAATTAAACATATAACTGTACTCTTGCAAGTGTGGTGCAACATCCTCTTTTGTAAAATAGTCTTTTAGGATTGCCTCTTCTTGTAGCGTAGTTTCTGCGTTTTCGTATTTTTCTACTAATTTTTCTATGTTAGCTAACTCCATAGTTGTGTTTTTTAATTAATTCTTGTCTTATTGTTTTTCTTGCTCTAGATAATGCTACTCTTACTGCAGTCGGTTTCATATCAACCATTTTACAGATTTCTTCAAAATCATACTGTTCAACATCTCTTAATTGAATAATTATTTTTTGTTGCTCAGGTAAATTTTCTATCAATTTGTGTACTTGGTTTACACTGTCTTGATATTCCATTTTCTTATCTAAAGACGTTTCTTTCTCTTTATAATTACTGTGTACTAATGTTAAATTACTTGCTTGTTTTGATTTTAATCTGTCATAGCAATAATTTTTTGTCATTGTCATTGCAAATGCTTCTACATTTTTATAATCAGCAATTTTTTCTCTGCTTCTCCATAATTTAAAGTATAATTCTTGAGTAGCATCTTCAGCTTCTTCTGTAGAAACTAAAAGTCTTTTAGCTAGTCTAAAAACTTTATCTTTAAAGGGTAAAACAACTTTTAAAAAGTCTGATTGGTTCATTGGTTTTATTTGTTTTTCTGATATTTTTTCATCTCTTATATCAGGTTTACATAATTACGACGAACAACAATTTATTTTGTTACATCTTATTTCAAAATAATACTAAAAAGGTTTAAATTGCGTTAAATTTACTACAATATCTATATATTATTTTATGAGGTTTTATTTAAAAGCTATTTATTTTTCGATACTAATGGTAACAATAGTAAGTTGTTCTAAAGAATATGAGATTCCTCAAGAATTGGTAGTACACGATTTCGTTTGGAAAGGATTAAACGCATATTATTTATATCAAGATCAAATTGAAGATTTATCTGACAGAAGATTTAGTTCTGATCAAGAATTAAACACCTATTTAAGTTCTTTTACAGATTATAATTCTTTATTTTCTAGTTTGTTAATTCCAGAGGATGTAAAATCAACTTTAGTTGAAGATTACAATACGATTACAGAACCAGAATTAAGAACAGCTTTTATAAATGGTTTGGAATTCGGAATTATTGCAGACCCAAATAGCACAACTAATGTTTTAGGTTATGTAACACATATTTTACCAAATTCTGATGCATCTGCAAAAAACATCATTAGAGGCGAATATTTTTATGCGGTTAATGGTGTACAACTAAGCAGAACTAATTACCAAAGTTTACTTTTAAATGGTTTGGATAGCTTTACACTAAACATGGCAGATTTTGATGGAACTACAATTACACCCAATACAAAAACGGTATTTTTAGAAAAGCAAGATTATACGTATCCTGCCACTTTTTTAGAAAAAGTGATACCTGTAAATGCTGATAATATTGGTTATTTAATGTACAATAATGATTTTTCTGATAATTATACAATTGATTTAAATAACACTTTTTTAAACTTTAAAAATCAGTCAATTAACGAATTAATTTTAGATTTAAGATATAGTGTTGGTAGTAATGGTTTTGCAAAGAATATATCTAAGATTGCAAGTATGATAACTGGCCAATTTACAGACGAAGTTTTAATAAAAGAAGAATGGAATTCAAAGGCACAATCTTGGTTTTTAGAAAATCAGCCAGATTCTTTATTAACGAAGTTTCCAACGCAAATCAATCAAAATACAACAATTAATGGTTTAAATTTAACGGATGTTTACATCATTTTAAATGGAGAAAATTTTACAGGTTCTTCTGCTGTAGAATTATTAATTAATAGCTTAAAAACACATATTAATGTACATATTATTGGTAATCAAACTGCAGGGAATAACACAGGTTCCATTACTTTATACAATTCAGAAGATTACGATTTTGGTTTAAAAAATGAAACCCATACAGTGGCTTTGCAACCAGTAGTGTTAAGTTTTTTAAATAATAACGACGAAACTTATGAAAACGGATTTACACCCAATTTAGATCTTTGTAATAATGAAGATGTATTAAATTTAGGTGTTTTGGGCGAAACTTCAGATCCGATTTTAAATAGCGTTTTAAATTACATCTCTACAGGTACTCCGATTTCTAACAACAACTGTAACTCTAATAATTATGAATATTTGTTTAATAGCATAACCCCACAAAGAACTACTGATTATGGTGTTTTTATTGAACAAAATTTACCAAATACACACTAATAAATGAAGCAATTCTTAAAAATTAGCCTTTTATCAATAGCAATATTTTTTTTTTCTTGTGAAAAAAATAGTCCTTTTGATCAAAACACATCTACAAACGACGATCTTAACTTTTTTATTTGGCATGGTTTAAACCTTTATTATTTGTGGCAAAAAGAGGTGCCAGATTTGGCTGATGATCGTTTTTATAGTTACGAAGATTTGTATTCTTATTTTGGTGAATACGAATCGCCAGAAGCCGTTTTCGAAAGTTTATTAAACAGACCTGATGATCGTTTTTCGGTTATTGTTGATGATTATATTGCTTTAGAAAATTCTTTTCAGGGCTTAAATTTAAGTAATGGTATGGAGTTTGGCTTGGTAACTTATACAAATAACAGTAACAATGTGTATGGTTATGTACGTTATGTAATTCCGAATTCTTCTGCAGAAACTCAAAATGTAACAAGAGGAATGATTTTTAATGAAGTTGATGGAAATCAACTAACAGTAGACAATTATATTGCGCTGTTATTTGGCAGCAATACCAGTTATACCATAGGTTTGGCCGATTTTAATAATGGAAACCCAATTGCAAACGGAACAACAATTGCTTTAGACAAAACAGAATTGCAAGAAAATCCGATAAGTATATCAAAAGTAATTACAGACGGAACTCAGAAAATAGGCTATTTAATGTACAATCAATTTGCCAGTAGTTTCGACAGTCAGTTAAATGCAGCATTTGCCAATTTTAAATCAGAAAATATAAACGATTTAATTGTAGATTTAAGATACAATTCAGGAGGTTCTGTAAACACAGCAACCTATTTAGGAAGTATGATAACAGGACAATTTACAGGTGAATTATACTCGCAAGAAATTTGGAACGATAAAGTTACAGCTGCTTGGCCTTCTGATTCTTTTGTCAATAATTTTACAGATCAAATTAGAAATGTAGATGCTAATGGTACTGTTATTTTAGAAGAAACCATAAATAGTTTAGGTTTAAATAGAATTTATTTTATAGTTTCTTATGGTTCAGCCTCTGCATCAGAATTGGTGATTAATGCTTTAAGCTCTCATATAGAAGTAAATTTAGTTGGTAAAACCACAAGAGGAAAACAAGAAGGTTCTATAACTTTATACGATTCTGAAAATTGGCAAAGAACAGGCGATAATTTAAACCCAAATCATAAGTATGCTATGCAACCACTAGTTTTAGAAATTAGTAATAAAGATGGCGTTAATTATCCAGAAGGAATTGTACCTGGAAGTACTAATTTTCCTGGTATTGAATTGGGTGAAAATTATGGTAATTTAGGGGTTTTAGGAGAACGTTCAGATCCTTTATTAGATAGAACTTTACTTTATATTTCTACAGGTAACAAAACATCAACAAAAACAAGTAATCCTTTTAATTATAAAGAAATCTACAGTTCTAAATTGGCAACACCTGCTACAGATTATATGTTTGTCAATTTAAAATAATGCAAGAATTTTAATGAATTAAATTTTCTACATCATCTATACCTTCTTCAATTTCTTTATCTGTTAAAACATCAGGTCTAAATTCGCTCATCAATTCTTCTCGTTTCGATTTTGCGTATTTAAAACCAGATTTCCACCATTTACGCATTAGTTTATCATCAAAAACTAAAGAATTTGTGGTTAAAACTGTAGGTGTATAATATAAATTCAATTTTACATTTTTATTATTTGCAGCCAATTTACCAATAGTAATATTATGTCTTTCTACGTGGGTTAACATAAAATCAAAAACATCAAAAAGAAGAGCAAACGGATTTTTAGAAGGGATTCTGTTAAACTGCGTAACTTCGGTTTCTAAAATAATAGCATCAATTTCTGTTGCACCTCTTAAAATAGCTTCTCTAATTGGCACTAAAGATCCAAAACCACCATCTGCATATTGTTGGTTATTTTTTTCTAACAAACTCATAAAAGGTACGTAATTGCAAGAACCCCAAATCCAATCGCAAAAATCTTGGTAAGTACAGTCTTTACTAGACTTATATTCTATTTGGTTGGCTGTTAAATTAGATACTGTAACCACAATTTCTTTATCATTCTCCTGAATTTGTTGATACATTTCTTGGGTAATTTTTCGCTTAATTAAACTGCGTAAATTCTTGCTCTCACCAAAAGTTTTTCGTCCTCTAATAAAATTTACTAAGGTGTTAAAATGATTGATATTCACCACTTTTTCGCCAGCAACTTTTTTTATCGTAAAAGGATTATTGCTAAAAATTGTTTCTTGATTTACGTTGGTGTATAATTCTTTCAATTCATCCAACATTCCTAAAGCCAAATGAGAAACCATCAAACTACCTGTAGAAGTACCTAAAAACAAATCATAATCTCTATTTTCTTTTTTCATTAAATACTGGGCTACACCACCAGCAAAAGCTCCTTTGCTTCCACCACCCGAAATTACCAATGCTTTTTTCATTAACTCAAAATGATTTGTTTATTTTCGTTAAAAATATCAAAAATGAAAAGAATAACACTAGTATTTTTCGCTTTACTTTTAATAAACTCTTGTGCTAAAGAATATATCCCTAGAAATATTGATACAATTCATATTCAAGAATTTAAAATGGATAGCACAAGCATAAGAGCAATAAAAGTTCTAGATTCTGAAAAAGTTTATTATGCTGGCTCTAAAGGAAATGTAGGTTTTAAAACAGATAGAGGTGTTTCTTTAAATGCTTTAAACATCAAATACAAAGATTCTATAATTCCGAATTTTAGAAGTGTTGCCTTTAATGGCGATGATTATTTTGCCCTTTCTATTGGTAATCCTGCTTTATTGTATAAAATTTCTGAAGGCGAAACGAGTTTAGTGTACAAAGAAGAACACGAAAAAGTATTTTATGATGCGTTAACTTTTTTTGATGATAATTTACATGGAATTGCAGTTGGAGATCCTACAGAAGACTGTGCCTCAATTATTTTAACTTCGGATGCTGGTAAAACTTGGCAAAAATTATCTTGTACTGCATCTCCTAAATTTGAAACTGGTGAAGCTTTTTTTGCTGCTAGTAACACCAACATAAAAACAATGGGAAGCACAGTTTGGATTGCTTCTGGAGGCGCAAAAGCAAGAGTTTTAAAATCTACGGATTTTGGTAAAACTTGGCAGGTTTATAACACACCAATTATTCAAGGCAATGGACCTCAAGGAATTTATTCTATCGATTTTGCTGATAAAAACAACGGAATTATTATTGGAGGGGATTATTCTAAATCACAAGAAAACAAAGCAAATAAAGCCATAACAACAGATGGTGGAAAAACTTGGACACTAGTTGCAGACAACCAAAACCCAAACTATAAAAGTTGTGTACAATATGTACCAAATACAAATGGTAAAGAGGTTTTTGCAGTAGGCAAAACAGGAATTTCTTTTTCTAATGATGCTGGTAAAACCTGGAAAGATGTTTCTAAAGAAAGTTATTATGCCATTCAGTTTGTAGATAAAAACACAGCTTGGTTAAGTGGTAATGAGAAAATTGGGAAATTAATATTAGAATAAAAAGATCCTATTTATTTCCCAAAAGGGGAAAAATATCTGCAAAAATTTAGTGAAATTAAATTTTTAAAACTAGTTTTAATCAATAGTAATTAATCTGTGTAAATCTGTAAAATTCGTGTCTAAAAATAGTTATAACATCCTTTTTCTAGCATCTCTCTTACTTTTGTCTTGCCAAAAACCATCAGAAATTAGCAAAGATTTCAATTGCGAAACTTCAGCGTTTAATAATTTAGAAACGGTTGATGATGTAAAAAATCTGTTTTCTATAGAAATTCCTAAAAATTGGAAAACAAATTTATATCAAGATGAAGTGCAATCTTCTATTTTTACAGCAGACACCACAAAACAACTTACAGAAACTGTACTTTTAGATGTCACTTTTATCCAAAATAAAATAGATTTTAATGATGCATTTTTGCTGCAACAAGAACAAGAAAACTTAGCTAAAGGTCTTATAAAGACAAAAACAACAGAGGTTTTACTATTAGAAAAACCATCATTATTTATGGTTTTTAAAGGCAAAAAAGGAAAGTTTAACTATCAAGTTTGTAATGCTTTTATAAAAGTAAACGAGTCGAATTTTGTTTTAGCTAAAACAGAAGTTTATGGAGATTCTCTAGTAAATCAAAGATTTTGCGAAGCTTTTTCGTTGATAGAGAACATTAAACTAAAAAATTAAATAGAAAATATCATCTAGATTATGATTAATAAAGAACAAATTACAGAACGTTTTATAAGTTATGTAACTATAGATACTGAATCAGACCCAAATAATCCTGCTTTTCCAAGCACAGAAAAACAGTGGGTTTTGGCCAAAAAATTAGTAACTGAACTTCAGCAAATTGGTTTACAAGATGTTGAATTAGACGAAAATTGTTACATAATGGCAACTTTGCCCAGTAATATCAACCATAAAGTGCCAACAATTGGTTTTATTGCACATATAGATACAAGTCCAGATTTTACAGGAGCCAATGTAAAACCTCAAATTATTGAGAATTATCAAGGCAATACAATCATTTTAAATGAAAAAGAAAACATTGTCTTGTCTCCAGATTATTTTGATGATTTGTTGCAATACAAAGGTCAAACCATTATTACTACTGATGGCACAACACTTTTAGGAGCAGATGATAAAGCAGGAATTACAGAAATTGTTACTGCTATGGAATATTTAGTAAACCATGCAGAAATTAAACACGGAGAAATTAGAATTTGTTTTACTCCTGATGAAGAAGTTGGCAAAGGAGCTCATTTATTTGATGTGGATAAATTTGGTGCAGAATGGGCGTACACCATGGATGGCAGTCAAATTGGTGAATTAGAATATGAAAATTTTAATGCAGCTTCTGCAAAAATCACCATTAATGGTAAAATTGTTCATCCTGGTTATGCAAAAGGAAAAATGATCAATTCCATTTTAATTGCTAACGATTTTATCACTGCCCTACCAACCAAAGAAGTGCCAGAACAAACAGAAGATTATGAAGGTTTTTTTCATTTGCATGATATAAAAGGTGATGTAGAACAAACTGTTTTAGAGTATATTATTAGAGATCATGATTTTGAATTGTTTGAAAAAAGAAAAAAATTGATGCAAAAAATTGCTGATGATTTTAACCATCGCTTGCAACAAGAATTAATTACAGTAGAGCTAAACGATCAATACTTTAATATGAAAGAGAAAATTACACCTGTAATGCATATTGTAGATATTGCAGAAGAAGTAATGAAAGATCTTGGAATTACCCCTTTAATAAAGCCAATTCGTGGAGGAACAGATGGTTCTCAACTTTCTTATAAAGGTTTGCCTTGCCCTAATATTTTTGCTGGTGGCCATAATTTTCATGGTCGTTTTGAATATGTACCTGTAGAATCTATGATAAAAGCAACAGAGGTAATTGTAGGTATTGCACAAAAAGTGGCTCTAAAATACCATTAAAAAACAAATATTTTATCATTCTGATTTTTTGGATAATATGCAAAAAAAATCTCCAAAAATTTCTTTTTGGAGACCATAGTTAATTATTCGTAACAATGATAAACTATATACATCTTTATTGATAAAAAATCCCTAGACTTTATTTCATAAAGAAATGTACCGCAATTTAGCTTAACTACAGAATTTATAAAAATGGTTTACGATAATTCAGGGTTTTTCCCCTTTACATTCAAGAAAAACCCTCTTAAAAAAGCAATATCTTTTTCTTTATTTTCAGTAGTATAAAAAGGTTCCGAAATTTTTATTTTTTTGTTTTCAAAATCGAGAGTTGCCATCACAATAGGCACATTGGCTCCTTTTGCAATGTAATAAAAACCTGTTTTCCACGTAGTAACCTTTTTACGAGTGCCTTCAGGAGAAATACCTAATCTAAATTCTTCTTTACTGTTAAAAATTTCGATAATAGCATCAACCAATTTATTATTCTTACTTCGATCTACAGGAGTGCCTCCTAAGGCTTTAAAAATAAAACCAAAAGGCCCTTTAAAAAGTGAAGCTTTACCAATAAAATTAATCATGATACCTGAACTCATTCTGGTTAAAATTGCAATCGGAAAGTCTACCCAACTCGTATGTGGAGCAGCAATAACTACATATTTCTTGATGGTTTTGTTGAATTCTCCTTCAAACTTCCAACCTAAAATTGTAAATAATATAAATCTTGCAAATCCTTTCATTGTCTGTTTTAAAAGTGATAAATTTAAGCACTTAATTTGATACAATGACAGATTTGATTGCTTACTTTTTAATAGCACTGGTTTTTAGTGCAATAGGTTTTTTTATTGGTAAATTACTTACCAAATTAAATTTAGAAAAAGAGAACACAATTGTAGAGAAAGAAAAATCTACTTTACAAGAACGTGTTGTTTTATTACAGCAATCTAAAGATTTGGCTGAAAACAATTTTATTGAATTGCAAAAAGAGGTAAAAAGCAGTCAGCAAGAAAAAGAAAATTTACTACAATTAAATACACGACAAGATTCTGAAATTAAGAACTTACAGTTAAAATTAGAAGAACACAAAGCAGAAGTAGAAAATCTTCAGAAAAAATTCACCAGTGATTTTGAGGTTTTAGCTAATAAAATTTTAGAAGAAAAATCGAATAAATTTACAGAACAAAACAAAGAAAATTTAAAAGTAATTTTAAATCCTTTGCAAGAAAAAATAAAGGTTTTCGAAGATAAAGTGGATAAAACTCACAAAGAAAGTATCGATTATCATGCAGCTTTACGTCAGCAAATTTTAGGTTTAAAAGAGCTCAATCAACAAATGAGTAAAGACACTTTAAATTTAACAAAAGCCTTAAAAGGTGATTCTAAAATGCAAGGTAATTGGGGTGAATTGGTTTTAGAACGAGTGTTAGAAAAGTCTGGTTTAGAGAAAGATAGAGAGTATTTTGTACAGCAGAGCTTTACTACAGAAGAAGGCAAAAGAGTATTGCCAGATGTTGTAATTCATTTGCCAGATAACAAAAAAATGATTGTAGATTCTAAAGTTTCATTAACCGCTTACGAGCAATATATTAATGAGGATGATGAAACCATAAAAGCACAATTTTTAAAAGATCACATCAATTCTTTAAAAAGGCATATAGAGCAATTATCAGAAAAAAAATACGAAGATTTATATCAAATAGAATCGCCTGATTTTGTATTGTTATTCATCCCAATAGAACCTGCTTTTGCTGTAGCTTTAAATGCTGATAATCACTTGTACAACAAAGCTTTTGAGAAAAACATTGTAATTGTTACGCCTTCTACTTTATTAGCCACTTTAAGAACTATAGATTCTATGTGGAATAACGAAAAGCAACAAAGAAATGCAATGGAAATTGCAAGACAAGCTGGTGCTTTATACGATAAATTTAATGGTTTATTAACCGATTTAATTGGTATTGGTAAACGTATTGACGATAGCAAAAAAGAATATTCTAATGCCATGAACAAATTGTTTGATGGTAGAGGAAACTTAATTACTTCTGTAGAAAAGCTCAAGAAAATGGGCGCAAAAGCTAAAAAATCACTTCCCGAAAAAATTATTGAAAGAGCAAAACAAGAATAAATTTCTCCATTTGCTTTTGAGTTAAGATTAACTTTATACGAGTTAAGCCTCACCTTATTTCTGCTTTACTTTTGTAGTGTAACCAATTAAAGACACATTATGAAAGATAATAAAGATAAAGAAACTGAGCTATATAAAGACGTCGAAACTGAAGGTGTTACCGAAAATGTTGCTGGCGAACAAACCATACAAACCGAAGAAACTAAAATTTTAAAAGGTGAAGATGGTGATAAAGATAAAGAGGTTTTGATTGGTAAAGACATTGATAAAATTGATGAAATTAAAGAAGGTCATGATACTTTGCAAAAAAGAATTTTAGCAAAACTTATGAAATAAGAAACCGAAATAGGAACCCAAAAATTTACAAAATGGCAGAAGATAAACAGGAGCCTAATTTACATCCATTAAAAGGAACAGTAAAAGAAGGCTATAAAGATAAAGATAGTAGTAAAAAAAGACTACAAGGAGAAGATAAAGAGTTATTAGAAAATCAAGTACATAGTGCTACAGATGAATCTGATAAAAAAGTTGCTGATAAAATTCAGAATACTTAAAAGCTCAAAATATTCTCAAAAATTAAATAAATAACAATAAAAAAAACACATTATGAACACAGACACAAACGAAGGTAAATGGAAACAAATTAAAGGTGAATTTAAAGATAAATTCGGACAAATTACCAATGATGAATCTACAGAAGCCGAAGGAAAAAAAGACAAATTAATTGGAGAAATCCAAGAGAAATATGGAAAAACCAAAGACGAAATTGCTGAAGAAATTAAAAATTGGTAAGCGAATTAGACTTCAAAATTAAAGTATCAAAGCACAAACTTTGATACTTTTTTTATGCTTTTAATTTAAATCTATTTACCAATTTACCTACAGTTAAACCTTGTACAATTATAGAAAACACAACTACAATGTAAGTAATTACCAAAAACAATTCTCTATGCATTTCTGCTGATAAACCTAAGGCTAACGCAATAGAAATTCCACCACGTAAACCTCCCCAAGTCATAATTAAATTGGTTTTTGGAACAAAATCTAACTTCTTTTTAAAGATGTTAATTGGCAAAAATAAAGAGATATATCTACAGATTAAAACTATTGGCACTGCAATTAAACCTGCTATAATATATTTACCATCAAATACAAGCAATAACATTTCCATACCAATTAAAACAAATAAAATGGCATTTAAAAGAATGTCTAACAACTCCCAGAATTTATCAACATATTTCTCAGTAACTTCAGACATGGAAGTTGCTCTAACAGTATCATTACCCACAATTAAACCAGCAGTAACCATTGCTAAAGGAGCAGATAAATGCAGTTTATGCGCAATAACTGTACCTCCCATAACTGCAGCTAATGTTATAATTACTTCTATATCATAATCGTCTATAGATTTTATTAAACGATAAGATATCCATCCTAACAAACCTCCTAACACAATTCCACCAATTACTTCTTGTCCAAATAATTGAGCCACATCTGCTACAGAAGTATTTTCAATACCCGATTTTGCAATTTCATAAATGGTTAAAAAAACAACAACTCCTACTCCATCATTAAATAATGATTCTCCAACAATTTTGGTTTCTAATTTTTTTGGTGCTCCTGCTTGTTTTAAAATTCCTAAAACAGCAATAGGATCTGTAGGCGAAATTAATGCCCCAAATAACAAGCAATAAATAAAATTAACATCAAAACTTAAAGCCTGAAGGATAAAGAACATTACAATACCCACTAAAAATGTAGACGTTAAAACACCTAATGTAGAAAATAATAAAATGGGCCAACGTTGAATTTTTAATTGCTCAAAATTGGTGTGTAGAGCACCTGCAAATAATAGAAAACTTAGCATTTCGTCTAATAAAACCGTTTTAAAGTCGATACTAGATATAATCGATTTTTCGATATCTAATAAAGTAGGATCAAAATAACTTATCAATAAAACAATTAAAGTAAACACAATGGTCATTATCATTAATCCGATTGTATTTGGCATTTTTAACAAACGCACATTTACATAACCAAAAATGGCAGAAAGAAAAACTAAAACTGTTGCTATAAAATAAGTATCCATAAATTTTTATTTTCAGGTTGAAAGATATAAAAAAAGCATCAAGATGTTACTTGATGCTTTTAGTTTTTTATGATTTAAAAGTAAAACTCTTACATTACAAATAATCGTCTTGCGCTCATCATAGTTGCAACACGTTCTCCTATTTCATGTAGAGCTTCGTCATTATCAGCATTCTGAATAGCTTCATCAATAAAATCAACAACAGCTTTCATATCTTCAGTTTTTAAACCACGAGTTGTAATTGCTGCAGTTCCTACACGAATTCCGGAAGTTACAAACGGACTTTTATCATCAAAAGGAACCATATTTTTATTTACTGTAATATCAGCTTTACCCAAAGCAATTTCTGCATCTTTACCAGAAATATCTTTGTTACGTAAATCGATTAACATACAGTGATTGTCTGTACCACCAGAAATTAAATTATAACCTTTAGCAACAAATTCTTTGGCCATTGCAGCTGCATTTTCTTTTACCTGAATTTGATATTCTAAAAACTCATCAGTTAAAGCCTCTCCAAAAGCAATTGCTTTAGCAGCAATAACATGCTCTAAAGGTCCACCTTGATTTCCAGGAAAAACAGCAGAATTTATTAAAGTAGACATTTTTTTAGGCTTCCCAGATTTTAAAGTCTCACCAAACGGATTTTCAAAATCTTTACCAATCATAATCATTCCTCCTCTTGGCCCTCTTAAAGTTTTGTGAGTGGTAGTTGTTACAATATGACAATGAGGTAATGGATCGTTTAAGATACCTTTTGCAATTAACCCTGCAGGATGAGAAATATCTGCCATTAAAATTGCCCCAACAGAATCTGCAATTTCTCTAAAACGTTTAAAATCAATATCTCTAGAATATGCAGAAGCACCAGCAATAATTAAATTTGGTAATTCTCTAGTAGCAGTTTCTTGAATTTTATCATAATTTAAAACACCAGTTTCTTTTTCAACTCCGTAAAAAGAAGTTTCGTATAATTTTCCAGAAAAATTTACTGGAGAACCGTGTGTTAAATGTCCTCCATGAGATAAATCGAAACCTAAAATTTTATCACCAGGTTTTAAACAAGCAGCAAAAACAGCTGTATTTGCCTGAGAGCCTGAGTGTGGCTGAACATTTACATACTCAGCACCAAATAATTCTTTAGCTCTATCTATGGCAATTTGCTCAACAATATCTACAATTTCACAACCACCATAATATCTTTTTCCAGGATATCCTTCAGCATATTTGTTTGTTAAAATAGAGCCTTGTGCCAACATTACTTGGTCGCTCACAAAGTTTTCTGAAGCGATTAACTCCAAACCATTTAATTGTCTTTCTTTTTCTTCCTGAATAAGGTCAAAAATTTGATTGTCTATTTGCATTGTTGCTTATATTAATTAGTTGTGCAAAAATAATTAAAATCGAGATGTAAATAAAGCTATTTTTTTGATGTTTTTAACAACTTATTAATAATTCTTAAAAGACATTTAAACTATTCTTAAAAAAACTACTTTTCATTCAATAATAGTTTTAAAATGACAAAAAATTATGTAGGTTTGATAAAAATTAATTTATTACAATGATCATAACAGCAAATAATCCTAAAAGAAAATCTTGGTTAAAAGTAAAAGAGAATTCAGATTTTCCGATTCAAAATATCCCTTTTGGCGTTTTTATTACCAGAGATGATATTATTACAATTGGAAGTAGAATTGGCGATTTTGCAATAGATTTAGGAGCCTTTCATCAATTAGGTTATTTTGATGGAATTCCGCTTACAGACGACATCTTTTTACAAGATAATTTAAACGATTTTATTGCTGATGGTAGAAAAACATGGAGGTTAGTACGTAACAGAATTGCAGAAGTTTTTGATGTTACCAATGGTAAATTACGTGATAATGCAGACCACAAAGACAAAATAATTTTTAGAATGGACGAAGTAGAAATGCTTTTGCCTGTTGCTGTTGGAGATTATACCGATTTTTATGCAAGTAAAGAACACGCAACCAATGTGGGTTCTTTATTTAGAGATCCAGAAAATGCATTATTGCCAAATTGGTTACACATCCCTATTGGTTATCATGGAAGAAGTTCTTCTATAATACCTTCAGGTACACCAATAAGAAGGCCTTATGGACAAACAAAACCTGCAGAAGGTAGCAATACTCCTGGTTTTGGACCAAGTAAATTAATCGATTTTGAACTAGAAATGGCTTTTATTACTACAGATGCCAATGTTTTAGGTGATAGAATTCCGATTGACGAAGCAGAAGAATATATTTTTGGTTTGGTACAATTTAATGATTGGTCTGCAAGAGATATACAAGCTTGGGAATATGTGCCTTTAGGGCCTTTTTTAGGAAAAAGTTTTGCCTCAACCATTTCTCCCTGGATTGTAACTTTAGATGCTTTAGAGCCTTTTAGAGTAGAAAACCCAGAACAAATTCACGAACCATTACCTTATTTAAAACAACAAGGAAAAGGTAGTTACGATATTCATTTACAAGTTGGCATTCAGCCAGAAAATGGAGAAGAAACTGTTGTTGCCAATTCTAACTTTAAATATATGTATTGGACAATGGCGCAACAATTGGCACATCATACTGTAAATGGATGCCCAGTAGAAGCAGGAGATATGATGGGTTCTGGAACCATTTCTGGACCAACAAAAGATAGTTTTGGTTCTATGTTAGAATTAACTTGGAAAGGAGAAAATCCGATAAAATTAAAAGACGGTACAGAACGTAAATTTATTAATGATAATGATACTGTAATTATGCGTGCTCATTGTAAAAATGATAAAGTACGTATTGGTTTTGGTGAATGTGTAGGTAAAATATTACCAGCTAAGTAATTAGTTTAATATTTTTTATATTTGATAAAGAATTTTTAAAATAATATTGATGGATATCGCTTCAAGAAAATTAGAACTTATTGAAAAATTGATGGGGATTATCAATCCAAATACTATTGATAAAATTGAAAAATTCTTTAAATCTGAAATTGAAGAGTATTCAAATAATGAATTTCCTGAAATTGTAAACGAGTTATTAAATCAAAGTGAACAAGATTCTTTAGATGGTAAAGTTATTTCTCATGAGATTGTTATTAATGAAGCTAAAGAAAAATACAAGCTTTTATAACACTCTCATATGAAAATTACTTGGACTGAAACTGCTAAAATCACTTTTGAAGCTGAACAAGAGTTTATTTTCAAGAAATGGAATGCTAAAGAAGTTCTTAAATTTATAGATTTGATTAATCTAACTATTCTGAAATTATCAAATTTTCCTGAATTAGGTATTAAAGTTAAAAACAAGAGGCATCTAGTTATTTCTAGACAGACAACTTTAATTTATAAGATATTATCAGACGAACACATTGAAATACTACTTTTCTGGAATAATAAATGGAATCCAAAAGATTTTGAAAACATATTAATCTAAAAAGCTCTGAAAATTCAGAGCTTTTTTATTTTAATTAATCTTCATCAGAAATATTTACATCAAAATCATCATTATCTTCAAAGAAATCTTCATCATCTGCATACTCTTCCATTGCTTCTTCTAACTTGGTACTAATTTTAACTAAATAGTCAGTATCATCCGTTTTCACTTCAACAGCCTTAATGGTTTCTCCTTTTGCATTTTTAAAAGAAATAATATCATCATAATCATATCCATCAGGATATTTTTCTATTAATAAATCTAAAATGTCTTTTGTTAATTTTGCGTACTCTACAATTACTCTCTTCATTTTAATAAATTTTCAATAAGTTTTACAAGCAATTTTAAAAATAAAAAATAAAATTCAATAAAACTTAAACGGGTTTACATTTCTAATAAATATGCAAAAATTAACGGAGCCACAATGGTTGCGTCACTTTCTATGATAAATTTAGGCGTATCTATATCTAATTTTCCCCAAGTTATTTTTTCATTGGGCACAGCTCCAGAATACGAGCCATAACTTGTGGTTGAATCTGAAATTTGACAGAAATAACTCCAAAATGGTGTGTCAGTTCTTTCCATATCTTGGTATAACATGGGTACAACACAAATTGGAAAATCACCTGCAATCCCTCCTCCTATTTGAAAAAAACCAATTCCGTTTTTAGAATTTTCTGTATACCAATCTGCTAAAAATGTCATGTATTCAATACCAGATTTCATGGTACTTGCTTTTAATTCGCCTTTTAAAACATAAGAAGCAAAAATGTTTCCCATTGTTGAATCTTCCCAACCAGGAACTACAATTGGTAAGTTTTTTTCTGCGGCTGCATACATCCAAGAATCTTTGATGTCAATTTCATAATACTGCTCTAAAACACCAGACAATAACAATTTGTACATGTATTCATGTGGCAAATAACGTTCTCCATTCGCTTCTGCTTCTTTCCATATTTTTACAATATGTTCTTGTATTCTTCTAAAAGCTTCTTCTTCTGGTATGCAAGTATCTGTAACTCGGTTTAAGCCTTTTTCTAACAAATCCCACTCTTCTTGTGGTGTTAAATCTCTATAATTGGGTACACGTTTGTAATGAGAATGTGCCACCAAGTTCATGATATCTTCTTCTAAATTAGCACCTGTACAAGAAATGATTTGCACTTTATCTTGACGAATCATTTCTGCAAAAATCTTTCCTAATTCTGCTGTACTCATTGCGCCTGCCAAAGAAACTAACATTTTAGATCCTTTATTTAATTGGTCTTCATAGCCTTTTGCGGCATCTACTAAAGCAGCAGCATTAAAATGTAAAAAGTATTTTTCTATAAAATTTGTAATCGGTTTTTTCATTTTTTTATTTTGTTTGATACAATTTCTAAATGTTCTTGATACTATTCAGCAAAAAAATAAAAATCACTCGAACTGACAGTCCTATCTTTAAGTAATTATTTATTTAGAGATTTTATCGGTATTCTATTAATTAATTAATTATTTTTTTTTAAAGTTTTTTAACTTCGAAGATGTCTTTTCTTCTATCTTTTAAATTACGTACACTACCAAACTGATTTAAATCTTTTAACAAATCTAAATCTACATCAGCAATTAAAATCATTTCGGTATTTGTAGTGGCTTCTGCTTTAATTCCGTTTGCTGGAAACGAAAAGTCACAAGGTGTAAATACCATGGATTGTGCATATTGTATGTCCATATTATTTACCTTTGGCAAATTACCAACACTACCAGCAATGGCTACATAACACTCGTTTTCTATGGCTCTTGCTTGTGCACAATGACGCACTCTAGAATATCCATTTTGCGTATCCGTTAAAAACGGAATAAACAAAATATCCATGCCTTCTTCTGCCAAAATTCTGCTGAGTTCTGGAAACTCGGAATCGTAACAAATTAACACACCAATTTTACCACAATCCGTATCAAACGTTTTTAGCTCATTTCCACCTTGCATTCCCCAAACTTTGGCTTCATCTGGGGTAACATGCAATTTTTCATAACGCTCTGTGCTACCATCTCTTTTACAGATATACCCCACATTGTACAGCAAACCGTCCTTAATTTCTGGCATACTACCTGTTATAATATTGATGTTATAACTGATGGCCAATTCAGAAAATTTCTGAACAATACCAGGTGTATATTTTGCCAATTCTCTAATGGCTTGCGATTCTGGTAAGTGATTGTTATCTGCCATTAAAGGCGCATTAAAAAATTCTGGAAACAATGCAAAATCAGAACGATAGGCAGAAACTGCATCCACAAAATATTCTGCTTGTTGCATCAATTCTTCCAAATCTTTGTACAAACGCATTTGCCATTGAATTAAACCCAAACGTACTACTTTTTTCTTTGTAGCTGCTTTTTTAGATTTTTTCTCGTAATAAATGTTGTCCCATTCCAATAAAACTGCAAATTCACCAGAATTTTCATCGCCTTCTAAATATCCTTTTAAAATTTTTGAAGGATGAAAATCGTTAGAAATTTGAAAATTTAAAACAGGATCATTTATTTCTTTGCGTTTTACTTTTTCGATATACTCTTTAGGCGATAAACTTGTTGCATACTTGTGGTAATTAGGAATTCTACCACCAAAGGCAATCCCTCTTAAATTCTGCTTTTCTGCCAACTCTTTTCTGTAATCGTACAATCTTCTACCCAAGCGTAAACCCCTGTATTCCGATTTTATAAAAACATCAATTCCGTATAAAATATCACCATTTTCATCATGCGTATCAAAGGTATAATTATCAGTAATGTCTTTATAAGTATGCTGATCATCAAAACTATCGTAATCTAATTTTATAGACAATGCACAACCTGCTAACTCTCCATTTATTTTGATAACTACTTGTCCTTCAGGAAATTTATCAATCAACGTTTTAATTTGATTTTCTTTCCAATAGGCATCTGGCATACTTGCATACGCTTGAATCATTGCAGCTTTTAACGCTTTATAATCGTCTAAAGTTAAAAACTGCAATTCGATATTTTCTATGTTTTTTATCATTATAGAAACTTAAAAATCGTCGTCATCGTTTTTAAACTTTGATAATTTACTAAACGGATTTGTGTTGTTGATATCATCTCCAATATCATAAGTATCATCATTTGAAGCAAACTTATAGCTTAACATTTTGTAAAACAATTTCGCTGCTAAAAAGTCTGAAGATTTATCCATTTCATTAGGACATAATTCTACCATATCAAAACCAACCACATTTTTTTGCTCAAAAACTTGCTTTAAAAATTCTAAGGTTTCGTAATAAAATAATCCACCTGGTTCTGGAGTTCCTGTTGATGGCATTATTGATGGATCTAAAGCATCTAAATCGAACGTAATAAAAACGTTTTCAGTTAATTGATCAATTACATCTTCCATCCAATCTTCATTTACGGCCATATCGTGTGCAAAGAAAACTTTATCAAGATTCATGTTTCTTTTTTCAGAAATATCCATACTTCTAATTCCAACTTGCACTAAATTAGTTGTAGAGTTGGCCTCGTAAACAGCACAAGCGTGGTTGCATGTAGAACCTTCATATTCTTTTCTTAAATCTGCATGAGCATCTATATGCAACACTGTTAAATTGTTAAAACACTCGTTAAAAGCTCTAATTGTACCTATAGAAATGGAATGTTCTCCTCCAAAAACAGTTACAAATTTATTTCTATTTATGTATTTTTTGGTGATGTCATGTACAGCATCTACCAAAGTTTCTGGAGATGCATTTTCTGTAATTGCGTCTGCCAAATAAACACCTTCTTTATACACTTCAGAATCCGTTTCTATATCATACAATTCCATGTTTTCAGAAGCTTCTAAAAAGGCTTGGGGGCCTTTGTCTGCTCCTTTTTGCCAAGTGCTTGTTCCATCATAAGGAACAGGGATTAATACAATTTTAGATGTTGACAGTTTTCCATATTCTTCGGAAATTCCTGCATAAGTTTTACGCGTATTCATTTTGTTATTTTTTGAAGTTAAAAAACTTCTGCTTTTATTAATTTTTCTGATTCTATGTTGTTTTCCTTAGCGTTTTCATATCCTAATATCGATAGTAATTCGCTACTTTTTTGTTGTTCTTTAAATATGCTTGTTATCAAGTTTCCATCTTGATCTCTATCAATAATTAAATGTTTTGGATGCGGAATTAAACAGTGTTGTAAACCGCCAAAACCTCCTATAGATTCTTGATAGGCTCCTGTATTAAAAAAACCGATATAAAGCGGATTTTCTTTTTCGTAAACAGGCAAATAAATTCCGTTAATGTGTTGTTCTGAGTTGTAGTAATCATCACTATCACAAGTTAATCCGCCTAAAAGCACACGTTCATATTGTCTGTTCCATTTATTAATTGGCAACATTATAAAACGTTTATTTATAGCCCAAGCGTCTGGTAAAGTTGTAATGAATGATGAGTTGATCATGTTCCAACGTTCTCTATCATTTTGCTTTTTTTGATATAAAATTTCATAAATAGCAGCACCAGATTCGCCAACCGTAAAACTACCAAACTCCGTAAAAATATGAGGCACTTCTACTCCTGCTTCATCACAAGCTTGTTTAATTTGATTAATGATTTCGTCTATCATATATTCGTAATCATAATCAAAACCCAATGAATTTTTAATCGGGAAACCACCACCAATGTTTAAGCTATCTAAACTCGGGCATACTTTTTTTAGGTTGATGTAAACATTTAAACATTTCATCAATTCATTCCAATAATATGCATTGTCTTTGATACCAGTATTGATAAAAAAATGCAACATTTTTAAATCAACTTGTTTATTACCAGCAATTTCACGTTCGTAAAAAGAAACAATATTTTTATACCCAATTCCTAAACGAGAAGTATAAAATTCAAATTTTGGTTCTTCTTCGGATGCAATTCTGATTCCAACATGTAGTTTTTTATCAGTTTCGTCTAATAAAAGGTTTAGTTCTTCGTAATTGTCTATAATCGGAATGCAGTTTTGATGTCCGTTATTGATTAAATCTCCAATATTTTTAATGTATTGATCGCGTTTAAAACCGTTGCAAATAACATAAGTATTCTCTTTTATTTTGCCTTCTTTTTTTAAACTGTTTACAATATCAATATCAAAAGCAGACGAAGTTTCTATATGTATTTCGTTTTTTAAAGCTTCGTTTAAAATGTGTTTAAAATGCGAGCTTTTTGTGCAATAACTGTAAAAATAGTTGCCTTTGTAATTGTGTTTTTCAATACTATTTTGAAACCATCCTTTTGCTTTATTGATGTTTTCTGAAATTTTTGGCAAATAGGTAAATTTTAATGGAGCTCCGTATTTGGCGGTTAATTCCATTAAATTAATGCCATGCCAAAATAATTTGTTGTTTTCTGTTTTAAATTCCTCTTGAGGAAAATCGAATGTTTGTTCGATTAAATCTTTGTATTTAGTGTTCACTTGTTTTTTAAATTAATTGTATGATAAATCCACCTAAACTAAAACATATCAACATTTTAGAATAGAAATTATAACCCTAGAAAAAGGGTGATTATCACTGTAATATTTGCAAGTAAACAACATGCAACTTTGAGAAAAGCTGCAATTCTTGAAGAAAAGAAAATGGAGATACCTTAATTTTTTCGTTGCATTTCCAAAATGCAATGTACCCTTCATTCTCCAATAAAGAGCTACTTCCGAAATAAGAAAAACTAAACATTTTACTTAACAATAAGTGTTGTAAAAGTAAATTATTTTTCAATACAAAAAACAAAATCAAAAAAAAAGTAAAAAAATAATGCGTTTTTATTTTTCCCTTTAAACATAAGGCTTTCAACACAAAAGAAATTCTATCGCAAAGGAAATAAACTTAAGAACAAGCCAAAACAGAAAAGATAAAACAAAAAAAAACGCTGACTAATCAACGTTTTTTTAAAATATGTTATTCTTCAATTGGTGGATGACCATGAATTTTCTCATAATCTTCGTCGAAGTTTTCTCTTAGATAAGAATTTAGTTTTTTTCTGTAATCGTCTTTTAACCAAGTTACAAAGTTGTGTGTACTTTTAGAAATACATTTTGCGTATCTGTTTATTCTATCGTCTATTTCCTCACCTAGCATTTTAGCTAAAATTAAGGCATCAAAAACATCTTCGCTATTTTCGATACACATTTTTGCGTGGTGAACAATCGATTTTTCTAATACTCTTTTAGAAGATTCTCCTGAACGAATGGTATCTATGTATACTTTTTTCATATCGAAATAGGTATCTGTAGATTTTGCAAATTCTTTTTTAACATCTGCAGGTAATTCGTATCTAAAAGTGCTTTCTATTTCTTCATCAGAAAGAATGGCATTTAAATAATAATCTGGAGCTCTAAACATTTTTTGCCAATCTAAATCAGCGCCCCAAGGTCCAAATCTGTAAAAATTGTTACCTAAATCAACAACATCAAACGTCTTTTTATCTTTAAAAATACGAGAACCACGCCCTATCATTTGGTAATACAAGGTTAACGATTTTGTGGCTCTATTTAAAATGATAGCTTCTATACTTGGTTCATCAAAACCAGTTGTTAAAATACTTACAGAAGTAATAATAGCATTTGGTGTTTTATGAAACCATTTTAAGATAAATTCTCTTTCCTTTTTTGTGTTGGTATTGTCTAAATGTGCAATAGGATAACCTGCTTTTTTAAAAGCATGAAACACTTGAATAGACGTATTAATACCATTGTTAAAGATTAATGTTTTTTTGCCTTTTGCAGTTTCTTCGTAAGCAGAAATTAACTTAGAAAGCATGTCTGAATTTGTATATAAATCTTCTGAAGATTTTACAGTATAATCTCCATTTGCTCCTACTTCTAATGAGGTAAGACCAACGTTATACGAATACATGTTTGCTTTTGCTAAATATTCATTATCAATTAAATCTTGAATAGATTCACCTACAAATAATTCTTGATAATTCTCATACATTGGTAATTTAATGTTGGAACTTAAAGGAGTTGCAGTAACCCCAAGAATAAAAGATTGATCAAAAAACTTGAAAATTTTTGTAAAAGAATTGTAATGTGCTTCATCAACAATTACCAAACCAATATCAGAAATGTCTAATTTATCGTCATTTAAACGATTTTTTAACGTTTCTACCATGGCTACAAAACAATCAAAATCGTGCTGATCGTCTAATTTTGCAGTAGAATTGATAATTTTATTCCTAACACCAAACTCTTTTAGCATTTTAGAAGTTTGCTTGCTCAACTCAATTCTATGCGTTAGCACTAAAACTTTCTTTTTAAAATTAGCAATATAACGTCTTACAATTTCTGAAAATATTACTGTTTTTCCACCACCTGTTGGTAATTGATATAATAAATGATAATCTTTAGGTGCATTTTCAAATCTCTGAAAGATTTCGCGAAGTGCATCTTTTTGATATCCATATAATTCCTTACCAACTTTTTTTGTAGTATTTATTTCTGCCAAACGTCTAAAAATTTAAAAAAACAAAAATAAGATTTAAATAAGGTTTAATGCAAGTTTATGCTAAATAAATCTTGACAAATCAGTTAAAGTAATGTCGTAATGAGATGCATTGTGAACAGAAACTCCATTTTTTATGACCAAAAGTTGTGGAGATTGATGCATCACCTGAAAAGTGTAGCCGATTTCATCAGAAATATTTCTATAACTTAATAAATCTAAGTAATAGACTTTTAGCGCTTTATGCTCTTCTTTAAACAATTTTTCAAATTGTTTAATAACCATACTGCTAATTCCACATCTGGTAGAATGTTTAAAAATAAGGATAGCCTCTGTTTCAGATTGTTTTTTTATTTCTTCTAGTTGGTCTAATGACGTTAAAGGAATCCAATTTAAAAATGTTTCTTTTTCATTTTTAGCTTTTTGATTGTCTTTTGCTCCAAATAAATTATCGAATATACCCATGTATTGTTTTTCTTATTTTATACAAAGATACTAAACTTTAATCAGTCAAAAAGTCAGTATTTATAAGGTTTTTCAGACATTTTGACTTATATTTAAAATAAATAACCAATGGTATTACTATTGTTATTTATCAATTGAAAAATAAAAAACAATAACAATGAAGTAAAATTCATTGTGTAAAAAAAAGAAAAATGAACCTTAATAATTATACAACAAAATCACAAGAAACCATACAAATGGCGCAGCAAATTGCGCAAGGTTATGGGCATAATCAAATAGAAAACGAACATATATTTAAAGCATTAACTCAAGTTGATGAAAATGTATTGCCTTTTTTATTAAAGAAATTAAACATCAATATTACTGTTGTAGCCCAAATTTTAGATAAACAATTAGAAAGTTTGCCTAAAGTTTCTGGTGCTGAATTAATGCTATCTAGAAAAGCAGGTAAAACCTTAAATGAAGCGTCTATTATTGCTAAAAACATGAAAGATGATTATGTTTCTATAGAGCATTTAATTTTAGCAATTTTTAAATCGAAATCTAATATTGCACAGGTTTTAAAAGACCAAGGTGTTACAGAAAAGCATTTAAAGTCGGCTATAGACGAGTTGAGAAAAGGAGAAAGAGTAACCTCTCAATCTCAAGAAGAAACGTACAATTCTTTAAATAAATTTGCTAAAAACCTAAACGATTTAGCAAAAAACGGAAAATTAGATCCTGTAATTGGTAGGGACGAAGAAATTCGTAGACTATTACAGATTTTATCACGTAGAACCAAAAACAATCCAATTTTAGTAGGAGAACCTGGAACAGGAAAAACCGCGATTGCAGAAGGATTAGCACACAGAATTGTTGATGGTGATGTACCTGAAAACCTAAAAGATAAATTGATTTTTTCTTTAGATATGGGGGCTTTAATTGCTGGCGCAAAATACAAAGGTGAGTTTGAAGAACGTTTAAAAGCGGTAATTAAAGAAGTAACCACTTCTGATGGAGATATCGTTTTATTTATTGATGAAATTCACACATTAGTTGGTGCTGGAGGTGGACAAGGTGCCATGGATGCTGCAAACATTTTAAAACCTGCTTTGGCTCGTGGAGAATTGCGTGCAATTGGTGCTACTACCCTAGATGAATATCAAAAATATTTTGAGAAAGACAAAGCTTTAGAACGTCGTTTTCAAAAGGTTTTGGTAGATGAACCAGATATTGAAAGTGCCATTTCTATTCTTCGTGGAATTAAAGAAAAATACGAAACACATCATAAAGTGCGTATAAAAGATGAGGCTATTATTGGTGCTGTAGAATTATCGCAAAGATATATTACCAATCGTTTTTTACCAGATAAAGCCATTGATTTAATGGACGAAGCTGCTTCTAAATTACGAATGGAAATCAATTCTAAACCAGAAGAACTGGATGTTTTAGATCGTAAAATAATGCAATTAGAAATTGAGATTGAAGCCATTAAACGTGAAAAAGATGAAGTAAAATTAAAATCTTTACGTTCTGATTTGGCAAATATTAAAGAACAACGTAATGAAATTAATGCCAAATGGAAATCTGAAAAAGAAGTTGTAGATAATATTCAAAATGCAAAATCGAATATCGAAAACTTTAAAATTGAAGCCGAAAAAGCAGAACGTGAAGGAGATTATGGTAAAGTTGCCGAAATTAGATATGGTAAAATTAAACAGGCTCAAGAACAGTTAGAAGAATATCAGCAAATTTTAGCAGCAAATCAGAATGGAAATTCTTTAATTAAAGAAGAAGTTACTTACGAAGATATTGCTGAAGTTATTGCAAAATGGACAGGAATTCCTGTTACTAAAATGATACAATCTGAACGTGAAAAACTCTTAGTTTTAGAAAATCAATTGCATAAAAGAGTTGTAGGGCAAGAAGAAGCTATTGTTGCTGTTTCTGATGCTGTTAGAAGATCGAGAGCTGGTTTGCAAAATCCGAATAAACCCATTGGTAGTTTCTTGTTTTTAGGTACAACTGGTGTTGGTAAAACAGAATTGGCAAAAGCCCTTGCAGAATATTTATTCGATGATGAAAATGCCATGACACGTATAGATATGAGCGAATATCAAGAACGCCATTCAGTAAGCAGATTGGTTGGAGCGCCTCCAGGATACGTAGGTTATGATGAAGGAGGACAGTTGACAGAAGCTGTTAGAAGAAGACCTTATTCTGTGGTACTTTTAGATGAAATTGAAAAAGCGCATCCAGATACATTTAATATTTTGTTACAAGTGTTAGATGAAGGAAGATTGACTGATAATAAAGGTAGAATTGCCGATTTTAAAAACACGATTATTATTATGACTTCGAACATGGGAAGCCATATAATTCAAGAAAAATTTGCAGACCCTAAAGCTGATGTTGATGCTGTTACAGAACTCGCAAAAATTGAAGTACTTGGTTTGTTAAAAAAATCGGTAAGACCAGAATTTTTAAATAGAATTGATGATGTAATTATGTTTACCCCTTTAAATGAGTCTGATATATTTAAAATTGTAAAATTACAAATAGAACATTTAAAGAAAATGATTGGCAAACAAGAAATTACCTTAGATGCTACTGATGAAGCCATAACCTATTTAGCAAAAAAAGGGTATCAGCCAGAATTTGGAGCAAGACCTGTAAAAAGAGTCATTCAGAAAGAAGTATTAAATCAGCTTTCTAAAGAAATTTTATCGGGTAAAATTACTACAGATAGCATTATTCTTTTAGATGCTTTTGATGATAAATTGGTCTTTAGAAATCAATCAGATTTAGTTGAAAATAACCTCTAATAATTGTAAGTTTAACTATACAATTTGTTTGCTATAATTTAGTTGTGTTTAAAAAGGCAATGCTTCACAAAGCATTGCCTTTTCTTTATTTAGATATCTAAAAAACAGCAAAGTAACTGTCAGAAAAGCAATTCAAAAACTGAAAAAATGTCACTTTTAGCAATTGGCATTTTTTTTGTTTTAAATAGGTTGTTATTAAAATTAATGTTCAACTTAAAAAATGTAAAATTATGTTATTAAAAAGTAAAGATTTTCCAGTTTTACCAAATGTATTTAACGACTTTTTTAGAGATTGGTCTACATCAAATTTTTCTGACACAAACACAACGCTACCAGCAGTAAACATTAAAGAAAATGAAAATGAATTTTTGGTTGATGTTGCAGTACCTGGTATGGAAAAAGGAGATTTTAAAATTGATTTAGACAACGATATTTTAACCATTTCATCAGAAAAAACACTTAATAACGAAGATTCTGATGAAAAATATACAAGAAAAGAATACAGTTATTTATCTTTTAAAAGAAGTTTTACATTGCCTAAAGGGATTGTAGATTCTGATAATATTAGTGCTACTTACAAAAACGGGGAATTAAAAATTACAATTCCTAAACTGGAAGAAGCAAAACCAAAGCCAGTAAAATTAATTGAAGTAATGTAACGTTTTACAAACTAGATTTTATAAAAAGCGATGTTTAAAACATCGCTTTTGCTTTTTTAACTATATTCGTTCTTTAAACTCAACCAAATGAAAAAATATTTTTTACTTTTTGCTTTTGCAATTAGCTTTCTTAGTGCATGTACATCAGATAAAACAACTACTTATTATCTAATTCGTCATTCAGAAAAAGACAGATCTAATGAAATGAATGCCAATCCGCATTTAAATTTCGAAGGTGAAAAAAGAGCACAAAAATGGTCTAGTTATTTTGCTGATATTCCTTTAGATGCTGTATATTCTACCAAATATTTTAGAACTGTAGAAACGGCAACACCTACTGCAAAAACTAAAAACTTAGCCATAAAATATTATAACCCAAGTTCTTTAAACGATTCAATTTTTAAAGTTGAAACCTATGGTAAAACTGTTTTAATAGTTGGCCACAGCAATACAACTCCTAGTTTTGCAAATAAAATTTTAGGTGATAAAAAATATGATAATATGGATGATCATGACAATTCAAGTCTATTTATCATTACAGTGAAAGGCGATGAAAAAGTTTCAAAAATTGAAAAAGTTGAATTATAAACCAACTTTTTCTAGACTATTACTTTTTAGGATAATAAAGTATTACAATCTGAATGATTATTGCTAAAAAGACCAAAATATAGATTTCTATTTGAGTAAACAGCTCTATAGTAGAAAATGCTTTATTACTTAAAGACACTTGCCTCTCTCCTTCTTTTAGCTGGATTTTAGACAAATTGTACAATGTGTTTTTTACCGTTTTTATATGATTTAACATCTTTATTTTATCATTATTTACATCATCCAAATCATTTATTTCTATTTTATTTAAGGCAATAACTTGATTTTTTAAAGTATTAAAAACTTGCGCTTCTTCTAAAGTTAAATTTGTATCCTCAAACTTTTGTAGTAATGCATTAATATCATTATTTATTTTGAGATTATTAACCTTAAAAAACGCGATATCAGCCATAAGAATTGCATGCTCTTTTTGATTTATATTTTTATAGATGGTAAAAATAATGTCTTTGGCAATTAAACGATCTTCGTAAATATTGGTTACAGAATTATTGATTCTTTTAAAGTTTTCTTTATCAATTAAATTGGTAGTTATAATCAATAAAAAGATCATTAAAACTCCAAGAATCCACTTTAATTTAGCATAAATATTCATATTTATTATTTTACATTGTTTTACAAAAAAGCCCCAAGAGATTACTTCTTGAGGCTTAGTCATTATTATCTTAAATCACTCAATTAAAGATAATAAACAACACCATTTTATCTGTTTTTTCTACGCCAAGGTTTGTAATTTTTATACGCTGGTCCCATTAATTTTTTTCTTTCAGAATTTAATTTTACTACCTTTTGCGCTTGGTAATTATCTTTATTTTGCCAAGGTTTATAGTTTTTATACGCAGGGCCTTTTAAATCATTTTTTGCGGTGTTTGTATACACCACCATTGGCTCAGATTTATATTTCCAGTATTTGTAGTTTTTATATGCAGGGCCTTTAAAATCACTTCTTTTTTGGGCATAAGTACCTAAGGTAAATGAAATTAATCCTAATACAATAATTATATTTTTCATGATGTTGTTATAATTTTAAGTTCTGCTAAACCCTATTGTTTAACAGTTATAAAATTACTCATGAAAACCCGACAATGTTGGTATCAGAAAATTGGTAAATTGATATCCGTATAAATACGGATGTTAACTTATAATATTTTCTTTTCGATGGCTTTTTTAATTAAGGCTGCAGTATTTTTTACCTCAAACTTTTTTAAAATATTAGCTCTGTGAGTTTCTATAGTTCTGGCGCTTACAAACAATTTCGATGCAATTTCTTTTGTTGTGAATCCTTTAGCAATAAACTGTAAAACCTCGTTTTCTTTGTTTGATAAAAGCTGTGAACTCACTTTATTTTCAGACATAAAATTAACCATTTTTTCAGAAATTTGCGGTCCGAAATATTTTTTTCCTTTGGCCACACTTCTAATGCTTAAAAGCAATTCGTCTTCATCTGCATTTTTTATCAAATAACCATAAGCGCCTTTTTTGGCGCATTTTGCAATATAATTGCCTTCATTATGCATCGAAATTATAATGGGTTTAATTTTAGAATTCAATTGATCTATTTTATCTAATACCTCAAAACCATCCATATCTGGCATGGTAATGTCGAGTAAAACAACATCAATACTTTTATTGGTTTTTAGTAATTCTAAAAGTTGCTTGCCATTAGAAACTGTTTTTACAACGCTAATATCGTTATGTTTTTTAAGAAGTTCAGACAAACCAAACCGAAATAAATCATGATCGTCTGTGATTACTACATTTATCATTGTTTAACTTTTAAACTGGTATTTCAATTTCAAAAATTGTATTGCCATTGTTGGTTTGTATATCGATTTTACCATTAAAAATGGAAACTCTTTCTTTAATATTTGTAATTCCAGATCCTAAAATTATACTATTCATATCAAAACCACCTCCATCATCAAAATAAAATAAAGAAATAAAAGTATCAAATTCTGAAAGGGTAATTTTTATTTGGCTAGCATTTGCATGTTTTAAAGTATTGTTAATCAATTCTTGTACAATTCTAAATAAATTAATGGCCAACTCATTAGAAATATTACCTTGAGATGCATCATCAAAATCTATTTGTAACGTTACAGATTGCTGAATTGTATCTACATAATTTTTTAATGTTGGGCCTATTCCAAAATCTTCTAAAGTAGCTGGCATTAATGCATTTGTCATAGATCTTACTTCAGAAATGGTCGTATCTATCATCGTATTAATCTCTTTTTTATGCGCTTCTTTTTCTGTGGTATTCTGAATGTAAAATTTTAACGTTGTTAAAAACGGGCCTATTCCATCATGGAGTTCTCTTGCTAATTTTTTTCGTTCGCTTTCTAAACGATCAACCAAAACTCTTTTATTATTAATTGCAATTTGCTGCTCTTTATTTCTAAAATCGATTAATTTTTCGCGCATTTTTAAAAGTGTATGCCCTAACAAATCGTCTGAACTTTTGGGCGAATATTTAGCGGTTAAGTTCATATTACCTACATCTACAGAAAAATCTACAGCCCCAGAAAGTGCGGTTTTTAAGCTGCCTAAGGCTTCAAACATTTCATTAATCTCTTTAGGTTTAGACATTACAGAAAAGGTGCTATTTGTAGTATTTTCGATATAATTTCCTTTGGCCATCACCATTAACCTTCTTTTCATTTCTATTATGGGTTGGGTAATTATTTTGGTTAAAAAGAGTGATAAAATGACTGAAACCATAATAATGCAAATTGTAATTAGAATTAACTTTTTACGCATGGCTAACAAAGGTTTCGAAACTTCTTCGATGTCTATTTCTGATAAAATAACCCAATTTAAATTCCCAATATTGATTGGTTGATAAGCACTATACACTGGCACATTTCTATAATCGTTAAAAATACCAGAACTCTGTAAACCTTTATGAGCACTGACAGCTCCTTCTGTTTTGGCTTGTATTGTGTACGGTTTTTTATTGGGATAAAAACGAGATTGAGAACGCAATCTAAAATCGTTTGCCACTAAATAAGATTCTCCACTTAAGCCCATTCCTGTGCGTTCTGTTAAAATATCTTTTATTTTATCATCATCTAAAAGATGTATTTTTTTTGTGCCTTTAAAATAATTGACAAAAATGACAGAAGTTTCTTTTTTAGGATGCAAATGCGTTACATCATAAATACCTTTTGTAGGATATAGATCATCAGGAATTTCAAATTCAGGTGGATTATAAAAATCCTCAGTATTAAATTTTTGCCATTCTGAGTTGATTAATCTCTCTAACTGAATGTGCTTTAATGTTTTAATAGAATTTAATTGCAATAAAACTCGATTGTCTAAAACTTTAGAAAATTCTTTATAAAAAGTAAAGGATAGAAATAATACTACAAATACAATAAGTGTATTAATAATTATAATAATCCAGCTTTTAATATTCATACTATCATTTCAATTTAAAGATACAAAATGATAAAATAAACTTATTCTAACAGTTTTACATCAATATCTTCTAAAACAATTTCAGAAACTTTTTTTAATTGATTGTTTTCAAAAGCTTCATCAATATTTACTAAAGCAATATTTTTGTCTAAAGGTTTGTAGTTGTAATAATCTACAAAACGAATTCCGTTTTTAGTACATTGTTCTTTTAACACTCTAAAACGCTTTCCACCACCATTTGTGTGATATGAATAGGCCAAATAATCGATTAAAAAATCATTTTTACCAATCCAATATATAAAAACATCTTCAAAATCTTCTCCTCCTCCATCTTCCGAAAACGTAATTTCTACTTTATAGTATTCTTTATTGTATATTGTAGATGATGCTAATAATTTTTTATGAACAGCTTTATCATTTAAACCAAAAGGCAACACCGAAAAATAATGCACCGAATTTACAGCATTGCTTTGTGTATGCATTGTTGTTGAATCAATTTCTGCAAGATTACCGTCAATTGTTCTTGTAAAACCAGTATTGGTTAATTCGTCCGTAATAGAATCAAAGGTTCTAGATAAATTAAACTTTCCGTTTTTACGAATGGCTTTATAGCTTTTATCTCTAAAGTTAAATGAAATTTCAGCATTAGCAACCAAATCTGCTCCCGAATATAAAATGGTTTTATCTATAATTTCTTGAGCGGTTAATTTTTTTTCAGTGGGTTTACAAGAAACTGCAATCATCAAAATAAAAAGAAGGCAATATTTCATTACGTTTTGTTTCATTTGGTCTATAATATAGACCTCAAAATTACATTTCTTTGACCAAAGTAAAAATGTATCTTTGTATAAATTTAAAATTTAACTGTAATAGTGCAGAAAAAAATAAACATACAGAATAAAAAAGCGCGTTTCGAATTCGAAATTCTTGATAAATATGTAGCTGGAATTCAATTAACAGGTACAGAAATAAAATCGATAAGATTAAGTCAGGCAAGAATTACAGAGAGCTTTTGCGAATTTAATGATCGAGGAGAATTGTTTATCATAAATATGTACATACAAGAATATATGTATGGCCATCATTTTAATCATAACCCAAAAAGCGAACGCAGATTATTGTTAAACAAGCGCGAATTACGAAGCTTAAAAAAAGATGTAGAAGCCAAAGGAAACACCATTGTGCCTCTAAAATTGTTTATCAACGATAGAGGTTTTGCTAAATTAGAAATTGCTTTAGCCAAAGGAAAACAAACGCACGACAAACGAAATGTTATTAAAGACAGAGATAACAAACGAGATTTAGCCAGAATAAAGAAAAGCTTTAATGCTTAAAGAAAAATTAAAAGACTACAATATAATTTTGGCTTCTGGTTCGCCAAGAAGACAGCAATTCTTTAAAGATTTAGATATCGAT
This sequence comes from Polaribacter sp. M10, assembly GCF_054968445.1. NCBI lineage: Bacteria > Pseudomonadati > Bacteroidota > Flavobacteriia > Flavobacteriales > Flavobacteriaceae > Polaribacter > Polaribacter sp. M10. The sequence continues at coordinate 55,248 of NZ_JBSSBG010000020.1, forward strand.
TTTACAATTGAGGTAAAAAAAGTCGATGAGATTTATCCAGATCATTTAAAAGGATCAGCTATTACCGATTATTTAGCAGATTTAAAATCCAAAGCTTATAATTTATCAGCAAAAGATATCTTAATTACTTCTGATACCATTGTTTGGTTAGAAAACCAAGCACTTGGTAAACCAAAAGATGCCCCAGAAGCTTTTAAAATGTTAAGAAAATTATCGGGTAAAAAACACCAAGTAATTACTTCTATCAGTATAAAAAACCTTCATTTTCAAAAAATTATAAATGATGTAACCACAGTTTCTTTTAAAGCACTTACCAATGAAGAAATAAACTACTACATTAAAAACTACAAACCTTTTGACAAAGCAGGTGGGTATGGCATTCAAGAATGGATTGGTTTTATAGGTATTGATAAAATAGAAGGCAGTTATTTTAATGTGGTGGGCTTGCCTGTTCATAAACTTTACCAAGAATTTATGAAATTATAATAGAAAAGACCTTTTTACTGATAAATTATTAATTTACCATAAAAAATATTTTAAAAAGAGGCCATTCTAAAGTCTATTTTTCTTCTCTATAGAAAAATAAAAGTTTATTTTTACGCAAAATTTTACAATACAATTATTATAATGAAAAAATATACGTACACAGAAAAAAAAGATACACGTTCTGGTTTTGGTGATGGTTTAACAGAATTAGGAAGAACAAATCCAAACGTAGTTGCTTTATGTGCAGATTTAGTAGGTTCTTTAAAAATGGCAGATTTTATTAAAGAAAACCCAGAAAGGTTTTTTCAAGTGGGTATTGCAGAAGCAAATATGATGGGTATTGCTGCTGGTTTAACCATAGGTGGTAAAATTCCGTTTACAGGTACTTTTGCAAACTTTTCTACAGGTCGTGTGTACGATCAAATTCGTCAATCTATTGCGTATTCAAATAAAAATGTAAAAATTTGTGCTTCGCATGCTGGTGTAACTTTAGGTGAAGATGGAGCAACGCACCAAATTTTAGAAGATATTGGATTAATGAAAATGTTACCTGGCATGACAGTAATTAATCCTTGTGATTATAACCAAACAAAAGCCGCTACTATTGCCATTGCTGATTTTGATGGCCCTGTTTATTTACGTTTTGGTAGACCAAAAGTGCCAATTTTTATGCCAGAAGGTGAGTTTGTAATTGGTAAAGGAATTCAATTAACAGAAGGTACAGATGTTACCATTGTGGCTACTGGTCATTTAGTTTGGGAATCTTTACAAGCTGCAGAACAATTAGAAGCAGAAGGTATTTCTGTAGATGTAATTAACATACATACTATTAAACCTTTAGACGAAGAAATTATCTTAAAATCTGTTGCAAAAACTGGTTGTATTGTTACTGCAGAAGAACATAACAAATTAGGAGGTTTAGGAGAAAGTGTTGCTAGAACCTTAGCATTAAACACGCCTACTCCACAAGAATTTGTTGCAACTGACGATACTTTTGGCGAATCTGGAACTCCTGCTCAATTAATGGAAAAATACGGTTTAGATGCTGCTGCTGTAATTAAAGCTGTTAAAAAAGTAATTTCTAGAAAATAATAACGTTTTTGTTTTTAAGAGCGTCTTTATATAAACTAAAATTAAAAATTATGAAAAAAGTAATCGTATTCATGTTATTGGCTTTCGGATTAAGCCAAACTTCTAACGCTCAAATTCAATTTGGTGTTAAAGGGGGTGTAAACTACAATTCGAATTCTATTAAAGAAACATCTCAAGATGTTTTTGATGGCGCAAAAAGCAAAACGGGTTATCATGCAGGTATTTGGTTGCGTGCCAAATTGCCTATCGTTGGTTTTTATATTAGACCAGAATTGGTGTATACCAACTTAGAAAATGAAGTTTTTTATAAAACATCTGCAGAAACAACAACGCATACTTTTCAAAAAATTGATATTCCTGTTTTATTAGGAAAAAAGATTTTTGGAATTGGTAATGTGTTTATTGGCCCTTCTTTTCAATATATTTTAGATTCTGATTTTGGAATTGAAGATATTAAAAATGTAGATGCTGATGGAATTACTGTTGGTTTACAATTTGGTGGTGGCATCGAATTGGGTAAATTAGGTATAGATGTGCGTTGGGAAAGAGGTTTTTCTGATGTAGAATCTTCTTTTGCAGGTAATTTAGGTAACGTAGAATACGATACAAGAGTCAATCAAATTATAATAGGGCTTTCTATTCAGTTATAATAACTTCTTGTAATTATCATATAAAAAAAGAGGGAAACGTACTGTTTTCCTCTTTTTTTTTGTGGTTTATATTTTCATTTATTCTAAAATCTGAGCTGCATGAGCCTTTGTCTTTACTTTGGTAATTACATCTTCAATTACTCCATTTTCATCAATAATAAAAGTAGTTCTGTGAATTCCATCATATTCTCTCCCCATAAATTTCTTTGGCCCCCAAACATTAAAAGCTTCTATAACAGCCTTGTCTTCGTCTGCTAATAAAGGAAAAGGCAATTCGTTTTTATTGATAAAATTTTGCTGTCTTTTGGCAGAATCTGCACTTACACCTAAAACGTCATACCCTTTTGCTAAAAACGTTTGATAATTGTCTCTTAAATCGCAAGCTTCGTTTGTACAACCAGGTGTACTTGCTTTTGGATAAAAGAATAACACTAATTTTTTACCTGAATAATCTGATAATTTAACGGTATTTCCTGCTTGGTCTTTGGCTTCGAATTGTGGAGCCTTATCTCCTATTTTTAATGATGTCATATCTTTAATTTACTATTTAAAATTCAAAGTTTAAAATTACGAATAAGTTAGCTAACTTTGAATGTTAAATTTTGAACTTACTATTAATAATGACCAAACAAGAAAAAGTACAATTTGTAATTGATACACTTCAAGAATTTTATCCAGAAATCCCAATTCCTTTAGATCATAAAGATCCGTATACACTTTTAGTGGCAGTATTATTGTCTGCACAATGTACAGATGTTCGTGTAAATCAAATCACGCCTTTGTTATTCGCTAAAGCGGATAATCCTTTTGATATGGTTAAAATGACCGTGGATGAAATTAAGGAAATTATTCGTCCTTGTGGTTTATCACCTATGAAATCGAAAGGTATTTACGGTTTATCAAAAATATTAATTGAAAAATATAATGGCGAAGTTCCGCAATCTTTTGAAGGTTTAGAAGAATTGCCAGCTGTGGGGCATAAAACAGCAAGTGTGGTAATGAGTCAAGCTTTTGGTGTACCTGCTTTTCCTGTTGATACACATATTCATAGATTACTATACAGATGGAATTTAACCAACGGAAAAAACGTAAATCAAACCGAAAAAGATGCCAAACGTTTATTTCCAAAGGAATTATGGAACGATTTACATTTGCAAATTATTTGGTATGGACGTGAGTATTCTCCTGCTCGTGGTTGGGATTTAGAGAAAGATATCATTACAAAGACCATTGGTAGAAAATCGGTTTTGAGTGCTTATTATAAAGCCAAAAAGTAGACTCTGATTTTAAGGATGGCTTTTATTATTTTGACACGGATTTCACGGATTCTTACTGATTTTTATGGAAAATAATTTCACAGAGATTCTCTGAGTTATTTCCCTGAGATCCACAGAGGAAATTGTTTTTGACATGAATTTCACGGATTTGCACTGATTGTAGTGGAAATTATTACGCTGAGACTCGCAGAGTTTTTTCTCTGAGATTCACAAAAGAAATTGTTTTTTACACGGGTTTCACGGATTTGCACTGATTGTAGTGGACATTATTACACTGAGATTCGCAGAGTTTTTTCGCTGAGATTCACAGTGGAAATTGTTTTTGATACGGATTTCATGGATTTGCACTGATTGTAGTGGA
>NZ_JBSSBG010000021.1:0-58850 GCF_054968445.1 Polaribacter sp. M10
GAAGGGTCTTTAAGTTCATCAAACAAAAAGAATTAAAGTACGGAATATGCTTTTAATAACACGTAAATAGAAAATATGAGTTAATCAATTGGTTAAAAAGAACAAGAAGTATTGCCAATAATTATGAATATTCTGGAAATTCTTTAATTATTGATTGTTTAGGTGATGTGCTTTCTGATATCTCTAAAAATAAAATTGATATGATTGAAGCTGCTTTAAATAAAAGCAATCAACAAAAGGATATAGAGCACAATTAGTTTGAAATCAATTTTTAGCTATATTTGAAAACAGGATTAAACTATGAAAAATCTAATCCTGTAATTTTTAACTTACACACTTGATGGGAAAGTGTCAAACTTGATGGGAAAGAGTCAAATTATCATACCCATTTTATTAATTGTATTAATTGTTATTTAACAATAATCTTTAATTGCTTAGTAACTTTTGTTGTTCTAATTTCAACAATATAAATATTACTTTTAGACGGTGCTTTAATAGTCATTTTAGCTTTATCAATTTTATGAGTACTTACTAAAGCTCCTAACAAATTATAAACGTTAATTGCGCCATTAATGCTTTTACTGTATATAGTGCTAAGGTCAATGTTAATTTTCTGTTCTTTTTCTAAGGGATTAGGATATACTCTAACATCTGCAGTATTAACATCGTCTATACTTTCTACAGATAAGGTTTCTCTATTAGAAAGTTTTGTAATATCACTTTCTGTTAAAGCATAGTTATAAATTCTAAATTCATCATAACTATAATTGGTAAACTCGTCTTGCGAATATTGTGATTTACCTAAATAATTTTGATTTGTAGAACCTACATCAGAAGGACTTAAAGTACAGTTATTGTCTGTAAATACTAATTCACCATTAATAAAATATTTTAATGTATTACCTTCTAAGGTTAAAGCTACGTGAACCCATTCGTCTATTGGAAAATTACAAGGCATGTACACATTATATCTACTACCTACAATTGGGTCTATTATAAATCTTGATTCTGTTTCGTTTGCCTTAGGTATTAATAACATAAAATTAGAACCACCAGCACCAAAATCAAATAAACGTAAATAGTTGTTGGTAACTGCGGGTGTTTTAAACCAAGATGCAATAGTAAAATCGGTAAGGTTTGCTACAATATCATCTCCAAGCTGTATATAAGATTCATCTGTTGCCGATAATGTAACTGCACTTCCATCGTTACCAGAAGACCATTGTGGATTTTCTTTTAACTCACCATGATAACCACCCCATTCATCAAACGTTTTAACTCCAGTGTTTTCATTAAAATGAAACATTGCATGTTGCCCCTTTTTAGGATTTGCAACTAAAACATTAGATTCTGGTCCAATACCTTGATCATTGTATGGTTGTACTTTATAGTAATAGGTATTATCATTTTCAACATTGCTGTTATCTACATATCTTGAACCAGAAAAGCTTGAAGAGATTTCTGTAAAAGGACCATTTAAGCTCGATGATTTACTTATTTTATATGCAGTATCATAAACAAAATCCCAAGTAATTATTACAGATTTATCACCAGAAGAAACATATAAGCCTTCTATTTCTTCAGGACTATTTATGGCATTGGTTGTAACCTCTACAACAGAAGAGTATGCTCCTTCTCCAGCACTGTTAAGCCCTACAACTTTATAATAATAAGAAGTTGTTGCAGTCAAATTTTCATCCTTATATGTAGTTGCATCAATATTTTCTGCAATTGTTTCAAATGTACCATCTATAGAGTTAGCTCTTTTTAAAGTATAGCTTTTTGCATGTGTTGCATTATTCCAATCTAACTGAATTATAGTTCCAGATATTGCTTTACCTGTTAACACTGGAGCAACTGCTGGTTGATCTATAACTACTTCTATTTCTCTAGAATAATTAGATTCTGTGTCTTTATAACTAGTAGCTTTAACTCGATATTTTGCAGAATTGTAAGTTAAATTATCATAGAAACTTACTGTTCCTCCAATTTCATAATCCTCGCGTTTTACTAAAGTTGCAATGGGTGTAAAATTGGTTTCTGTATCTGTTTTTCTTTCTAAAACATATTTTTTACCTGTTTCTCCATTATGATCATACCAAGAAATTATACTTTTGCTATAATCACTAGAAAAACGCTGTTGTAACCAAGCAGGTGCAATTTTCCATGTGTGATTATATTCTATAGATTTTTTAAACCCTTTATCAGATTTAAATTCTCCAAACATTTCACCTGCAGGTGTAAGTTGACCTCCTAATTCTAATGCTCTAGCATCATTAACCCATTGATATAAAAAATGATGTTCTACTAAATCATTTGTTTCAAAATAATTTAATATTTGTTCTAGTTTAACTTTGTTTCTTTCTGCATTAGCAGGTGTAAGTGGTAATGATCCTGTTTTTTGTACACCGTTTTCGTCTAATATTGGGTCTCCATTAGGGTAAAACCTTGGTCCGCTAACATCTGGCCATTTAGATGCATCTGCTCCATTGGTCCAGTTTGCTCCATTATTCCACTCTGTAATCCATACAGGCCTTCCTCCAATTGCTGCTGTAGAAATATTCCAACTCCACCAACTTGTTGGCTGATCTTGATAAGCATGAAAAGCAATAAAATCTACTCGATAATTTAGTTCGTCGCAAATTTGCATAAATTCTGTTAACCAAGAGCTACCTATAGCAGCTGGAGCAGGTGAACCGATTCTTAAACCAGATTTAAAAATTTCTGGCCATTGATTTATTGCAGAGGCAACAGACATGTTTGCTTGGTCTGGTCTTGCAGGTTCGTTATACCCTAATACATGAGATACATTGGTGTTAGAGTTTATTTTGGTAAAAGAATCCCAGCCCAGATTATGTCTCATAGGTACAAAAGTAACATCAACACTTTCTGTATCTCCACCTGCAGACCAGTTATAGCTTATTGTTGGACTTGCTTTATAGTTTGCATCTCCTCCTAATTTATTCGCTAATCCTTTTTTAGAATTCCATTGCCATTTAAACACTCTAATAAATGAAACAAAACTACTTTGGTCTGTTGAAGTTGCTATAAAACCTTCAGGTAATGTTGATACTTCAATATCATTATCACTGGCAATAAACATTTTACTAAATCCAGTTCCATTTGGGTTATTTGCAAAAGTTGCTGCGAAACCTTTTTTTAGTTTAAAAGATTTTACATTATTATCAAAAGCTCCTAAATTATTGTGGTATGTTTCAACTTCTAAATCTGTAGAAGTTCCACCAAAATTTTCTTCAGTATAAATGGTAAGTGCATTTTGCATGGCTAATTTTCCATTTGGAATAATAACACATCCAGACGCATAGATACCAATTCTATCTTTGGTAATATCAAATTTTTGTCCGTTAATTTTTACAGCATCTAACCAACCGTTTGTTTCCTGTAAAAAAATAGATGGTTTAATTCTTTCTATAAACAACCAAGCATCATTTGAAATTAAATTAATAGAACTGTTACGCAGAGGATCTTTATCTGTAATATGTAAATCAGATTTTCCAGAAACAGTTACTTCTGCATTTATAAAACGGGCTATACTAAAATCTTCATTATCTATTACTACCGGATTTCTAGGTGCATTACCTGATGAAACTGGTGCATAAGAACCAGAAGCATCAAAAGTTACAGATTTTATATTTATATCTGCTGCATTATTTGGGTAATTTTTACCTAGAATAATTCTGGGTTGTGCTTCAAATTTTTTAAGTGATAAATCTCCCACAAACCAAATACCTCCACCATCATTCTCAAATAATAAGTAATATGTACCGGCCTCTGTTGTTGTAAAAGCCATATTACTATCGTTTAGTTTTCTTTGGTTTCCGTTTGTAACAGTGGTAGAAAATTGATTGATAATGTTGTTTCCTGTGGTATCTTTACTTGCACTTATTTTAAACGTTCCTGCAGAACCATTTCCCCAATAAGCATAAAGAGAACTAAGATTATACGTTGTATTTGCCTCTAGAGTTACTGGATAATAGTACGAAGATCCGTTAGTTACACCACTTTCCCAGCGCATTAACATAAAATGACTTGCGTCTGTAAAAGTTTGTCCGATGTAAGTTAGATTAGCATTCAATGTATTTGTAAATCTTACTCCAGAGTTAGAGTTTGGGGTATTCCATGGTACATTTCCAGCACCATTATTATTCCAACCCGCCTGTAAAGGAGTTTGTGTTGTTAAATTACCAAATACATTTTCTAGTTTGTTCGGTCCATTAGTTAAAGAAGATAGGTCTGGATTTGTGTTTTCTACTCCGTTTTCAATATTAAAAATAGTTTCTAAATTTTTACTTTCAATAAAACTACCATTTTGATAAATGTGTACTTTATCTCCTTCTATAGCATATCGAATAGTTTGTTCTTCTATAGAAGAAAAATTCATCATGTATGAATTTGATAGTGAAGCTGTCCATTGTAATTTTTCGGTATTTAAAGAAGTTCTAAACCCTCTAAAATCTTTTTTTCTAAAGTCAAAATCTAACCCTCTACCACTAGTAGAATTAATGGTAGCTGTAATTTCTAGAGACATATTTTGATTCACATTTAAAGGTATATGAATAGTATCTATAATGTTTGTAGCATTAAAAATTCTATTAGATAAAAGTGTTGTGGGTAAATCTGCTTTTTCTACTAAGTTAGGTTCTTGAGAATAGATTTGAGTTGTTAAAAAAGCAAGTATTAAACTTACTAAGAGTAATTGTTTTTTCATTGTTTGTTGTTTATAGTTAATTGTTTTATTTTTTAAAATAAATCATGATAATTAATAGCCCATAATTATTTTACAAGTAATTAATCACATCATTTATAGTTAATTAAATATTTTATCTAAGAGCGTTTTTGCAATAAACAAAACCAAACTAAAAAATATAAAGAATGTTTTTGTACATTTACTCTTTTACAAGTGTAAATATAACACTTGTAATATGTTTGTATGGGGTATTAATCAGCAGGTAATGGGCTTTAAAATGACCTAAAGTACAGATTAAGTGCAGATAACTTATATACATTATAATAAATAGATAGCTATTTGATGATTTAAAATTATAGGAAAATGAAATTCTTTTTAGTATTATTTTTAACTTTTGGAGTATCAATATTCTCACAAAACAAGCATAAAAAAAATAAGATTTTTAATATAGAAAATCCTAATTATGAGATAAGTCCTTATACAGGTATGACCAAGCAGCATTGGAAAGATGCAGCCATGTATTTGTTAGAAGGTGCATTTAGTTACATAGATCATTTAGATGATCCGATGAAGTTTCCTAAACAACTAGGAAAAAGCTACCCTCATAATGAAGCGAGGGTTCCAACTGAAAAATTAGAGGGGTTGTGTAGAACATTGTTTGTAGCATCTCCTATTTTAAGAGATAATCCAGATTTGGTTATTAATAACATTAAAGTTGCCGATTATTATCGATATCAAATAGGTAAACTCATAGATTCTGATAGTAAGTCATATATTGTTCCTAGGTCTAAAAATGGAGGACCAAGTCAGAATTTAGTAGAGTTTGGAGCTTTAGCTTTATCAATGCTTGTAAATCCTGATGTTTTATGGGAACCTCTTCCACAACATCAAAAAGATGAATTGGCTAGAATTATGTTAAGTTATGGAGATGGACCCACAGTAGATTCTAATTGGAAGTTCTTTAACATTTTTGTGTTAAGCTTTTTTAAAGATCAAGGATATCGTGTTAACGAAAACTTATTGGTAAAATATTTAAATAGATCTTTAACTCATTATAGAGGTAATGGTTGGTATAATGATAGTCCTGCATATGATTATTATAGCATGTGGGCTTTTCAAATGTATGGAATGGTTTGGTCTCAATATTTTGGAGATAAATATTATCCAGAAATTGCAAAACAATTTAAATTAAACTTTAATGGTTTAAAAAATAATTACCCATATATGTTTAGTAAAGATGGGAAAATGATTATGTATGGAAGAAGTATTAGTTACAGAACAGGATCTATTGTTCCTTTTCCTTTAATGGGTTTCCAAAACGATGAAAACTTAAATTATGGATGGATGCGCAGAATTTCATCTGGAGTAATTAAACAGTTTTTTACACACCCAGATTTTATGAAAGACAATGTACCTACACTTGGATTTTATGGTGTCTTTGAACCCGCAGTACAAAATTATAGCTGTAGAGGAAGTGTATATTGGATGGGGAAAGCTTTTTTTGGTTTGTTAGTTCCAGATGATAGTCCTTTTTGGACAGCCAAAGAAAATAATGGAGCATGGGATGATGAATTGGAAAAAGGAAAAGTTTACAATAAGTTTCAAGGCAAATCAGAAGTTTTAATTACTAATTATCCAAATATAGGAGCCTCAGAATTAAGAGCTTGGTGTCATGAAAAAGTAAAAGATGATTGGCAAAAGTTTAGATCAACAGAAAATTATAATAGATTGTCATATAACAGTGCTTTTCCTTGGCAAGCAGATGGTAAAAATGGTGAAGTTGCCATGAATTATGTAATAAAAAATAAACAAAACCAATGGGAAGCCTTTAGGTTATATACCTTTAAAAAGTTTGAAGATGATGTTTATTATAGAGATGTAGTTTTAGAAACAGATGAAAATATTAAATTTAATTTAGCGGATATTCCTTTGCCAAATGGAATTTTAAGGGTGGATAAAAATAATAGTAACAAACCTATTTCTATGAGATTAGGACATTATGCATTGCCAAAACTAGATAAAGAAATTATAACAACTACAAAAAAAGTAAAAGGATATAAAGTAACAATTATTGATAACGGAGTTTATCAATTAGCAACTATTCCTTTATTAGGTTGGCAAAATATAGAGGTTGTAAAAGCAAAAGGATTGCATCCAGAAAGTGATGAAAGCTCAGTCATAAATGTTTTAGTTAATGAAAACATACAGCCTAAAAAAGCAAATATTTACGCAACTTTAATGCTTTGGAAAAAATCTGGAGAAAAATGGACAATAAAAGAATTATGCCCTGTTAAAAGTATAAAGGCAACAGATAATTCAAAAAAAATTATGATAAAATTTAATAATGATGAAACAAAAACAATTATATACAATGAATAATCAATTAAAAAATATCCTAATTTTAGGGTTATTCTTAATAACTATTAAGAGTTTTTCACAAGAAAATAAATTACAAAATAAGACAAATAAAGAAGTTAGAGAATTTTTTGTATCCTCATTAATTAAAATTGCAGATCCTCTACTATCCGCCTTAAGCGAAAATAAATTAAAAACATTAATGCCTGTAGAGAAATCACCTGGTGCTTGGGATGATAGAACCCATGTAACTTACTTAGAGGGTTTTGGCAGGTTACTCTCTGGAATGGCTCCTTGGTTAGAGTTAGGAGCAGATGATACAGAAGAAGGCAAATTAAGAGCAAAATATATAGCTTTAGCTCAGCAATGTATTCGTAATGCAACCAACCCAGAGTCTGCAGATTTCATGAATTTTAATAACGACAAACAGCCTTTAGTAGATGCAGCTTTTTTTGCGCAGGCCTTAATTAGAGCTCCAAAACAATTGTGGGAACCTTTAGACAAAACAACTAAAGAAAATGTAATTAATGCATTAAAATCTACAAGAGTTATTAAACCATATTATAGTAATTGGTTACTTTTTTCTGGAATGATTGAAGCTGCACTACTTAAGTTTGATGCAGGAGCTGATATGATGCGATTAGATTATCCTTTAAATAAACATAAAGAATGGTATTTAGGTGATGGTATGTATGGAGATGGACCAAATTTTCATTGGGATTATTATAACAGTTTTGTTATTCAACCTATGATACTCGATATTTTAAAAGTAATTATAGAAAAAAACAAGCATTTTAAAAGAGATTATGATGTAGCGTTAAAGCGAGCAAAACGTTATGCAGCTATTCAAGAACGACTAATTTCTTCTGATGGTACATACCCTCCAATTGGCAGATCATTAGCCTATAGATTTGGAGCATTTCAATCATTATCACAAATAGCTCTTTGGCAAGAATTACCAAAAGAAGTTAAACCAGCACAAGTTCGTTCTGCATTATATACTATGGTTAAAAATCAAATAAATGCAAAAGGTACTTTCGATAAAAATGGTTGGCTAAAAATAGGCTTGTATGGTCATCAACCAAATATCGGTGAAGGATATATTTCTACAGGAAGCTTATATCTTTGTTCAGAAGTATTTTTAATTCTTGGTTTGCCATTTAATAATGAGTTTTGGAATGCTCCCTATCAACCTTGGACTCAAAAGAAGATTTGGTCTGGGCAAAAGATAAATATAGATCATGCAATAAAGAACTAAAACAAAGTTTTTTAAAAAATTGCAATTTATACCAACTTATTGCAATTTAAAACAATTCACACCTCATTTTAAGCTGAATATTAACCCATAAATAGCCTAAATTTATATTTACTTTACAAGAAATTAAACAAGTGTAAAATATACATTTCTATTATCTCTTACAGAAAATTAAATACTTGTTTTTTAAAAAAAATTATAAACTATAAACTAAACATTATGAAAAAAATTACATTCTCTATTTATTTTATGTTAATCAGTGCATTTTCAATATTTGCTCAAAGCACAGAGCCTTTTCGCGTAGAAGCAGAATCTGGCACTTTAGGAAGTGATTACACCACTGGAACCGATGGTAGTATTACATATGTATATCCACAAACAAATTTTTTAGCAACAACCAATCCAGGTTCAGCTACTAAAGTAATTACATACAATATTACTTTTCCAGAAGCAGACACTTATGATCTGTATATGAAAATTTATATTGGTCCACTTGGTGACAATGACGACAGTTTTTATGTAGCAAACAGTATGGGTGCAAAAGACCCTTTTAGCGGTTCAGATTGGGTTAATATGAATCAATTAAATAATACAGGTTTTACTACAGCAACTGATGTTGTAACTGGTGAACTAGTAACGCCTGAAATTATTAATCAATGGAAATGGGTAAATATTTCACAATTGCATAACACAAGTGGATGGAGTTATGATATAACACCAGATAATCTTACAGTTACCTATCAAATAGGAGCAAGAGAAGATGGGATTTGGTTTGATAAATTAGTTTTTGGTAAAACAGGCACATCTTATACCGTTTCAGAGCTAGAAGCAGCTGCCACTTTAAGCACTGCAAAGTTTGATATTTTAAATACTGTAAGTGTTTATCCAAACCCAACCAATAATCAATTTACTATCGATAGTAAAGAAAAATATACCTCATATAAAATCTACAATATTTTAGGTGCAAAAGTTAAAGAAGGAACCTTTTATTTTGGTAAAAACACTTATGGGAAAGACTTAAAGGCTGGTTCGTATATTTTAGATATGACTTCTAGTAATAAAAGAAAAGTAATGAAACTTATTAAGTTTTAGTATCTATAATAATAGTAACCGATTATTATTAAAAAAGCTTCTATTCAAAAGAATAGAAGCTTTTTTTTTATTACAAATAATTATAAAACTACGATATAAAAGTAATGTTAGTTTAAAATAAAATTACCTCCTTAAAGTGTAATAATACTTCAACTATTTAGTTAGAAAGTTTTACTTTATTAGAAACATATAATCCATACCAAGCAATAAATACAAAGCAAAATAAAGGTAAAATAAACGAAAAATTGATTTCTGAAACGCCTAATATTTTAATGTCATTTACTTTATTACCACCAAGATCTATAATCATACCTTGTAGCTTAGGCATTAATGCACCACCTACAATAGCCATAATTAAACCCGCAGAACCAACTTTAGATTGCTCTTCAGTTAAGTCTCCTAATGCAATACCATATATTGTAGGGAACATTAAAGACATACAAAACGAAACCGCCACCAAACTATACAACCCAACAGTTCCTTCTATTACAATAGCACTAAACGTAAATACAAAACCTAATATAGCAAAGTACATCAACAATTTACCTGAGCTAATAAATCTAAGTAAATAAGTGCCCACAGCTCTACCAATTGTAAATATTACAAATGCAAACATTTGGTAATAACCTGCAGTAACAGCATCTATCCCTATGGCCTCAGAATATTGGTAAATATAAGTCCAACACATAATCAAACATCCCATGTGAAATATTTGAGCCAAAACACCCAAAGCATATTTTTTATTTTTAAAAAGAGATTTAAAAGTATCGCTTATTTTAGGCATTTTACCTTGATCTTTAGATTGTGGCATCTTACTTATTAAAAACAAAATAAAAACACCAATTAACACCAATCCTAAAATTACGTATGGATTTCTAATTACTAATAAATCGGATGTTTTTATTAAAATTTTTGAAGCTTCATCTAGAGTACTAAAATCTTCTATATCATCTGATTTTAAATTTTTTAACACAAATTGTTGTGCAACAAATAAACCAGCAATTAAACCAATAGGATTAAATGCTTGTGCCAAATTTAATCGCTGAGTTGCTGTTTCTTTAGCTCCCATTGCTAAAGCATAAGGGTTTGCTGCAGTTTCTAAAAAAGCCAATCCAAAAGTTAAAATATATAAACCTAAACAGAAAAACCAAAATTGTTCTGTAATTGCTGCAGGATAAAATAACAAAGCACCTGTTGCATATAAACCTAAACCAATTAAAATTCCTACTTTATAAGAATATCTTCTCATAAACATTGCCGCTGGTAAAGCCATACAAAAGTAACCACCATAAAAAGCCATTTGCACCCAAGCAGCTTGAGAATTGGATAGCTCTAAAACCTTTTTAAAGGCTTGTACCATAGGGTCTGTAACTGCGTTTGCAAAACCCCAAAGAGCAAATAAAGAAGTTACTAAAATAAAAGGAATTAAGATTTCTTTAGAAACCACAGGTGGTTTAGATGTATTTTTCATGTGTTTTATTTGATGTGTTTAGTTAATCAAATATGAATAATTAATACTAATTAAACCAAGACAAATTACTCAAAAGTATGGATAATTATACTACTTTATTAAAGTACTAGGTGCATGACCAAATTGTTTTTTAAAACATCTACTAAAATATAAAGGATCATTAAAACCAACCATATTGGCTACTTCAGAAACGTTGTAGTTTTTTGTTTTCAGTAATTTTGAAGACTTTTTTAAACGAATTGTTCTAATAAATTCATTAGGAGACATGTCTGTTAATTGTGTTATTTTTCTATATAGTTTTGAAGAGCTCATTGCCAACTCTTTACACAAAAAACTAGGTGTTAACTCTGGGTTGCTAATGTTAGCTTCTATAATATCTTTAATTTTTGAAATTAAATCGATATCTATTTGAGAATGTGCCAATGTTATAACATCACTTTCTGCATCTCCAGAAAACTTCTGTTTTAAATCGAAATAAGTTTTTATAATATTATCTATTCTTGTTTTAAGTAAAGATGGGTCGAAAGGTTTTACTAAATATCCATCTACACCAATTTTATAACCTTTAATTCTATTTTCATTTTCTGCTAACGCTGTAAGTAAAATAATTGCTGTATGGCTTATATTTTCATCTGTTTTTAATTCTTCTACAAATTGAAAACCGTCCATTACAGGCATCATAACATCTGCAACACATAGTACAGGTTTTACTTTCCTGCAAATATCTAAAGCCTCTTGTCCATTTTCTGCTTCATAAACCTTGTAGTAACTAGAAAGATATTCTACAACATATTTTCTTAATTCAGAATTGTCATCTACAACCAATATTTTATGTTTAATATCTACATTAGATTTAGATTTTTTTACAGAAATATTTTTGTAAGATGCCTCTACTTGTCTAACAGACACTAATTTTTCATCATTTTCTTTAGAAACTGTAAAATTAAATATTTCATCTTTAGAGAATGCTTCTAAATAAACCGGTAATTTTACTGTAAAAATACTTCCTTCTTTTGGTGTACTTTGTACTATAATTTCTCCTTTATGTAAATTAACTAGGGCTTTAACAAAAGACAAACCAATACCGGTTCCGGTAGTACTATCTTTACTGTTTTGGGCTTGATAAAATCGTGTAAATATTTTTTCTTGACTTTCTAATGGAATTCCAATTCCATCATCACTTACCTCAATTATAAGTTTTTTATTCTTTTTTCCTTTAAACCCAATAAATAAATCTACGTTCCCGTAATTATTTGTAAACTTCATGGCATTAGAAAGTAAATTGTATAATATTTTATTATACTTATCCATATCTATCCAACACTCTAAGTTTTCTTCTTCGATATATATATTAAAGTTAATATTTTTGGTTTGAGATAATTCTATAAAAGAATTAAAGATGTTCTTGGTTCCTGTTAAGATATCAACTTTAGAAATTTTAAGTTTTAATTCTCCTGTTTCTGCTCTTCTAAAATCTAAAGTTTGATTTACTAATCTTAACAATCTATTTGCATTTTGATTTATTAAATTTACTCTACTTTTTGCATATTCACTTAAACTTTTCTCTACTTGTAATTGCTTTACAGGGCCTAGAATTAAAGTTAACGGTGTTCTTAATTCATGAGAAATGTTTGTAAAAAAACGTAATTTCTCGTTATTTAATTTTTCATCTCTTTCTCTTTTTACTTTTTCTAGGAGAAGTTCTTGTTTTAATTTTAAACGTATTTTTAATTGTTTTCTTAATAGATAAATAAATGACGAAAGCAATAAAATTATTAAAAGAATACCTTCTACAGTTAGCCAAAAAGTAGGCAATACTGTAATGTTATAAGAAGAAGTTTTACTCCATTTACCATCACTATTACTAGACCTTACTTTAAAAACATAATCTTTAGAATACAAGTTTGTATATTGTACTGTTCTAGATTCGCTATTGGTTTCAATCCAATCATCATCAAAACCTTCTAATTTATATTCAAATTTATTTAACCTTTGATTTGTATAAGATGCTGTAGAAAATTGAATAGAAAAATTTCTGTTATTATAGTCTAATACAACCTTTTTTCCGTAGTTTAAATCTTCTGTAATTGGTGTTTTACCATTAATTTTAACACCTGGAAAAACTTCTTTATTCTGAATTTTAAATTCTGTAATTATTGGCTTTGGCGAATAATTATTTTCTTTTATTTCATTTGGCGCAAAAACAATAACTCCTTCTTTACCTGCCGCATAAATTTTAGAATTATTAAAATTATAAAATCCGTTAGTACTAAAAACGTCTAATCTATTACCACTTCTTACATTATAAATGTTTAAGTTTTTAGATTTTGTATTGTATTTAGCAATGGTATTATTATTCATGTTTAACCACAAATTGCCAAAATTATCGTTACTAATATTTGTAATCCATTTACCTTTTAAAGCCTTAGATTGAACAGGTTCAAAATATTTTTTCTCTTGGTTAAAAATTGCCAAACCCTTTCTAGTTGCTGCCCAAATTGTATTATTGTTATCTATAAAAATATCGCTAACATTGTCATGAGGTAAACCTAATTTATTATTTGTATTGTAACCATACTGAATAGTTTCTTTAGTTTTCAAATTAAACTTTACAACACCACCTTCAGTAGCAAACCATAAGTTATCTGCAACCTTTATTATTTTATTTACATCAAAATTTGGTAGTAATAATCCATATGCAGGGTTTGGTTGTAGAGTTTTTAAATCTATAATTTTAGTACCACCTCCAAAAGAACCTACTACTAAAGTATTTTTATTATACTTTACAAAAGTAAGAACAGGTGAGTTTTCAAAACCAACATCTACAATTTTTGAAGTATTGTTGGGGTAGTTATATATTAGTATTTTTCCGTTCCATAAACCACAGTAAAATATTTTTCCATCATTAGAATAAATACTTGCTATATTTTTATTATTACTAAGCGTATAAAATTTTTCTTTTTTCGAAATAAAAAGTCCATTATGCCATGTAGCTACAATAATATTATCATCAAATGTTTTTGCAAAACCTCTAATTCTAGGAACTTGATTGTCTATGTACAAAGAAATACTTTTATTTAAATGAAATTGATTTTCATAGGGATCGTACTTATCTAAACCTTCTTCTGTACCTATCCATAAAACCCCAGAAGCATCAAAATATAGCGAAGAAATAAGGTTGTCTACTAAAGATGTGTCGTCTGATAATATAGAATAATGCCATTGAAATTTTCCTTTTGCAATATCTTCTAATGTATTACAAACCAAAAGTCCACCAAGAGTTCCTACCCAATATTTTTTATCTGGAGCTTGTGCGATAGATAAAAAATAAGGACCCAAATTTTCTCTAATAATATTGTCTTCTATGTATAAATTTTTAAACCTATTTGTTTTATTATCTAATTTATACAATCCTTTTCTGGTTCCTATAAATATGCTAGAATTACTGTCTTCATATATAAAATTTAAGTATGGATTTTTTTCTTGAGAATTAGGGATTGAAAGTGTATAATTTTCTATTTCAGAAATATTACCTTTTGTATCTAAAGATATTTTGGCAACAGAAGCAGTACCAAAACTTCCAATCCAAATATTGCCTTTTTTATCTTCAAAAATTTCTTTTATGTATTTAAAACTTGGTAATTCTATTTTTTTAAAAATATTTTCTTCAGGATAAAATAAATATACTCCAGATGTTTTTGTACCAACCCAAACACGTTTAAATTTATCTACATGTACAGATCTAATTTCTTCATCTGGTAAACTATTCGAATTATTTTTATCTGGTAAATAGGTTTTAAATATTCTGGTATCTGTTTTAAAAAGTGTAAGCCCTTTTCTTGTACCAATCCATAAATTATTTAAAGACTCGTCTAACTCTAAATCTGTAATATCATCATTAAATAATTTGTTGTTTTTTGTTGATGAACTTAAATAAGATTTAAATTGATAACCATCAAACCTATTAAGCCCTTCAAAAGTACCTATCCATAAAAAACCATGTTTATCTTGTACAATATGTCTTACAGAATTATGTGATAATCCATCTGTATCATTGTAATGTTCAAACTTTAAATTTTGAGCATTAACACTGAATAGTGAAATGAAATAAATACATAAAATAATCTGTTTTTTCATAAATAAAACTTCCTTTTAGAAAATTACATACAAATTAAAAGAATACTAATATAAAGGATTTATAACAGTTATTCTATTGGTCTTTAAATCTATTTTAAAATGATTGGCAGGTGCTCCTTTTAAGCTTTTTAAAAATATAGTAGCCCATAATTTTAATTCATTTTCATTAGATTTTATTAAGTAATTACACAATATTTTATAAGCGTTTAATCGATTTTTATCTATGTCTGCAAAGGCCAATTTATCTGCACTTCTTAACTTATAAAAATCATTAATCATATCTAGACCTGTCCAATTTTCAAAAGAAGATAATCTTAATTTTTGCTGATTTAATTCTGCCTTATTTTTAAATGCTTTTAATAGTAAATCTTTACCTGTAGAAGTTAACATAACTGTTTTAAAAGTTTCTGGCCAATCGCTTTTTAGAAAACGTAATCGCACCAATTCTTCTAAATGCCACTTTGTAAAGTCTTTGTAGGTTTTTGCCTCTAAAACCTCTATATTCCAGATTGAAGGGTCGTTTTTAGATGATAAATACTTGTGTTCTTGCTTATATAATGAAAATAAAGTATTAAAATTAGGAACAGAATCTATAACAATTGTTTCTATTTGAAAATGAGAATTAGATTTAACTGTAAGCAATTTATACCCAGGAATATATGCTGCTAACGATGGTATTTGTATGTTTATTAAAGACGTTCCATTTTTAAAATTTCTAATACCTGTATCGTTAATATGCATATGTCCACCAAAATGAATTTTAACTCCGGCATTAGATAGTGCTTTTGCAACAGCCTCTTTTGGTACTCTATGCAACTGCATTTTATTTGCTCCGAATAAAGACTTCAGTTCTAAAGTAGCATCATCATTAAAATCTACCATTGGATAATGGCTAAACACAATTAAGGTTTTCCCTAACCTATTTGCTCTTTGGGTTACAGATTTAATCCATGTTAATAAATGCTCTTTATGAGTTAAAACATTGTTGTAACCAATACTTGCACTATTAAAATTCTCAGGATTATTATTTTCTTCATTAAGGTTTTGTTTTGGAACATAAACATTCGCATCTATAGCTAAAAACCACAAATTATCTGCAGGTTCAACTAAATAGGAAACATCGGGAAGTGATTGTTTGGTATTTGGTAAATTATAAGTTCTGTTTGTAATTTTCGCTTGTTTTTCAGCTTCACTAAAATTATAATTTTTATAAGAATAATTAGTGAACGGTGTTTCCCAATACACATCACTCTTTTTAGGAAAGAAACCAAAATCTTTTAATTCGCTTAACACACCTTGGTAGCCCAATTTTGCAATATCTTTTGTTATTACAGGTTCTAAATCATTTTCGTTTTCAAGAATAAATAATTCTCTTTTACTAAAAATAGCTTGCGCTTTACCTTCTTCTCCTAAAAAATCAGATTTTCCTGCATCTTGATAAAAGGGTTTAACTGGATCGTGATTTCCTGTGGTTGTTATAAACTGAATATCGTGCTTTTTGCTATAGTTATGTAAAATTCGTTTTAATCCTCTTATATTTACTAGTTGTCCGTCATCACTAAAATCTCCAGGTAATACCACATACTTAACACCGCGTTTTACAACATCATTTAATGCGGCTAAAAAAGCGAAATAGTTTTCGTTAAAAAGTCTCGTAGATTTTAACTGAGACCCCATAGTTCTTGCTAAAGTGTATTTTCCTGTAGAAGGATTTAAAACACCCTTGTAATCGTTATCTCTAAAATTACCATAAATATCACCCAAATGCACATCTGCTAAAAATGCGATTTGAATATTTGCATCTTTTTTATCTGTTTTTTTATTACAAGACACTACTAAAAAGAACAATACTAATAGTGCCAGTATAAATTTAGTCTTATTTTTTTTTACCATTTATATTAATAATCTACAACTAAAAACCACCTGTTTTTGTAATTTAAAGAGCAAACTTAGGATTTTTTACTTTTAACGGCATTAGATAGAGGTATTTTTTATCGATGATTCTAATGCTTTATTATACCATTTGCTATTAAAAACAATTGGAATAAAGCAGTTATTTTTAATATAAAGCGTTCCATAACCTTAATTTTTAATTTTGGTTTCTTCAGGAAAAGCATAACTCGATTTCCAACCACCTAAGTCTATTAAAATTTGATCTAGCATAACACCAGGATCTACCATCCAAATTTTTAAAGTGTGCTTACCAGCTTTGTTTACAATTTGCGAAACGGATTTTACGGCAGCATTTTTAAGTACATTTTTTTTCCATTGTTCACTACGTCCAAAGGTTTGAAAATCTACAATAACTGGTTCTGCATTATCAATGGCTACTGCAACACGTACACCAATACCTACATGAGGTGCATGGGTTGGCACCGCTTGAAGGTTTACATCAACCTCGCCAAAATTAAAGCTATAAAAATCGTATTCTAGAACAGGGCTGTCCTTTAAAATATTGGTAATATTCTCGATAGGTTTTATTGTTCTTGGTAATGCAGTAATAACATTATTAGTGTAGCCTAGACCTTCATAAATATCCCAGTTAGCTTCTGTACCTTTTAATTTTCGGCTAAAATTTTCGGCGTTTATAGACACATACCCTTTATCTTCAACAAAACCATTGTAGTTTTTTAAGTCTTCGAATTTAGGATTGTAAACAGAAACACCTATGCTCGTTTTTTTTCCTTCGGAAATAAAATCGATCGCACTATTTACTTTAAAACTAGGCGGAATTAACTGAAAATCATGACCAAGAGGAGCTTCCTTTTTGTTTTCTCCTTTAGGCACTTTATCCCAATCGATACTTACCCAAATACGTTTTTCTGATGTGTTTGTAGCTGAGTTTAGAGTTCCTTTACTTTCCGACAATTTAATCCATTCTACCTTAGGTTTTGCTTCCCAATTTATACTGCCTTTACCATTAACAAAAACATCTATAAAATAAGTGCTTTTCGTATAACTGTTAAAAACGGGTAAAACATCAGCATAACTATTTACAATTTTATCATTCACTTCCATTTGATAACCTTCTAAAGCCAAACCTAAAGTGGCTTGCTCTTGGTTTCCAACATTTGATGTTGCAGGTTGCGAAAAAACAGGTAAAAAACGTGGGGCCATTGTCATAATATGATTCCATTTTCCGTTTTGAAGCACTTCATTATAATAATTAGTTTCCTTTTCTATACGCTTAAATGCCGCTCTAGATAAATCGCCAAAGGTATTTGCACTTGCTCGACCTTGTTTTGCCGTAAATTTATTTTTAAAACTATACAACCATTTCTCATTTAGTTTTGATGCGCCAATTATGGGATAATATACCAACTGATAAAAAGCATCTTTACGATTATCTCGTATGTTTTTGTATAAATTTTCTGTAGTTTCAACTAACTTCTGATGACATTCAATGCGCGTTGAAACCTCATCGTTATAATGAAATTGAGTTAACTCGGTTTTGCCGGCTTTAGTTACAGGTTCTACTTGACTCCATGCCATAAACTCTGGGCGTCTAATATAAGACAACCGATTGTTTTCGAATAAAAGATTGGTTATTTCTGAAGCAGATTCGGCTCCAAATTCTCTTGTAGCCCAAGTGTTCATGTGTGTTTTTACAGCGGTACTTTTTTCAAAATTATCCATATCCCAAGCCATGTCTAAAAACAACTCCATGCTGTACTCGTGTGGTTTAATATCGCCACAATTTAATATCCATAAATCTCTAGATTTAAACTCGAAAGCTTTAGTCATTTCTTCCCACATTAAAACAGGATTTGTAGAATTTAGCCACAAATAATCGTGTGGCCTTCCCCAATACGAAGTGTGGTAATAAACACCAGCACCTCCTTTGCGTTTTTGCTCTTCTGGATTACTTAATTGGCGCATATAACCATAGTTATCATCCGTCCAAACTAAAGTAATATCTTCTGGTAAATTTAATCCGTTTTGATAATAATTTAAGACTTCTTTATAAGGTACAAAAGCCTGCGGAATAGTTGTTGGGTCTTTTTTAGTTTCTTTTTTTAAAATGGCTCTTTGGTCTGTAATAACACGCTCTAAAAGTTTTACTTGCGAGTCGGTATCATCTTCTCCAACAATCATTGGCGAGTCGTGCTCACCACGCATACCAACTGTATAAATACCATCGTATTTTGCAGTTTCTTTGGCTCGTTTTTTAAATAGATTTTTAATCACTTCAGCATTAGTATCATAACGATATTCACCCATGGTTTCATGATTCCATTCTGTGTTTATATTACTTAGCATAGGTTCTGCATGCGAGCTTCCAATAACGATAGCATAATTATCTGCCACTACTTTATTTTCTGGGTAATGATAAAATGCTTTGGTACTTTTATGCATTGCAGGCCAAATGGTATTAGCACGCAATCGCAGTAACAATTCAAATACTTTGGCATAGGTTTTTGGACCAATATCTCCTGTTTCTGGTTCGTAATTTAATGCAGCCCAACGTTGTAAACCCCAATCTTCATCATTTAAAAAAACACCTCTGTACTTTACAGAAGGTTCGCCATATATTTTTGAATGGATAGATAGTACTAACTCATTTTTTTTATCAGGAGTTACATCTGCCCACCATTCCCATGGAGACACTTCTAACATTCTCGAAATTTCTAATAATCCATAGGCGGTTGCTCTTCTATCAGACCCCACAATTACCAATGCCTTTTCTATACCTTTTATTGGGTTTTCTACCACTTCAATTTTATAAGTTTCCCATTTTCCCTGTACTTGAGAGGCGTCTATTTTTTGTTTAGAAACTAAGTCATCAATCCATTTACTTTTCCCTAAAGTTCCGGCAATTATAGCAACTTTACCAATGGTATTTATCTCTATAATTTTATTAGAAATATTTTGAATATCGCGAGCTAAAATACGAGCTGCAATGTCTACAACTTTAGCGTCTTTTTTATCAATTAGAATGCTTGCTTTTTCTTCTCCTGAAATAATAGAAAATGATTGTTGTGCACTTAAATTGTTAGATAAAATAATGAGTAACAAAAGCATACTATGATACTTAATTTTAAACATTTTATTCATTTTTTTATGTTATAGTTTTATATAAATTCGTTTTTTGTGTAACAACCAGCCTACAAACCAACAAAGTATGGTAAATACAATGGCTGTTGTAAAAGCTCCAAAACTTCCAGGAAATATATTCTGAAATATATTTTGACTTACCCACTCGAAAGCATCAATCCCTGATTCTGTGGGAATTAAACGTAATGTGATGTATAGCAATTCTGACAACAGGTAGATAAACAATGGGTTTTTACCAAATACATTGAAAAACTCGGTACCTTTAGTAGCTTTTTTTAATTCGATTCCATAAATTAAAATAGCCATAACAGATAAATCGATACCAACTGTAAGCATTACAAACGGGCTTGTCCATAATTTTTTACTTATTGGAAAAATTAAATCCCACCAAAAAGCGAATGCGCAAAGCAAAAAACCAACCATTAATAATTTTGCTATACCTTCAAAGGATTTTCCTTTCTGCTGAATAAAACGCCCTGCCAAAAAACCAACAATAACATTTAATACTGAGGGTAAGGTGCTTAAAAGCCCTTCTGGATCGAAAGGAATACTATCTTTTTTATAAATATGTCCTTCTCCTAAAATAGCTAAATCTAAACGTGTGATAGCATTAGTGGCCATTTGTAATTCTAATCCTGGTTCTCCAAAAGCGTATAGAATTAACCAATATGCTAATAAAACTAATGTTGCAATGAATATAATTATTTTAGATTCTAAATAATAAAACAGTATAGAAGTAATAAAATAACATAAAGCAATACGTTGCAAAACACCCATAATTCGAGTTTCTGCTATAGGCTTTACTTCTAACCCCCCATCCATACCGATTTTAAAAAACGGAAACCAATACATTAAATAACCAATAAAAAAAATTAAAATGGTTCGTTTTATTACTTTTTTCCAAAAAAATGATGTTGATGTTACCTTTAATTTTTGCATTGAAAAACTCATAGCATTTCCCATGGCGAATAAAAATGATGGAAAAACTAAATCTGCCAAAGTAAAACCAAACCATTTGGCATGCACTAAATAAGGATAAAATTCTGCACCTGTACCTGGAGTATTTACTACAATCATTAAAAAAATAGTGAGTCCTCTAAAAACATCTAGAGACAAAAATCGATTGTTCATTTTTATAGAAACCTCTGTCATGTTTAATAATTGTATTTAATAGGTTTCATTTTTTTTGTTGCTGGTACAATATGTTGTCTATACTTTGCATGTAATTCTTTTACAATATCTCTTGCGTTTCCTTTCGCTTTTATTGGAAAATCTTTTCTTGCAGTTACCCAACTCCACTCCCATTGTTTTATATCTTCATCAAATGCAACCTGATCAAATTGTTTCCAATCTTTTTTAACTTGTGTAAAAAACTGTTCCCAACGTGGTTTGTAGAAATCAGAAAATAAACCACTCCACTGTCTATTGCTATACTCATGTAATCTATTATTAGCATCTCCCCAAAGGGTAATTAAATTTCTTGCATTCTGTTCGTAAAGTGCCTTTTCTTTTTCGGTTTGCCCCCAACTTCTAGCATCGGCAATCCAAGGACCGAGTAAAAAATCTTTTCGAGTAGCCAAAAGCGTATCCATATCATCAATTAAGTCTATAAACTCGTTACTATATTTATTAAAATCAACTTTATTATTAGCCTTATATGCAGTTGCTATTTGTTGTTGTAAAGGCAAAGCGTAGTTTGCAAGAACTTGTCGGGTTAAATCGACCAAATCGTATTCAAAACCATCCGAATTTTTGTTATTCGGTATCGTTTTTACAAACAAATCCCAGGCGGGTAATAAATCTTCAGGGGCATAATTTAGTTTGGTTCTTGCCCAACGTCTATAGCCTTTAAACGTTGGTCTAGCCACAATAATAGATTCGGCACCATCGCGAATTACTTTACCATTGTATACAGTTTTCACCATAATATTCCAAGCCTTCAAAATATCTGGATTTAATTCTCCATAACGATTTAAAGTGTACCGTTTTAACCAATCCCTTAAATTTATAGGTGTGTCTCTCCAAGTATTATCGGTCATTAATTCATACAAAACAGGGTTTTGCTCAATAGATTCCATAGTTAAACCTATTCCCTTTAAATTTCTTGAATTAGGATCTTTTAAAGCTTTTGCAGGTTGATTTGCAATGGTTTCAATACGACCGAACATACTAATATTACCTCCAAAACTGTGCAACATATTCCATATCCATTGTTTACCATAATAAGCTTCGGTTTTTTTCCAGATTGGTGCTATTTCTGAAGCTAAATCTAGAATAATCATTTTATCATCTGGAACAGGAGATAATAAGCCTTTAATTTGCGGTGCTTTCCAGAAATCTCTATGACTGTAAAACAGCCACCCTTGCATCACCCAAACAGCATTAGGATCGGCAGATTTCATGCCTTCGTAAACTTTACCACTTAAATTTGATAAATACTCTGGATCATTTGATGGAGGTGTATTTTCGTTAAAGGTATCTGCTGAATATAAATGATCTGTGCCATAAATACGTTCTTGAGTTTCTAAGAATTTCTTTCCAATTTCCGCAAATAACGGATCGTTAGCATCTAGAATATATGTATCGGAAAAATCGTTACCCCAATTGGTTTTCTTTAAATTAGCTTCTGGAAAAAAGGTTTTAAAAGATGCAGGAACATGCCCTGTAAACGCAGGTAAAACAGGTTTCATACCTAATTCTCTTTGACGCTTTAAAATCTTTATTTGTAAGTCTCGGTGAGAGTCTTTCCAATGTTGTGATAAGGGACCACCCCAACCATCTAAATTACCCATCCAAAACCACGAAAAATAAGCTGGCCCGCTAAAAAAAGTACTTAAATCGGTATCTGTAAAACCATAAGACTTATACACTTCGTCCCAGATATACTCTTCTCCTGTAATAGCCAAAGGCATATTAATGCCGTGTAAAGCCATCCAATCAATTTCTTTTTCCCAACGTTCCCAATCCCACCAGCTCATGGTATAATTAAAGGTGCAATAATTTAAATAATAGCGATATTCGTAGGGTGTTTTTTTACGAACTGGTGTTTTTAATGCTGGTAATTTTTTAGGTAAATTAAGGTTTGTACCATTCCAAGTAATTTGGCTATTTGTATATTCTTTTAAATAATAATAGAAAGCAGAAGCAATAGAAACACCATTATTACCGCGCAAGATAATTTTATCGTTTTTAGATTCAATTTCAAACCAATCTTCTTTTTCATCAAAATTATCAATTTGTATAATAAACTGAGAAGCATGGTTTGGCGCAATACGAGTTATAAGTGCTTTTTCTGGTGTTTCTGTACTTATAGCTTGTTTCTTTTTACACTCAACAAACAGTAAAATAACACAAAATAGGCTTATACTTAATTTCATATTTCTTAAAATTTAATGGTTTCAGGAGCAATTTTATTTAAGTTATTAGTTACAGGAACTATATAAAACTCATAACCATAATTCCCCGATTTTACCTTGAATTCTTTGTGTGGTTCTGCCTTAAAAGACCACGTATTATCGCCACCAACACCCTGTTGAATTAAATCTACATTAACGGTTAAAACGTTTCTATCTATTAATTCGTAAGTATGTGTAGCATCGTCTATATTTTCGGTACTGTATGGTAAAACACTAAAATCAATGGGTTTATCGCCTTTTACTAATACACCTTGACCCAATTTATTTAACAAACTAAACCAGCGCGTTTCCATGTGGTTTCCATATTCCTCAGGAACGGCATAACCATAACTCATGGTATACGCATCTCCATTATACACCCCTAAAAATGCACCAGAATTTCTATCTTGATAATTGGCTTGTGGACCTTTACCAAAATATTCTACTTCTTTATATTGATTAGAAATATCAAACTGCATTCCTATTTTAGGAACATCTGGCATGTTTTTATTAATACGAATTGCATGTGATACTTTTGCGTAGCCATTACCTAAAACAGTATAGGTTAAAGTAACTGAAGTTTTCGGATTTGAAATTTTTCCTTTTACGGTAATCTTAATTTTTGATTTATTGGTGTCTTCAATTTTTACATTTTGCACTTTAAACTGACTTGCCGCAGTTTTCCAATCTAATTCATTGGTTTTTCCCATAGATTTTCTATAGGCAGCTTCATTTTCGGTTTGAGCACGCCAAAAGTTTAATTTTAAAGGAGTTTCAATAAGTTTGATTCCTTTTGAATTATACGATGAAATGTAACCCGTTGTTTTATCTACTATCAATTCTACCAATTCATTTTTTACGCTGATGGTTTTAGATGTTTCTGAAACCTTTAAAGTTTCTTCACTTTGAATTGTACTTAAGATTTCTTCGGAGGATAAATTTAAAACAAACTGCTCTTGAAAAACGACAAATCCGGCGTTTTCCCACAAGGTATCTTCTTTTAACAAACCTTTTATATTGATAGTATAATGACTACCAGTTTTCGGAGTAATTTTTTTGAAATTAACTTTAAACAATTCTTTTTGATAAGGTTTTGTATTTAAAGTTTTTAATTTACCAGATTGGATGCTTTTTCCATTTTCTAAAAGTTCCCAAACCAGGTTATATTTTGCTAAACTAGAAGCATGATGACGATTTAAAACTTCGAATTCTCCCTTTATTGCATTTACCTCTGAAATAACAACTGGTTGATTAACCTTTTTAGCTTCATAAATTTCTGGTTTTGGTGTTCTATCTGCAGCTACAATACCATTTAAGCAGAAGCTACCATCGTTTGGCACATCACCAAAATCGCCACCATAAGCAAAAAATTTTTTTCCGTTTTCTGCTGTTTGCAAAATACCTTGGTCTATAAAATCCCAAATAAAGCCACCCATGGCTCTATCGTATTTATGCACAATATCCCAGTAAGTTTTGTAATTTCCAAGGGAATTTCCCATAGCATGAGCGTACTCACACATTAAAACTGGACGCTTATCGAAACGGGTATTGTTAATTAAACTTTCTAATTCGTTTGGTTGTGGATACATTCTACTGAGCATATCTACCCATTTTGGATCGGTTGGATTACCAACATGAGATGGCCAAAAACTGCTTTTATATCTAGGATCGGTTGGATCGCCTTGCGCACCTTCGTAATGCAAATAACGTGTTGGATCTAAATCTTTTATCCATCCAGACATTGCTGCATGGTTTGGCCCTGTACCAGACTCGTTTCCTAAAGACCAAATTACAATGCTTGGGTGGTTTTTATCACGCTCTACCATGCGTATTCCACGTTCTAAAAATGCGGTTGCCCAAGACTCGTTGTTAGATAGTTTTCCGCCTAAAGCATGACTCTCTAAATTAGCTTCATCCATTACATAAAGTCCGTATTTATCGCATAAATCATAGAAATAAGGGTTATTTGGATAATGCGAGGTACGAACAGCATTAAAATTGAATTTTTTTATAAGCTGCACATCCTTTTCCATATCGGCTTTGGTAACCGTTTTACCATTTATCATGCTATGGTCGTGACGATTTACACCTATTAATTTCACAGGATTTCCGTTTACCAAAAAGCGCCCTTTTTTATCAATTTTAACTTCTCTAAAACCAACTTTTGTACTAGTGTACTCAATAGCTTTTCCGTTATTATCTTTCACTGTTAAAAGCAAGGTATATAAGTAAGGTTCGTCTGCAGACCAAGATTTTGGGTTTTTAATTACGGTTTCAATAATTCCAAAATACACGTTATCTCTAGCTGGATATTTTTCACCTAAAAAAGACTTTAATAGTTGTGTTTTTTCGGGAGTAACCGCGTTTCCGTCGGCATCTATTAATTGTGTGGTTAACGACCAATTATCCACAACAGTTTGTAAAGGTGTATTGCTAAAATGCCCTACTTTTTCAATAAATTTATCTTCAATATTTACAGTGAATTGTGGTCTAATTTGCAATAAGGCATCTTTGTAGTTTTCATCAAAATCTGTTCTAACCGTAAAATCTGAAAGTCGCACTTTAGGAACCGCTTGCAAAAATACTTCGCGCTCTATACCACTCATTCGCCAAGTATCTTGATCTTCTAAATAACTTCCATCGCACCAGCGATAAACTTTTACTGCTATTTTATTTTTGCCCGTTTTTAAATGTTTTGTAATATCGAATTCCGAAGGCAATCGTGTATCTTCACTATAGCCCACGAACTCACCATTTACCCATACATAAAAAGCCGAAGAAACCCCGCCAAAATGAAGAATAACGTCGCGTTCTTTCCAAGTTTTATCTATGTTAAAACTTTTTACATAATGCCCAACAGGATTATCGCTATGATTAATAAAGGGAGGATTATTAAAAAACGGATTGGTTGTATTGGTGTAGATCGCTTTTCCAAAACCTCGCATTTCCCAGTTCGATGGAACATCAATAGAAGCCCATTTTGATACATCGAAATCTACGTTTTGAAAGGTGCTTGATGCTTCGTTAGGTGTTGCTACCCAATTAAATTTCCAATCGCCATTTAGTGATTTAAAATATTTAGAACCCTCTTTATTATTTGCTATGGCTAAATCGCTATTTTCATAGGAATAAAAAGTGGCTCTTGCTGGCAACCTGTTAATTTGATTAATAGCTGGATCTTCCCAAATATTATTTTGCCCAAATAACAAAACAGGAAACAAGGAAAATATTATGACTTTTAAATATAATGTATTCATGTATGGTTTTTCTATTTTTTTTTTTGATGATTAAAGCTTTTTTGCAAGCGTTGAAGCTTCAGAATCTAAAGTGATATTTTCGGTATCTTTTAGTATAATTTGTTCTTTAGCGTCTTTGTTTAAAGAGATGTTATTTATCTCTAAAGTAGCTACATCATCGAACACAAAAGCAGGGCGAAAATCTACATCATCGAGTGTAAATTTTATATTATTTAAACGAATATCTTGGGCATGCCTAACATAAAGACCATAAGCAGGATACTCGCCAAACATAGAAAACTCTGGAGATGCTGTAATTTCTTCTGGCACTTGATCTAAACGACTTAAAGGCATATATGCCATAGATTTGGATGCTCTACCAGGATAGCTAATTTCAAAATTTTCTAAGGTTACATTTTCAATTTTATAACCAGGAATACCCACAATAGCCGATGAAAAAGGATTATGAAAAAAATTTACTTCCGGACCTCTTAAATCATAATTAATATCGGGTCTGCCAAAAGGTATTTGTACTTTCACATTTTTAATAGTTATATTTTTAAGACTTCCTGGTTTTTCTCCAGAACGATGCCCCAATCTTAAAAAGATAGCATTACCGGTATTTACTGCTGAAATATTATTAACTGATACATTTTCTATAAAACCACCGTCTACAGTTTGAATAGCAATTGCAGAACGGAAGGTGTCGAACACTTTAATATCTTCTATTTTTATGTTTTTAAAACCACCAATAGATGCAGTTCCAAATTTAATAGCACTTGCACTAGATCTAATGTTACAATTTGCGATATAAATAGAGTCGTTATAGAAACCTGGATAATACGATTTTAAACAAATAGCATCGTCTGCTGCGTCTATTTTACAATTGGTGATTTTAACATTTTTAGAATCTGTTATATCAATTCCATCATTGTTCCAATAAGCACGATTAACTATATTTAATTTATTAATAGTTAAATTATTACAAAGCTCAAAAGACAAACCCCAACAAGATGCTTGCCCTACTTTTAACCCTTCTACCAATATGTTTTTACATTGCGAAAAACGAAAAAGTTTTGGTCGCATGGTTTCGTTTGGCCTGTGTCTGCGATAATTATAATTAGGATCTACAGTAACACCTGCATGATGCAAACTATCTATAGCTAAAGCTAATTTTAATCCTTGTCCATCAATTTCTCCTTTACCTTTAATAGCAATATTATTTGATTTATGTGCTAGAATTAAAGCTAATTGAGAATTGTCGTCTTTTTTTGGAGAATCTGGCCTGCCAGGAAACTCCATTTTATAATAATCTTTTGGGTTTGTACTTCCTAACAAAACCGCTCCTTCTTCAAAAAACAAAGTTATATTGCTTTTAAGCTGAATACTACCCGATAAAAAACATCCTTTAGGAAAAACGACTTGTCCGCCATTATTTTTAAAAGCTTCATCTATCGCTTTTTGAATGGCATTTGTATTTAGTGTTTTGCCGTCTGCAACTGCGCCATAAGCTAAAACATTAAACTTATTAATAGCTTCTTTTTGTGTATCAAATGTATTTTCTTTTTTAGAATCTGTGCAGCTGACAGACATTAAAACGATTAAGAATAATGGGATAAGTTTGAAAAAAAAGTGGTTCAATTTTATCATAAAACAAGGCTAAATAATAAGTGGAACATTACTTTTCTGTAATGGTAGTTAGTGTACAATTTACACCTAATGGGTTTTTTGCTATTTTGCAAATTAAAGGAAAATCTGGATTATTTAAAATCCATAACTCGGTTTTATCAATTTCAGCTTTTACAAACAAAACATCTACAACCTTACCATCTATAACCACTTCGTTGGCTATTTTAGTTTTATCTAAATTATAGGTTGTGTTGTTATAAACAAACTTGTTATTAGTTACCAAATCACTAAAAGCTGATTTAGAAATCATAAAAAAAGTATCTGTTGGTTTTAAAACCAATACATCTGGAGATACACCTTGATCTAATGTAATACCTGTACCTTTTTCTAAGGCTTCTGGTAAAATTACAAATGTTCGTTTTGTACTACGTAGGTCCCAATTTATATACAACGTATCAGACACAAATTTAGGCCTTAAATTTAAAGGTCTTGTTTGTCCATATAATTTACAAATGTAGTGTAGCTCTGTGTTATTTGTTATTAATGGCATATAGCGCTGCGATTGTACCGAATTAAATAGTAAGCATGCTATTACTGTAAAAAATATTTTTTTCATCTTTCTATATTTTTTTGGGTGGTAAAATGGTAGTTCCCCAAGCTGAAGGTTTTGAGCTCATGGTAAATGTAAGCTCACCGCCTTTTACAATATCTTCGTGCATTATCCATGCTTTATCGTATGGTTTTCCGTTTAAATACGCTTGTTTAATATACCTGTTTTTAGCACTTAATTTTTTAGTTGAAATTTTAAAATACACGCCCTCTTGCACTTCTATTTTAGTTTCTTTTAGCATTGGCGTATTTATTAAATAATACGGTTGACCAGCATTGGGATAAAGCCCCATCATATGAAAAGCTAACCACGAGGACATAGCTCCAGAATCGTCATTACCAGGTAACCCAAAATTTGTAGCGTTAAAGTGGTTTCTAATAATCTTGCCTATTCTATCGCTACTTAAATCTGGACGACCAATCCAGTGATATAAAGTTGGTGTTAAAAATGAAGGCTCGTTTGCTACATTATATAAACCTTTATCAAAAAAGGTATTCAACCTATTTTTAAATACCTCATCGCCTCCAGATTTTTTAATAATTTCTGGAATGTCGTGTGGTAAACTAAAAGAATATTCCCAAGAATCACCCTCGTAAAAGAACACGCACCAATGGCAAACATACCAAGGCGATTCTTTTACATGCGTAGTATATTTAAATGTTGGTTTCTGTATTTTTGAAGTTCCAAAAACAATATCATCTAACCAATTACCATTTTTATCTTTAGGCATAATAAAGCCCTTAAAACCTTCATCTTCATAATCGCCCCTCCAAAGATTTTCCCAATAGCTAGATTGTTTAATATAACGCTCGTAAATATCATTATAACCCAAACCTTTTGCTACGGTTGCAATATTATAATCGTTATAAGCGTAATCTATAGTTCTGTTTCCTGCACGCGGAATTCCATAAGGAATATAACCCAAATTTAAATATTCTTCTAAACCACCTCTACCTTCTGCCTCTTCATTGCCTCCAGGTGGCACTTCTGCATCTTTAAGCATAGCCTCCAGAGCCAATTCATAATCGATACCTTTTAAACCTTTCACAAAAGCATCAGCTAAAACCACCTCTGCATTAGAACCACCTTGTGTACGTCCGTTTGCATTTCCGCTTCTTCCTTCGGGTAAATAGCCATCTCTCTTATAAATGTTAAGCATTGCATTTACAATATCTACTTCGCGTTTTGGGTCTATAAGAGTAATTAAGGGACTTGAAGTTCTAAAGGTATCCCAAATACAATAAAAATCGTCATAATACGGCACTTCATTCCAAAGTGGGTTTTCACCACTTCTATCAACTGGCATTAACATGGTATGATACAAGCCTGTGTAAAACATTTTTTTATACTCAAGAGATGTATCTTTAGCAATAGTTATCCGCTTAATAATTTTTTCCCATTTATTTTCTAAGCTAGATAATACCTTGTTAAAATCCCAATGCGGAATTTCTACCTTAATATTATTTTTAGCTTTAGAAGAGCTTAAAAATGAAATTCCAATTTTTACGTTTAAAGTTTTATTTCCTTTATTTCCGAAGGAAAGTAAAGCTCCAGTTTTTTTGCTAGAATCAAATTGTAGTGGCTGATTAGCTTCTAATTTTCCATTTTTCCAGGTTACATATTTTGCAATGGGCTGATCAAATTCTGCCCAGAAAAAAACGGTGTATGCTGGCCCGTTATTCCAACCACCTCTAATTCTGCTATACCCTCTAACTTCTGTATCTGAAATAATTTCAATTTCAGACCCCACAAATTGTTGAGACTCTCTACTATTAGGAATTTCTTTTTCTCCTAAGAAAAACCCTGGATCAATTTTAAATTCTTTACTCGAATTTTCTGGATATGTAATTTTGTAAAATGCAACTTTTTCGGCAGTAGTAATTTCGGTTTTAATATTATTTTCTTTAAAAACAGTTTGATAATAACCGAGTTTTACGTTTTCTTCGGCACGATAAGAGGTTTGATCTATTTTATTTAAAGCACCAGAAAAAGGCATTACTTGAATATTACCATATTTTGGTCCACCACCAGTTCCACTAACATGAACTTGGCTAAAACCCGTAACCTCTTTTGGCATGGGTAGCCAACCACTATTTGGATTTACAGTACAATCTGGACTTGGTTTTACCATACCATAAGGACAAGAGGGCCCAATAAAAACACGTCCTGTACCTTCTGATCCTATCATGGGATCTATATATTTATGAAGTACTTCTTGAGCGTTAATCATGTTAAAAAGCACTCCCGTATATACTATAAGTAATATTTTTTTTATCATAATTATTTTATCTTTTTTCGGAATTTAAAACAACCTAATTAATATTAGTTTCTTTATTCATTTTTAAAACTAATGTACCTCCATTGATAATATCATTATGTTTAATGCTAAAATTATTAAGTTTCTTATTTTGAAATTCAATAGCGTTTACATAGATATTTTCTGAGGAATTATTTTCTGCTTGAATAATAAACTCTTTTCCTTGGGCATACTTTGGATGTAACTTAATTGTAATTTTTTTAAACAGAGGACTTCCAATTTGATATTCTGGATTTTCTTCGGTTCCACCGTTCATTTGAAACAATCCCATTTTCATTAAGACTGCTAAACTGCCCATTAAACCTTGATCTTCATCACCATTATACCCGGTTGAAGGAGATAAGCCAGAAAACACATTATCTACAACTTGTCTAGACCAATACTGGGTTAAATCTGGACGCCCAATTTTATTAAAAATATAGGCGGTTTGAATGGAAGGTTGATTACCATAGTTTATAGGAATTCTACTATATTCTGGATGCAACTCTGCAGCATGAGAAGTACCGGAAGTAAATTTTAATTTTGAAGCGGTTTTAAATTGTGTATTTAATTTTTGAACTGCTTTTTTATTTCCGCCCATTAAACTAGCTAAACCTTCAATATCTTGGGGCACAAACCAAGTAGATTGCGCACCATTAGATTCTGTAAATCCAGTTTCATATTGATAAGGATCGAAATCTTTTTTCCAATGGCCATTAATATCTTTTGGCGCCATCCAACCTAGTTTTGTATTAAAAACATTTTTATAGTTTTTAGAGCGCTTTAAAAAGTAGTTGTAATCTTCGGTTTTATTTAGCTTTTTAGCCAATTGAGCTAAGGTCCAATCTTGATAGGCATATTCGTTTGTTTGGCTTGTTCCATCCATATGAATACCAAATTCGCCGTCTTTATGAGCAATTGGAAAAGGAAACGGCACATAACCATTATTGATATAATATTTTAGACCACCACCAATATTTGTGTTATGCTCATAACCTGCTTTACCCATAATACCGTTTAACATATGATTCTTTTTTACGGCAGTATAAATGGTTTCTAAACTATCTTTTACAATATTTTTTTGAATGGCTGTAACTATAAAAGGAGTAGAAGTAGAACCTGTCATTACATAAGTATAATTACCTCCTGAAGGTCCGCGAGGTATTAAGCCTCCATCTTTATAATACTGCATTAAAGAATGTGTAAACTCTTCCATTATTTCTGGATAAACTAACCCCCAAAGTGTGTTTATAGTCCATTGTGCACCCCAAAAAGAATCGGAGTTATAATGGTTAAATTTTGGTTTTCCGTTTGCATCTAATGGTAATTGACCTATTTTAAAGGCTTCGCCAGTATTATCTGGGTAAGCGCCATTATAATCGCTAATTACACGCCTACCTTGTAATGCATGCCACAGATCTGTATAAAAGCGACTATGTTCTTTTTCTGTTCCGCCTTCTATTTTAATACGCCCTAGTAAGTCATTCCACTCTTTTTTAGAACTAGCTACTACTTTATCAAAATGCCAATTGGGTAATTCTTGATTTATATTATCATTGGCGTTTTCTATGGATGTATATGAAATTCCTACTTTCATCAATAAAGCAGTATCTACATCACTTAGATTTAATAGGTAATTTTTAGTAATTTTATCTTGTTCTATTGATGTTAGTGGAATGTTTAATTTTATTTTGAAGTAAACTGTAACTGGTTTCGGTCTGCGGTGGGTAGGTTGCATTACCAATTGCCCAGAAAGCTCTTTATCACTATCCTTTTTTAAGACACCTTGTGCGTTTTTACACGGCCCCAACAATGTGTTTAGATTAAAAAGTATAGCTTTTTGAATATTTTTTTTCGGATAGGTATACTTATGAAAACCTACTCGTTTTGTGCTTGTTAATTCTGTTGAAATAGCATAACGCTCTAATTCTGTATAATGATAACCAGGAAATGCTTGCTCTTTATTATGATTAAATTTTGAATAAAAATCTGTAAAAATATGCTTTTTATTTTCTGTATTTATGGTTACTGGCATAACTGATAAACCAGACATTTGCCAAGCATGAATATGGCTAAAACCTTTAATTGTATCTTTGGCGTATCTATAACCACTACCCCAAGCTCCATTTATTTCGGTATCTGGACTTAAATTCACCATTCCAAAAGGTCGGTTTGCAGAAGAAAAGAAAAACCATCTAGAGTTTTCTGTATCTAACATAGGGAATACCTTTTCTACAAGCTGTTTTTTTCGAATCGGGTCTTTTTTTTCGTCTTTACAAGAGGTTAAAAAAAGGGTTATTAATACTATCCCTACAATTTTTTTTAAATGAATTCTATATAATTCCATTCGTATATAAAGCTAAGATGATTTGGGGTTTGGATAATTAGTTTATATCCTTAATCTGTAGTATTAATTATTTTAAAGAAAAATATAAGCAGGCAATCTTACAAGCCTGCCTATATTTAAACAAACAATCAACTTCAAATTAACTAATTCTATATATTTTATTAATTATAATCTGGATTTTGTGTAATACTACCGCCTGTAATATCAATTTCTCTTTGTGGAATTGGTCTTAACAAATGTTTAGTTTTAAGCGCATTATTAAATGCTGCATGCGGATTATGCATTAAGGTTCTTTCTATTAATTTTCCAGTTCTTTTTAAATCCATCCATCTGTTAACCTCTCCTGCTAATTCTCTAGCTCTTTCATCAAGAATAAAATCTAGGTCTACATCTCCGGCTACAACAGGTGCTGTTAAACCAGCTCTAGATCTTAACGTTGTAAGATGTGCTGCAGCTGCTCCTGATTCAGATGCCTTAAAACGAGCTTCTGCTGCAATTAGATAAGCTTCACCAGACCTCATAATAACCATGTCTCTCTCTCCTTGAGAAGATTGATCTGGTTGTGTAAAAGGTACTGTTGGGTCTTCAAATTTTACAAATGGTGGGTAGTGTACTGGCGTAATTCCATCGCTGGTAAAATAAGTTCCTGGATTAATTACCGCATATGGTACTGCATCTATTTCTGCTTGAGTCCAGGCTGTTTTTGGTAACAATATTGCTAATTCTCCTGCTGATACTGCTTCTCCATTTTTACCTGTATAATCTTCAGTTGCATATATTTCTCTAGTAAATGTAGCCTCTGCTCTTTCATCAGCATCATCAAAAAGACTGTAAAAGAATGGCGTAGGCATTGGGTCTAAACCTTTTAAAGTTCTAGTTAAACCAGGGTAATCAAAAAATCTAAATTGGTACAACATGTGTCTAGAATTACCCCAACCTCTACTTACTGAATTAGTTCCAAATAAGTATGAAAAAACAACTTCAGAATTTCTTTGATTACCAATATCCACCAAACTAGCAAAAGAAGGCACTAAAGGATGATTTGCAATCACTGTTTCTGCTAATGTTGCTGCATCTGTAAAATCTGTACCAGAGCTAAAAGGCTTATAACCTCTTGTTAATAATACTTTAGACATTAAATGTCTTACTGCGTCCTTAGTTACGCGTCCGTATTCACTTGCAGTTGTTGGCACACCTACTAAAGCATCTTGAAGGTCTGAAACTATTTGTGTGTAAACAGCCTCTTCAGCAGCTCTTGTATAATCTATATCTGCACTTGAAACTTGATTAAGAACTAAAGGCACCTCTCCAAAGTTTTCTGTTAGATTAAAATAAGACATTGCTCTAAAAAACTTAGCTTCAGCTATACCTATTGTTTTTGTTTCAGCATCTAAACCTTGAATTAAATCTGCATTATCTATAACAATATTAGCGGCTGATATTATACCATATTGGTTAGACCAATATACTTGTACAACCCAATTTAAAGGATTAAAATTTACATAATCATTAATATCATTAACGCCAGCAATTGCAGAACCTCTGGTTACAATATCGGTTCCTAAGTCTTCTAACATGTAATACATATCTGGAGCATACCTTGTAGTTGCCTCTCTAGATCTTTCATAAACCGATGCTACTAACTGTTCGAAAGTTTCAGGTTTTTCAATTGCTGTCTCTATCGTTAAAGACGATCTATTTTCTTCATCTAAGAAACTTTCACAGCTCGTATGAACTACCCCTATAAAAAGGAGTATTAAAATTATTTTATAATTGATATTTTTCATTTTTATTAAATTTAATGATTGGTTAAAAGCTTAAATTAACACCTGTCATAAATGTACGTGACATATACGCTGCACCCCATTGGTTTCTTCCGGCATTTTCAGGATCCCATCCATCGTAATCTGTAATAATAAAAGGGTTTTGTACTGTAGTGTAGACTCTTAAATTACTAATTTTAAGCTTATCTAAAATTGTAGATGGCAACTTATAACCAAGTGTTATAAAACCAACTTTGGTAAATGATACATCTTTATATTGAATAGTATAACCGTAAGGACCTGCATTACCTGGTTGGTGATATGCATTGGTTGGGTTTTCTGGTGTCCAATATTCTGTATCATAACCATTAAATGTTCTTTGAGGCTGGCTACTCCACCCCCAAGCATAATTAGCATGGAAGTTACTTCTCATTTTAGCACCTTGGCTTGTACTTATAAAAACTGTGAAATCGAAGTTTTTATAATTTATAGTACTTGTAAGACCTCCTGTCCATTTTGGAGTTACTTGACCAATTACTTTTCTGTCAGCAGGTGTAATATCTCCACTATTGTCTAAATCTGTAACTTTTACTTGACCTGGTAACTGCCCATATGATGCAGCCTCAGCTTCTTCATCTAACTGCCAGATACCTGCAAACTCATAATCATAAATAGCACCAATTGGCTCTCCTACTCTATGGATAAGATTGGTTCCTCCTACATTAAAAAAGATATCTTGATCTCCATTTAATTTTATAAGTTCGTTCTTGTTAGACGCAAAATTAAAATTAGTTGTCCATTTAAAATCTCCTTTATTTATATTAACGGTATTTAAAGCAATCTCTACTCCTTTGTTTGTAGACTCTCCGATGTTTTCAAATATTCTAGAAAAACCAGTAACAGCAGGCAAGTCTTTACCAAAAATAATATCTGTATTTTTTCTGTTATACACATCAATAGACCCACTAATTCTGTTGTCTATAAAACCAAAATCAAAACCAACATTTATTTCTGTTGTTCTTTCCCAAGAAAGATCTTTATTAGCAATACCTGTTACATAAGCAGTAGACACAGAAGTGTCTCCTAAATTAGTAGCGCTAGCACCCAATAATGATTGAGAAGCTAAAGGCCCTAAACCTCCTCCTTGACCATTATTACCTGTTTGCCCGTAACTTAATCTTAATTTAGCATTAGAAAACGTTTGTTGATTTTGCATAAAATCTTCATCCATCATTTTCCAAGCAAACGCTGCAGATGGGAAAAACGCCCATTTATTATCTTCTGCTAATATAGAAGCACCATCGTAACGCCCTGTTACTGTAAACAGGTACTTATCCATTAATGTATAGTTTACTCTTCCTGTATAAGATTCTAAAGTTTGTTTAGAAAAACTACTAGAAACATTTCTAATATCTAGACCTGCACCAATATTATAAAATAAGAAATCATCTGTAGAAAAGTTTCTAACTTGATTATAATATCCTTCGCTACGTTCTAAAAATCTTGAAATTACAGCAGTAACATCTAGCGCATGATCTCCTTTATTATATTTGTAATTAAAAATATTATCCCAAGAATACGAGAAGTAATTATAATTATTTACTTGCGCTCTTCTATTTGCAGGGTTTCCACTAACACTTTTTGTGTATAATGATCGGTACTCACCATATCTTGTATATTTAATATTTGGAGAAAATTTAGAAGTAATTGTTAAGTTTTCAATAGGATTTAATTTTACAGCAATATCACCTATATATTGTAAAAATTTATTTTCTCTAATTTCTCCTCCTGCTTCAAATAAAGGGTTAGTAATTTGAGTTTCTTTATTTGTTGGAAAAAAACGTAAAGATCCATCTTCATTATAAGGGCGTCCTATTGGTTTTAATCTATAAGCACTTCTAAAACCTTCAAAACTACCTTGATTTTGAATTGCTGTTGTAATATAATTACTCACACTTACATTTAGCCAATCATTAAGATCGCTATTTAAACTTCCTCTAATATTATATCTCGTATAATCTTCACCTTCAGCATTTCCTTCATCTAAAGTATATGCTAAACCAGCAGAATAAGTTGTTGATTCATTACCTCCACTTAATCCTATAGTATGATTTGTTTGAAAACCATTTTTAAGCATAAGATCTACCCAATCTGTATCTACACCATCAGCAATATTTTGCAGCTCTTCAGCATCAAAGATTCCATCTGTTAAATCTACATCACTTGCTCTATAATTGGTGTTACCTGCCGCAAATTGACCACCTACTGCAGCATCGGTTACTAATTGTATATAACCTTCTGTATTAAATATTGGAGGCAAGTGATATGCTTGTTTAAAACCAACGTAATTACTATAATCTACCTTTAATTTTCCGCTTTTACCTCGTTTTGTTTCTATTAAAACAACACCATTACTTCCTCTAGAACCATATACAGCAGTAGCAGAAGCATCTTTAAGGATGTTCATATTACTAATATCTGCAGGATTTAAAAAAGAAATATCATCTACAAAAATTCCGTCTACAATAAATAATGGATTTTGCCCAGGGTTAAAACCTCCACTATCATTAGTATTAATTGTACTTGCACCACGAATACGAATATTAAAACCACCAGAACCAGGCTTATTATCTGTACGCTGAATTACAACACCAGGTGCTTGACCTTGAAGTGCAGATACAGCATCAACTTTATTAGCTCGTTGTATATCTTTAGAACTAACCTGAGCCACAGATCCTGTTAAATCGCTTTTCTTTACAGACCCGTATCCAATAATAACAACCTCATCTAATAATGCTGCATCTTCTTCTAGAGTAACATTTAAAGTTTTACCTCCTTTATATGTTACCTCTAAAGTTTTATAACCCATGTATGAAAACATAAGTATATCTCCTTGCTTAGCCTTAATCTTGTAATTTCCATCAAAATCTGTAGAACTACCTACAGTAGTTCCTTTTACCAAAATGTTTACACCTGGTAAAGGATTGTCTGAAGCATCTTTTACAATACCAGAGATATTGTCTTGTGCCCAAGACATCGACGAAAAACATAGCGACATGGCTAATAATAAAAGTTTAAGTTTTTTCATTCTAATTTGTTTAGTTAAAAATTTAGTTATAATCTTTTGTTAAAATTAAGGGTATTAAGATATTTAGTTATGGATATTTTATTCAAAAGCATGGAATTTTATTAAAAAAATAAAAAAACACATAATTTATCATTCAATCCATATTTTTGAATTTATAATCCATGTAATTCTAAAGGATGAGTTCTATTTTTGATAGTACTAGACTATTAACATTTAAAACTTAAATCATGGAAAAACTGACTAATAATAAGACTTCTAACCCAATGGATAATATTGACGATTGGGAAGAAAATTTAAAGCATCGTTATCCAAACCCAGAAACTCCAATTAAAGAAAAAGAAGAGTTTAGGAACTATGTAGATTCTGAAAGATTAGAAACTGTAAGAGAATTTTATAGAATAAACCATGAATTTCAGACCTACGATTTTGTTTGTAAAAAGGAAAAAGAGTTTTTAAAGTTTGATAAAAAAGAATTGTCTTTATGGGAAGCTATTGATTTTTTAAACACTTTAGTAGATGATAGCGACCCAGATATCGATTTAGATCAGTTTCAACACTTATTGCAAACATCTGAAGCAATTAGAGCAGATGGGCATCCAGATTGGTTTGTTTTAACGGGGTTTATTCATGATATGGGTAAGGTTTTATGCTTGTTTGGCGAACCACAATGGGCAGTTGTTGGAGATACTTTTCCTGTGGGATGTAAGTTTTCGGATAAAATAGTATATCCGGAGTTTTTTGCAGCAAATCCAGATTCTAACAACAAAAAATACAATACAAAATACGGAGTTTATTCTCCTAATTGTGGTCTTGACAATGTAAAAATGAGTTGGGGTCATGATGAGTATTTGTATCAAATAATGAAAGATTATTTACCAGAACCTGCATTATATATTATTCGTTACCATTCTTTTTATGCTCAGCACAGAGAAGAAGCGTATTTGCATTTAATGAATGAAAAAGATATTGAAATGTTTGAATGGGTAAAGAAATTTAATCCGTATGATTTGTATACTAAAGCTCCTGTAAAACCAGATGCAGATGCTTTAAGACCTTATTACGAAGCGTTAGTTAAAAAATATTTACCAAATAAATTACACTTTTAATAAAAACAAAACCAACCTTTACAATGTTATTTACTTATATAGGCTTTTTCGGATTTACTTTATTCGTTATTCTTTACACAACTTATAAACTTCGAAAAGACAAGTTTACAACTACTAAAGGTTATTTTTTAGCAGGCAAAAGTTTAACAGGGCCAGTTATTGCTGGTTCAATGATACTAACCAACATTTCTACCGAACATTTAATTGGTATGAATGGTAGTTCTTATAAAAACGGAATTATTATAATAGCTTGGGAAGTTACATCAGCAATAGCATTAGTTATTGCTGCTATTTTCTTTATCCCTAAATTTATAAAGATGGGGTTAACAACAATTCCAGAGTTTTTAGAAAAACGTTTTGACGGTACTATAAGATCTTTGGTAGCATTTTTATTAATGTCTTCATTTGTGGTTACCTTGTTGCCTATTGTATTGTATTCTGGGGCTATT
This sequence comes from Polaribacter sp. M10, assembly GCF_054968445.1. Taxonomy (NCBI): domain Bacteria; kingdom Pseudomonadati; phylum Bacteroidota; class Flavobacteriia; order Flavobacteriales; family Flavobacteriaceae; genus Polaribacter; species Polaribacter sp. M10. The sequence continues at coordinate 39,993 of NZ_JBSSBG010000021.1, forward strand.
AATATTGAAAGTGTTTTCGATTTTTCTTTGATGTTTAACATATCTAAAGAACAATCTTCAATTTATACGGTTTTAGTTATAGGAATTATTGGATCGCTTTACGCAATTTTTGGAGGATTAAAAGCTGTTGCGTATTCAGATTCTTTAAACGGACTGGGTTTAATGATAGGTGGTTTATTAATACCAATTATTGCACTTTATCAAATAGGAGAAGGAGATATGTTTAGCGGTTTAACAACGGTTTACAATTTTGCACCCGAAAAATTTGATATTATTGGAAAACCAGACTCTGTATTACCATTTTCTGTATTATTTACAGGCTTAATGATAAATCAGTTGTATTTCTGGGGAATGAACCAAACAATTATACAAAGAGCATTTGGTGCTAAAAATTTGGTAGAAGCACAGAAAGGTTTAATTTATACCGGAGTTTTAAAGTTATTTGTACCTGCAATTATTGTGTTACCAGGGCTTATAGCTTATTATTATTTTCAAGACCAATATTATAAAACACCAGATTTAATTTATCCGCTTTTAGTTAAAAAAGTATTACCAACCTATTTGTATGGCTTTTTTGCGGCAGTTATTTTAGGTGCTGTATTAAGTACATTTAATAGCGTGTTAAATTCTGCAAGTACAATTTTCTGTCTAGACATCTATAAAAAAATAATTGATAAAAATGCTTCGGATTCTAAATTGGTTAAATATGGTAAAATTTCTTCTGTTGTTTTAGCTCTAATTTCTATTGCTGTTGCACCCATGGTTGCTTATGCTTCTGATGGTCTATACCAATTATTACAACAATTAAATGGTATATTTTTTATACCAATTTCATCTATAATTATTGCGGGTATATTTTTTAAACAAATAAACACTTTAGGTGCTAAAGTGGGCCTTTTCTTTGGTTTTGTATTCTATATTTTATCAACATTTATATTGAATCTAGACATACATTTTGTTCATTTATGGGGAATAGAATTTGTTCTAAATTTTATAATAATGTTTTTAGTATCTCACTTTTATCCATCAAAAGAACAAATAACATACAAGGAAGAAAGTACAGAAGAAAAATCTTGGTCTTATGTAAAACCAGCAGGTTATATTTTAATTTTCTTAACCGTTTTAATTTACATTTTGCTTTCTTAACAATATATTATACCAATTATGTATTAAACATAAAGCGTTACTAATTTTTAAAAATGTAGTTAAAAGCAAGATAAATCAACGTTTTATCTTCTATAAATTTATTTATCAAAACCAACTTAAATTCTCAGTTATCTAACCCTTTAACAAGTAATCTACTCTTATTATAAAAGTTTACATGCAAAACCTAGATTAAAATTGTCTTTATAAAGCTTAAATACTTGAATACGTTAATTTTATTCTAAATGAAAAACTTCTTTTAAAGTATTTGTTTTTGGCGAATTATCTTTATTCGTTTCCATAATATCTGACATATATTTCCACCAATTTTGTATTAAAGGATGATTTGGTAAAAGTTGATGATTAAAATTTTTTGCTAACTTTTGAACAGCAAATAAAGTTAAGGTTTCTTCGTCTAGAAAAATAGTATAATCTTGTATACCAGATTCTGAAAGCAACTTACTTAATTCTGGCCAAATTTCATCATGTCTTTTCTTATATTCTGCTGTAAACCCTGGTTTTAACTGCATCTTAAATGCGTTTCTAGTAAAATTAATCATAATATATATTTTTCGTTTTTACCTACATAGTTTCTTATACGCCTATGTTTGGTGTGTTTGTTTCAGAACCTTTTTAACCAACAGTATTACAAAAAACTGCAATAATTACTACGATATTAGATTTTTTACTAAAATACTTCTTCTCTTTTTTTATTTACCAGGACATGTAGCATAAAAGTAAATTAATTAAAAAGAGGTAATTTTTTACTACTTTTAATAATTTATAAAAATTTACTTTTTAATATTTATGATGATGTTTTTTCTATTTGATTCCTTTGGAGAAACAATCAGTATTCCATCTTTATAAATATTTGTGATATTAATTTTTTGATTATTAATTGTTACTGAAGTTGGTTTTTTTGTAAGGTGAAATTTTACAACGTAATTTATTTTATTTCCATTAAATTCTCCTTTTGTTTTATTAATCTTAAAATTAATTTCTGAAATAGAAACTTCAGATTTTACAAAAGTTGTATTGTAATTTCCTTGTTTATATTTTAGCGTTTTACCATCATCATTATAAATAGTAAACGTGTTAGATGCGTTTGCATAAACATCTAAAGTTAACTTGTTAATTTCTTTTTCGCCTACATATTGGATTGGTTCTTGTGTTGGAATAATGGCTCCTTGTTTTATAAAAATGGGTAATTTGTTTAAAGGACAAAGAATGTTATAATATTTTTTACCTGTATATGTTTTTTCGGTCCAATAATCGGTCCATATTCCTTCTGGTAAATAAACAACTCTAGTTTTTGCGCCTTTTTCTGTAACCGGACAAATCATTAAACTTTTGCCAAGCAAATATTGGTCTGTTATTTGATATACGTTTTCATCGTTTTGATAATTTAAAACTAATGCACGCATTAACGGTGTTCCTGTGGTATGGTTTTGATAAGAATGACTGTATAAATATGGAATTAAGCTGTAACGTAAATCATCGTATTTTTTAAATATTTGAACTGCTTCTTCGCCATAATTCCAAGGTTCTTTATAATTCGGGTGTTCCATTCCAAATAAATGTGCAATAGGGCTCATTAAACCAAACTGCGTCCATCTAATATACAATTCTGGGTCTGCAACGTGCTCAAAACCACCCATGCAGTGTGCCCAATTACTAACACCAGAAAGTCCTATGTTTAACCCAGCTTTTATTACAGGCTCAAAATATTGCCATTCACTTGGCCAATCGCCTGCAAAAATAAAAGGATAACGTTGTATGCCTGCAAAACCCTCTCTAGTATTATTCATTCCTCTAATTCCGTTAAATTCTTCAAATTTTTCATATGCTGCTTTTGCATAGGCTAAAGGAAATACATTGTGTAAAGATTTAATTTCTTTACCTTTTGGTCCTGTCTTATTACTTTCATTTGCTTTTCTACCAAAGGCACTACCTTCATCTGTTTTAAGAAACATAGCACCTTGATTTGCAATACGTTTTACTCCATTTTCAAACCACCAATCTACAGCTTTACTATCAAAGAAATTTACAAATTCCCCTGGGTTATCATCCTCAGGATATACAAATCCTTTTGCTTGTGCTTCATCTAGCAAACGTAGGTTTTTACCATTATCAAAACGTGGTCTTAAATGTACCCCCACCATATTTATATTTAAAGCATATAAATCTTTAAACATTTTTTCAGGGTTTATAAACGTTTCTCTCCATTCAAAAGAAGTTGCACCTTTACCACCATTTTCTCCAAAAATTCGCCATGTAGAATCTAGATGTAATACATCTAAAGGAATTTGTAAATCTCTAAACTTTTTAGCTAGGTTAACCACATAATCTGTTGATGTTTTCTCTTCATGACCCCATGTTCCACCACTGTAAGTTCCAACTTGTAAACCAAGTGCATACTTTGGCAGTAAAGGAGATTTACCAGTTATAGAGGTATAACTATCTAAAATTTTTGTGAAATTTGGACCATATATAAAGTAATAATCTAACTCGCCACCTTCTGCAGAAAAGCTATACATTTTTAAATCGCTGTAACCCATATCCCAAGTTGATGGGTTAGAATTATGCAAAAATACACCATATCCTTTTGTACTCATAAAAAACGGCACCGGACAATAATTTGCTTCTAAAACATTATAGGCTCCAACTATATGTGGTAAACCTATACCTCTGCCAACATCCAGTTTTACTTGTTTTCCTCTTCTATCTAAAAAATCCATGCGCTCACCAAATCCAAAAAAATGTTCATCGGGTTGTAAAACTTTATTTACCTCTACAGCACCATTATCTGTAAAATATGCTTTATTTGTATCTGAAGATAACAAAACACCTTCCTTATCATAAAACTGTATTGCAAAAGGTTTTTTTTGAATTTTTACATCTAAACTTGCTGTACTGATATTTAAAACTCTTTTTTTGTTTTCTAATATAAATGACACTTTATTCCATTTATAATTTGTTACCATCCAAGGTTCGTTCGCTTCAAACTTGCCATTCCACACAGTTCTTACTCTTACCACTGATGGAGTACAAAATTCAATTTTAACTATAGATTTTTCAGTCTTTAAAGTAATCGTATTTTCTTTTTGCGAAATTACCCTTTCATAGTTACCTGTATATGTTTGGGCCAACATTATATTAGATATTAAAACACCCATAATTAACAAGTTATATTTCATAAATATAATTCTATATTTCAGTAAAAACTCAAATATATTATTCCTAACTAATTTTAGTATCCTGCGCTATGCTGAATAAAACTTTATGATTTAAGGTTTGATAGTGCTTAAACACCTTGTTCAATTAATAAATAATAATACTATTTAATATTTAATCAAAGGTCTTATACTAAAGTACAAACATTTAATTTTTAAGGCTTCTATCATTTATTTTTACAGGTATTTTGTTGAAATTTAGAATTTTACTTTTTAAACATTAATCAACATAAATGCTTAAACTGATAAAACCATTTCATTGTTAATTTTTAGGGTCTTATCCTAGTAAATTCAACTTAATAATAATCTAAATCAAGCTCAAACCAAGTAACTTATTGATATGTAAAACTTATTAATAAACATACATGACAGGTAAGTGCAGGATGCCTACAGTAAAGAAAATCGTCATTTTTGAGTAATCGATTATTCTAAAATTTATATCCGTTTTACTAGTAAAAAAATTGTTTTAATAACATTTCAGAAAGTTTTATGCTAAAAAATAAACTATTTTTTATTTTTATCATTTTAATAAGTTACCCTTGTAGGTCTCAAAGTAGCATTCCAAAAATGGAAACAAGTAAAAAGAGTTCTCTTAAAAAAGTTTGGATTGACCTTTCAACAGGGTATAAAGTTGAAAAATTAGTTAACTTAAAAGGAAGTAATAAAAGTTTTTATTTTCATAACAATCCGTTTATTAAATCAAAAGATGGTAAAAGTTATTTAATGATTTTTTGTAATAGGAAAAAAGGTAAAGATTATCAATATTATACTATAGATTTAACTAGCAAAAAAACTCAACAAATAACCTTTACAAAAGGAGCTAAACGTGGCGAGATTTTGGGTACAAAAACCAGAAAAATTTATTATACAGTAAAAGACAGTGTTTTTTCTACTCATATTGATACTCATAAAACTGAATTTATTTATACTTTTAAAGATGATGTTATTGGATCTATTTCTACAATCAACGCAGATGAAACACTTTTAGCAGGTGCTTTAATAACTAAAAAAGAAAATGATATTTTAAAGAAGAACCCAAAGAAAACTGGTTACTTTGATAAAATATACGAGGCTAAATTAAAAAGGAGTTTAATAACAATAAATATAGGAACAAAAGAGTTATCAAATATCTACTCTGAAAATGCGTGGTTAAATCACATACAATTTTCTACAACAGATTCTAAAAACTTAATGTACTGTCACGAAGGTCCTTGGCATAAAGTAGATCGTATTTGGAATATTAATATCGATTCTAAAAAAAATAAAATTATACACAAAAGAAGCATCGATTGGGAGATAGCCGGACATGAATTTTTTAGTCCTGATGGTAAAACTATATGGTATGATTTACAAATACCAAGAGGTGTTTCTTTCTATTTAGCAGGAAAAAATTTAAAATCTGAAACAATAACACGCTACAAGTTAAAAAGAAATGAATGGTCTATTCACTACAATATATCACCAGACGGAAAATCATTTGCTGGTGATGGAGGGGATTCAAGACAAGTAGCCAAAGCTAAAGACGGGATGTGGATTTATCATTTTACGCCTAGTGGAGATCAACTAAAATCAACCAAATTAGTAAACATGAAAAATCATGATTACGATTTAGAACCAAATGTACATTTTTCTCCAGACGGAAATCAGATCATATTTAGAGCAAATTTTGAAGGTAACTCTCAAATTTATGCTGTAGATATTAAAAAATAAGAAAACAAAATGCAAAAAAGGATACTTATAGCATTCCTATTTTTAGGGTTATTGAGCCAAAATTGTTCAAAACCAAAAGATATTGAACACTTAAGTGAGAATAAAACTGCTTTATTAAAATCTCAAAAAAAACCATGGACTCGTTGGTGGTGGATGGGAAGTTCTGTAGATTCTATGAATATAAAACAGAATCTAATAGCATTAAAAAACGTCGGTATTGGAGGTGTTGAAATTGCACCTATTTATGGCGTTAAAGGAGAAGAAGCTAATTTTATTGATTATTTATCTCCTAAATGGATGGCTATGTTAAGTTACACCACTAAAGTAGCAGATAGCTTAGAAATGGGTGTAGATTTAACGCTAGGTACTGGTTGGCCTTATGGTGGTCCGCAAATAACTACTCAATTTGCAGCTACTAAATTAATAACTCAAAAATATACCGTTAAAAAAGGACAAACTTCTAAAATTGATATTGTTGTAGATAACCCTAAAGATATAGAAACAGCAACTTTAAATTGTGTTTTAGCTTACGGAAAAAACGGTTCATATAAAGACTTAACTAAAACCGTAGAAAAGAATAGCTTTACATTTACTGCAAACGATTCAGAATATACTATTTATACTGTTTTTACAGGTAAAACAAGACAGCAAGTAAAACGTGCTGCTCCTGGAGGAAAAGGACTAACAGTAGATCATTATTCTAAAAAAGCACTAAATGTTTATTTAAAACCTTTTAATAAAGCATTTAAAAATTTTGATGGTAAAATTAGATCTGTGTTTAATGATAGCTACGAGGTTTATCAAACAAATTTTACACCAGACTTTTTTAATGCTTTTAAAACATTGAGAGGTTACGATTTAAAACCTTATTTACCTTTAGCACTTAGCGAAAAAGAAACTGAAGAAAACTTTAGAGTAAAAAGTGATTACAGAGAAACCTTATCGGATTTATTGCTTAAAGATTTTGATAAACCCTGGACAGCTTGGGCGCATAAAAATAATTTTAAATCTAGATTACAAGCACACGGATCGCCAGGTAATTTAATAGATCTTTATGCTTCTGCGGATATCCCTGAATGCGAAACATTTGGCTCTATGCCTTACGAAATTGCTGGTTTAAGGCGCGAAAAAGAAGATATTAGAGAAGGTGATGCAGACCCAGTAATGCTTAAATTTTCATCTTCAGCAGCTCATATTGCTGGTAAGCCTCTAACGTCTTCTGAAACGTTTACATGGCTTAGAGATCATTTTAAAACAGCACTATCGCAAACAAAACCAGAGGTTGAAGATTTATTTTTAAATGGTATAAATCATATCTTTTTACACGGCACAACGTATTCTCCTAAACGTGCTGTATGGCCTGGTTGGAAATTTTATGCTTCGGTTAATTTTAATCCAAACTTATCTATTGGAGAAGATGAAAATCAGCTTTTTTCATACATAGAAAATTGCCAAAACATACTACAATCTGGAAAACCAGATAATGATATTTTATTGTACTGGCCAATTTATGATGTTTGGAATTCGCATCTAAAAGGTAGTTTGTTTTTTCAATTTAAAATACATTCTTTAGAAGAGTGGTTAACTAACCAACCTTTCTACAATACCACAAAAAACTTACTATCAAAAGGTTATACGCTCGATTTTATTTCAGACAGATTTATTGAAAAAGCGAGCTATAATAATGGTAACATTATTCTTCCAGGAGGAACTTACAAATCTCTTGTAATTCCAACTTGTAAATATATGCCTTTAACTACTTTAAAAAAATTACTAGTTTTAAAAGAAGCTGGTGCCAATATTATTTTTGAAGAACTTCCTAAATCAGTACCTGGTTTTAAAAATTACAAACAAAAAAATATTGAGTTAGAGCAATTGTTAGCTTCAAATAAAGATAAGTTACACACTTCAAAAGATATTTATAAAGATTTAAATACAGCAAACGTAATCCCTGAAAAATTAGTAGAAACTGGTTTAAAATTCATCAAAAGAATTAAAGGTGAAAACAAAATATATTATCTTGTAAACCATACTTCAAAATACATAGACCAATATATCCCAGTAAATATCAATAGCCAAAACATAAATATTTATAATCCAAACACAAATACATATGGCAAGGCTGAAACATATAATAATGATATTAATACTTATGTTAGGGTACAAATAAAATCTGGAGAAAGTCTGTTTCTAACTACAGAAAATAAAGAGAAATATTACAATTGGAACTATTATAAAATGGCCGGTAATGGTTATAGCTTAGATGGTACTTGGAAAATTGAATTTCTAAAAGGCGGCCCTAAGTTACCTGAACCTACAGTCATAAATCAATTAGAATCTTGGACAAATTTAAGTAAAGATGCTGAGCATTTTTCAGGAACTGCCAAATATGAATTAACATTTAAGAATCCTGAAGTTAATATTAAAACATGGTTACTTCAACTAGGTGATGTTAGAGAAAGTGCTAAAATTTGGTTAAACGGAAATTATATTGGCGGCTTATGGTCTAATCCTTTTGATATATATATTAAACAACTAAATGATGGTATTAATACACTAACTATAGAAATTACCAACTTATCTGCTAACCGAATTAGAGCAAAAGAACTAAGAGGTGAAGAGTGGAAAAATTTCTATGAAATAAATATGGTAGACAAAGATTACAAAACATTTAATGCTACCAAATGGAACCCTATGCCTTCTGGCATTTTAGGTCCTGTAAAACTAATCCCTTTACAAAAAGACTAACTTTAAATATAAATTTTATAAAATGAAAAAAATTGCCCTTATTTTTTACCTAACTATACTCTGCTATAACCCCTCTTTTTCTCAAATTTCGGATAAAAAAAATATTTTAAAAAATATGCAACTCGCCAATGACTATTTTATGAACAAATGGCAAGATGTAGGCAAAACAATTGTTACAAATAAAGAAAGACCAAGTAATATTTGGACTCGAAGTGTATATTATGAAGGGTTAATGGCACTTTATGAAATATACCCAAAAGAAGCTTATTATAATTATGCTTATGATTGGGCAGAATTTCATGATTGGGGCTTTAGATATGGTAATGCTAATAGAAATGCAGATGATTATTGTGCTGCACAAACATATATAGATTTGTACAATTTAGAACCCAATCCAGAAAAGCTTAAAAATACAAAATCGTGTATTAATATGTTATTAAATACACCTCAATTAGACGATTGGTCTTGGATTGATGCTTTACAAATGGGAATGCCTGTTTTTGCTAAATTAGGTGTCTTAGAAAACGATAATCGCTACTACGAAAAAATGTACGAAATGTACATGTATACCAGAAATAAACATGGAGATAATGGTTTGTATAATCCAAAAGACGGTCTTTGGTGGCGTGATGCAGATTTTGATCCACCATATACAGAACCAAATGGAGAAGATGCTTATTGGAGTAGAGGAAATGGCTGGGTAATTGCTGCATTGGCAAAAGTTTTATCTATTATGCCAGAAAATGCACCACATAGAGAGCAATATATAAAAGATTTAAAAGCAATGTCTAAAGCTTTAGTTCCTATTCAAAGAAAAGACGGATTTTGGAATGTAAGTTTGCACGATTCCAACCACTTTGGAGGTAAAGAAACATCTGGTACTGCCCTATTTGTTTATGGTATGGCTTATGGTGTAAACAATGGTATTTTAGATCGTACTAAATATTTACCAATAATTGAGAAAGCTTGGAATGCCATGGTTACCGAAAGTTTACATCCAAATGGTTTTTTAGGTTATTTACAATCTACTGGAAAAGAACCTAAAGACGGGCAACCTCTATCTTATAACAAAGTACCAGATTTTGAAGATTATGGCTTAGGTTGTTTTCTATTAGCGGGTGCAGAGGTTTATAGAATTGTAAAGTAAAAAAACTATCTATAGTTCATCTATATTTTAGCAATACGATATCTAATAGCAACTTAGACATTTATATGTGCATAGCAGGTAACACTCATGTAATATACTATTAATAAAAGTACAAAACGTAATAATAACCTTTTAAAGGTTTTAGATAAACTTTTTAATTCGGTATTTCATATCTGTTTGGCTGTCCTTCTGGCTGAATTGATAGCTGATCTATTACAATACCTGTTTGGTTTACTAGAATTTTAATGTTGTGTTTCCCTACCTTATCAATTTGAAAAGAGTGTTTTACTATTGCACTATTTCTTAGTACATTTTCTTTCCAAGTTTTACTTCTTCCTTTTGTATTAATCGAAAACTTCTTCTTATAATTAGAATCAATTTCAACGGTAATTTCATGATCAAAATTATTAGAATGCGTAGGCAATACTCTAATTTCTAACTCGTACAACCCTACTTTTTCTATATTAAACGAATAGGATACGTAAGGTTGATTATTCTCAAATTTTTTTGATGTAAAAGGAAATAATGTGATTGAAGAATTACTATACCCTAAACCTTCTACTACCTTCCACTTATATTTTTCATCATCTCTTTTCTCAATGAATTCATTGGCCTGAATGTTAATTGGTTTTACTAAAGCTTTATTAACACTTCTTTTTGTTTGTTGAACTTTATTATTTATAATTGGAGGACTAAAAACAGGAAGATTTCTTGGAGACATAGACATTATGTGATTCCATTTTCCATTACTTATACCTGTATTATAAACCTTTGTAAATTCTTTAATTTTTCTATAAGCATTCATAGAGAGGTTATAATATTCCTTTTTCTTTAAACTATTATCTGCCTCTTTTGCCAATTGTAAGTACATAAATTTATGATTCATAAAACCAGCCGTTTTAACAGGATATTCAACTAGTTGAAACCAAGCTGATTTACGTTGTTTTGAAACATATTGACTTAAACTATCAACTTTCTGCATTAAAGTTGTGTAATATTTTATTCTTCTTTCTACTTCTTCAGTAGTAAAATCAGAGAGGTTATTAGGAGTTGTTGGTTCTGTTTGTCCCCAACCCATAAATTCTGGTTTTCTAATTAAAGCAAGCCTGTAATACTCATTCATACTTATACTCAAGTCATCTGAAATTTGATTTCCAAATTCACGAGAAGCCCATTTTTTTAAGTGATCTTTTATTGTATTTTCTTTAATGCTATTAATATCCCAAGCTAAATCAAGAAAGAATTCCATATTGTATTCTAAAGGTTTTATATCACCAACATTAGCAATCCACATTTTCTTAGCTCCATTTTGATATGCTCTCGTCATTTCATACCAAATTAAACCTGGCTGTGTAGAGCTCAGCCATAAATAGTCATGTGGTCTTCCCCAATAACTTAAATGATAATAAACTCCACCACCACCATTTCTTATTTGCTCTTCTTTTGTACTGTATCTTCTTATATACCCATAATTATCATCTGTCCACATTAAAGTAATATCTTCAGGAACTGATAATCCATCATTATAAACGTCTAGAACTTCTTTGTAAGGAATAAAAACTTGTGGAATATCAATAATTGGTTTTTGAATTGTGTTTGATAAAATTTTGCGCTGATCTTTAATAATCGTTTCTAAAATTTCCTTTTTCTCTTCTTTAGATGCATTACCTTCCATTCCAGAATCGTGAATTCCTCGCATACCTAAAGTAAAAATTCCATTTCCATTTTTTACCTCTTCTATTCTAGCTTTCCAATATTCTTTTATTTTATCACTATTTGTAAAGTAGTTGTACGCTCCATATACTTTTTTATCCCATTCATCAACATTATTTCTAAGCATAGGCTCTGCATGTGATGTTCCTATAAGAATATGATATTTTTCAGCCACATCTTTATTACCTTCAATAGTAAAAAAACCTTTGGTAGATGGGTGCATTGCAGGCCAAATCGTATTAGCTTTAAGTCTTAAAAGTAACTGAAATATTTTTTCATATGTTTTTGGTCCAATGTCTCCTGTTTTGGGCTCAAAAGTTTTGGCTGCCCAAGGTTGTAACCCCCAATCTTCATCATTTAAAAAAACACCTCTATATTGCACTGATGGAGATTGTATAATTCCATTTTCTGGCAAATTAACATGTAATTTTTCTTTTTTTTCAGGGTGTACATCTGCCCACCATTGCCATGGAGATATCCCTAATTGCTTAGATAATTCAAAAACACCATAAACAGTTCCTCTTACATCACTACCAATTATTGTTAAATATTTCTTTTGATTTTTAATAGAAAACGTTTCCCAGTTAGAGCTAAAAAAATCTTTAGAATTGGTAGATTTAAACAAAAGATCCTTACTCTGCCCAATGTAAATACCTTTACCAGAACCTATAGTTGTAGTTTTAATAATTTTAGGTTTTTTACCAGTAACACTTTTAATATCTGTAGCCAATTCATTAACAGCCCATAGAATTAAATCGTCTACATTTTTATCAACATAAATAGGAATTTCCTCAACCTGATTAGAAACTGTAAAACTTTTTTTATTCTTTTCAATTTCTATGCTTTTGCAACCTATAAATAAAAACATAATAATTGCAAAACAGCTTATATTCTTAATCTTAGACAATAAATCATTTAAGTTGATATTTAGTTTTTTTAAAAATTTATGTAAATAAAACATAGTTCGGAATAATTGGGAAATGGAAAAAATAAAAAATTTCGGGTTAGAAATAATTTCGAAAAATATTTAAATGCTATTAAAAAACTATCCTGTGCTATACTGATACATTACTATTCAAAACCTAAATTTTAAGGCCTAAATATAATTTTTTAAAACTTAATTAAAACCCAAATAAAATCAATAGAAATCATTGAAAGAACTGAAATTAATTGGGCAAGTAAAATTTTATTCACTTCACTTTTTAGGCCAACTTTTAATACGAATAGTCCCTTAATAAACGCTCTTTTGAACATTTCATTTACAAGTAGAATTTATCACAAAAGTTACGTAAATAGTTTGTAAAAAAACATTATACAGTTCATTATTTGAGGTTTAACAAAATATTTTTCTTTGAAATTCAAAAAAAAATGACTAACATTGTAATCGATTACATTAATTAACTATTAAACTAATAAACATGAAAAAAAAACTACTTTATGTAGCGCTATTCCTTGCTACAATTAATTTAACACAAAATGCACAAACAAAAATTTGGGGCAAAATAATGGATATGTTTATCCTAGCTCATAAATGGATTCAATAAAAGCTAAAGATGTAATTAAAACTATTGTATAAATGAACTCTATTTTTTATACAATATTGTAATCGATTACCTTGTTGAAGAATAATTTTTAAACTAAATATTTAAACATGAAAAAAAATATACTATTGTTATTTGCAATATTTGCATTCGCAATTACAATACATGCGCAAACCGCACTTGTAGATACTACTTCTGGCATAACCTGGGAATTAGACGAAGGTTCAGACAACCAATCAGCAGATTACTTAATAAATACCGATTTATATTTTAAACCCGCTAGTGTTTCTACTGGTAGCAACTTGTTTTTTACTTCTTTAGTAGATAATGGAGGTGGAGCTATAGGAACAAGAACTGTAAATGGAGAAACATTTACTTGTTGGGAAACCAATGGAAAACTCGATGCAGCTGGTCCTGAAAGTGCTGTAGATTTTACCATAGAACCAATCTCTGGTTTATCTTTTATGCCTACTTTAATTACACTTGATGCTCAAAGATTTGGAACTGGTAATGGTAAACTAGATATTGAATGGATAAATGAAAACGGAACTACAAATGTAGTAACCGCACAAGCTACAGCCAGAGATAACACAGGTGCTTACTCTTCTTTAAGTTTTGATGTTAGTGGGTTAGGAATTGCGGCTGGTACAGGTAAAAGTACATTAAGATTGTATTTATATGGCTTGCAAGAAGCAAAGCAATTTGGACTTGCAAATGTTAAAATAGAAGGCTTGTTAAATGGTACTGCAACAGCAGATACAGAAGTTTGGGACTTTGGAGCAGAACAGTTAGACGCAGTGCTATTCAACAATATGCTTAATGAAAATAAAATTAATGCTTGGTATACAGGTATAGCATCTGGTTCTTCTGGCGTAAATGTACCATCAACCTTTACAGAAGGAGCATTAACTTGGACAAGTTCAAGTAGTACTAGCGATCGTTTAAGAACAAGCAATACCAACTTAACACGTTATGATGAAAATGTAGGTTCTTCTGATTATACAGGCAGAATCTATAGTAATAGTCGTTCTGATAGCCGATTTTTTACAATAACATTAAACGAAGATGATGAAGTTACTTTTGTAGTTACAAGTCAAGATGGAAACACTAACAATTTTCAGTTTCAAAATGCTACTGACCCAAGTCTTCAAGATGAATTCATTTCAGTAGGCTCAGGAGAAATAGTTGAAGCAAAATTTGTTGCTAAATCTGCAGGAGATTATAAATTCTTTTCTCCAAATGATAAAATGAGTGTTTACAGAGTAATTAAAAAAAGTGCTAACTATATAACTTTAACTGGTATTGTAGATGTAACAAATGCTCCTGGATTACCAAATGGTTATTCAATAGATTTTACAAACCAAGCAGGAAAAACGTTTTCAGCAGTAGTTACTAGTGGTACCTATAGTGTTGATTTACCAGCAGAATATAGTTATACTCTTAGTGTAGGTGGTGCCAATGGATATTTAATTGGTAATGGAGATACAATAGATATAACAGAAGATTCTACAACTTATGATGTAGAGGTACTACAAGTAACTTTGTTTAATATTACTGGGTCAATTACTGGATTATCAGATTTAAGCAATCTTACAATAGATTACACTCCAGATCCAGCAGCAAATAAAGTATATAGCCCAAATGTAATAATTGATAAAACCAACGCAACTTACAGTGTTAGTTTAGAAGCTGATGTAGAATATACTATTACTGCAGAAGGAGTAAATGATTATGAAATTTTATCAAATAAAATCACCATTACTGGAGATCAGACTACAGACATAGACTTTACTCCTAAGCCAGTCTATAATGTAACAATTAATGCCGCAAATTTAAATGATGCTCAATTAGGAAAATTAAGCTTAACATTCACAAACTTAAATGAAGATGGATATAGCTATACTTTTTCAGATGTATCAACAATAACCTTAAGAGATGGTGAATATTCAGTTGCTTACGAAGATGGTTTAGATGAATATGCTGTAGAGTTGGCAATTACATCAAACTTAACGATTGCAGGAACAGACGTAACTAAAGAATTAACTTTTAACCCTGTAACAGAATGGGTTTTTAATGATAGAACTATTTCTGGAGCAACAGCTTACAAAGGTCTTTTATTTACGGGTAGTGTAAATGTTAGAGGTAATAGTGGAGATTTAAATGCAGGATCAGGAGCAACAATACGTATTCCTGTTAGTGTTGGTGATAAAGTGATCATATCAGATTACTATGCATCAAATTATACAATTGATGGTGGAGCACCAATAACAAATACTTCTAATAGTACAAGTTCTAATTTAGTTACAGAATACCTTTATCCTGGTACTACAGATGGCAATGTTACCATTGCTGTGGCAAGCACTTCATATTTTGTTTCTATAAAAACAGTTCCTGTAACAGCTTATAAAGCTACAATAACTGTTGGAGAGAACAAAGATTATACTACTATTAATGCTGCTTTAAAAGCAATAAGCTATATGGATCGTGCAGATAACGAGCCAGTAACTGTATTAATAGATCCAGGTAACTACGAAGAAATGTTAGTAATTGAAAATCCAAATATTACCTTAAAAAATGCAGCTACTATCCCAAGTATTGGTATTTTAAATAAAGGTGTAGATATTGAAAATAATGCTGTTAGAATTACATCTTATTATGGTCAGAAATACAATTTCTTTAGTCAAGGAGTAGACAACAAATGGAGTGCAGAAGCGCTAGCTATAAATAGAGAAAATGGATATACAGAATATATAAACAGAGAAGGTACTGGTTCTGGATCTTCTTATTGGAATGCAACTGTAGTAGTAAAATCTACTGGTTTTAAAGCTGAAAATATTATTCTAGAAAATTCGTTTAACCAATACATTTCTAAAAAAGAATCAGAAGATGTAGTATTGGCTAAAAATCCATCTGCAGAACCAACAAGACCTACAGATTATGGAAATACAAGTGTACAAGATAGAAGTGCAGGATATGTAACACAAGCAGCTGCAATTGGTATTGCTGCAAGTGCAGACAAAGTTATTTTAAAAAACTGTAGAGTTATAGGGCGTCAAGACTCTTTTTATGGGGCTGCACCTGCAAGAGTTGTGGTTTATAAAGGAGTTATGATGGGAGCTGTAGATTATATTTTTGGAGGAATGAACGCGGTTTTTTACAAAACAGACTTTGTATTTAATACAAGCGATTACTCTTCAGATGCTGCCTATATAACAGCTGCACAACAAAATTCTGGTGAAAGAGGTTTTTTAATGTTCGAATGCCATGTAAAATCACCTATTGCTGGTGTAGAAACTGCATCTACTTTTGGAGCAAAACCAGGATATTTTGGTCGTCCTTGGGCTGCAAATACAAGTGAAGTTGTTTTTTACAAAACTACCGTAGATAAATCAACTTATCCAGGTTCAGAAGGATTATCATTAATAAATCCAGAAGGATGGACAAGCTCTTTAGGAGGAGAATCTCCACTAATGTATGAGTATGAAACTATTGAAGAATCAGGAGTAAATAACTCAGGAAACAGAGCTTCTTGGTCTACAATTTTAACAACACCAACCTTAGCTGATGGTAAAGAAATTACAACTTTTAATTTTACTAAAGGTAATGATGATTGGGATCCAATCTCTGATTTAAATGCCAATGAAGATTCAGATTTTGATGGTATTCTTGATGTAAATGACAACTGCCCTACTTCATACAATCCTGACCAAGCAGATTTTGATAATGATGGTATTGGTGATGTTTGTGAAGATAGTGATGGAGATGGTTTATTAGATAGCGATGATAAATGCCCATCTACTACAGCAGGAGTTACGATAGATATTTTTGGTTGTGAGTTAATAGAACTTCCAACTGATAATTTTACTATAGAAACAGTAGCTGTAAGTTGTAATGGCGCAGGTGATGGTTCTATTACTGTAAACTCTAAAAACACAATTTATACTTTTAATGCTTCAATTTCTGGAAATGGAATAAACAGATCAGAAAGCTTTAACAGCAACACATCAATAGAAAATTTACCAGCAGGTATATATCAAATATGTCTTACTATAGATGGTAAAGATAACTTTAACCAATGCTATAACATTTCAGTACAAGGCCCAACACCACTGAGTGCTTATGCTAAAGTAAACAGAAACACTAAAACTGCTTTAATTTCTTTATCTGGGGCTACCAGTTATAGAATTAATCACAATGGTAAAATAATCAACACTAACAACTCTGTTATTAAGTTAGCTTTAGAAACTGGTAATAATACTATAAAAGTAACTACAGATTACGATTGCCAAGGTAAGTTTTCCGAAAACATATTTATATCAGAAGATATTTCAGCTTTTCCAAATCCAACAAAAAACAATGTAAAAATTTACGTAAACGGATTAGATACTAACGTAATATATACAGTTTTAGATTTAAATGGAAGACAAATACAAACATCAAGCAAAAAATTATCTGATAATAGAATTATAGATATCGATTTTAGCAACTTAAGCACTGGTGTTTATCACATTCAAATAAATGGAAAAACAGTTAAAAAATCAATTAAAATTGTAAAAACAAAATAATATGAAACCAAAACAATATAAATTTAAAATCCTATTTTTTTTAACAATTACAGCTTTCATGGTATTAGCTTCTTGTAATAATAATGAAGAATTAGTATTTACAGGAACACCTGAAGTAAGTGTTTTACTGGCTCCAGAAAATAATCAAGCTTGCGAAATTGGTGAAATAATAGACGATAGAGCCACAGTTACATTTAATTGGCAATCGGCTAGTGAAACAGAAGTTTACGATTTAACAATCACAAATTTAATAACTGAAGAAATTAACCCTAATTTTAATTTAGACAACACAACAGCTACTGTTTTATTAGAAAGAGGTTACCCATATTCTTGGAATATTACCACAAAAAACACAGGAAATATTGTTACAAAATCAGATACTTGGAAATTTTATCTTTCAGGTGATGGCGAATCTAATTTTGCTCCATTTCCTGTACAATTAACAAGTCCTAAGTCTGGTGTAACCGTTACTCCTGATGCTGGAACTGTAACTTTAGAATGGGATGAAAGTTCTGACCCAGATGAAGACAGTATTACCTATACCGTTTTTATTGATAAAATAGATGGAAAACAAGAACCTTTAGAAGAATGGAAAAACATTACTACAAATAGCATTGTAGTTCCTGTTGATTCTAGTAGTATTTACTACTGGCATATAGAAACTTCGGATGGTAATAATACAGCTTTAAGTACCATTTATACATTTAAAACCCAAGATTAATATATATAATTTGAATTTATAAAACCCTGTAATTCAGTTGACTTACAGGGTTTTTTAGTACTCAAGGTGGGAATCGAACCCACACTCCCGAAAGAACTGGATTTTGAATCCAGCGCATTTTGAATCAAAATGATCTGAAATGGTTTGATTTACTCATATAATACAAGGTAAAAGTAACATATAAATTCATCACAAACCATTCAAAACCAGAAAATGTTGTACCTATGTTGTACCTATATTTATTTTGAGTTATTTTTGCAAAAAAAAATAATATGTCTACTTCAACCAATATTATTCTTAGAAAGAAGCCTAACAAGTCTGGACAGTTTCCTATAAT
>NZ_JBSSBG010000022.1:0-48874 GCF_054968445.1 Polaribacter sp. M10
AACAGTTTAACTACAACTGACCCTAAGTGACTGAAAGAATTCTTTTTATTGTAATGAAATTACACCTGTTTGCTTTAGAATAAGTCTATAAAATAGTCATTCATATTTTATGTAATGCAGACCCTTCAGGTTTTCAAAACCTGAAGGGTCTTAAGATAATTCATGCTAAAAGTGATTATTTTTGAAAGTAAATTCTGCAGATTTCCAAACCTTAACAATTTAAGTAAAACTACTCCTAAGAGATTGAAAGACTTCTTTTTATTGTTAAGAAACTACGACTATTTACTTTAGAATAAGTCTTTTATTATAGTCATTCATATTTTTATATTATGCAGACCCTTCAGGTTTTCAAAACCTGAAGGGTCTTAATCTAATTGATACTATATGCAATACTTTTTGAAAAGTAGATTCTTCAGATTTCTAAACCTGAACAGTTTAACTAAAACTACTGCTAAGTGACTGAAAGAATTCTTTTTCTTGTTAAGAAACTACGCCTGTTGCTTTACAATAAGTCTTTTATAATAGTCATTCATATTTTTATATTATGCAGACCCTTCAGGTTTTGAAAACCTGAAGGGTCTTAAGATAATTCATGCTAAAAGTGATTATTTTTGGAAGTAAATTCTGCAGATTTCTAGACCTTAACAATTTAACTACAACAACTCATAAGTGACTGAAAGACTTCTTTTTATTGTAATGAAATTACACCTGTTTGCTTTACGATAAGTCTTTTAAAATAGTCAATTATATTTTATATTATGCAGACCCTTCAGGTTTTTCAAAACCTGAAGGGTCTTATATCGGTTCATTCTAAAAATAATTGTTTATTCCTTTCATTAACCAATATTTTTCTATCGAAATGAGTTTCTATAAAATTTTTAACTCCATCAAATAACGCTAGTACTTCATCTCTTTTAATATTTGTCTTTTTTTGAGATATGATTAATTTATATGATGAATGTTTATACTTACTAAAGTCATTAGAAATTTGATGATGTTCTGGGTTAAGATGGATATAAAGAATAAGAGTCTTTAAATAGTTTTCATCTGTAATTTTGATTCTTTTAAAAGGTTTTTCAAATAAGCTTCCTGTTCTTCCGTATTTTTTATTCATTGCTTTGGTATAGGCGTTAAATAAATTTGAAAAATAACGAGAAGGGTTTTCGCAATTGTGATGAATTTTTAAAAGAATATGAAAATGATTTTTAAGAAGACAAAACGCATAAATATCTGAAATTGGTAAGAGATATTTTTTAACCAAACTTAAGAAATAGCTGTAATTATCTTCATCAAAAAAAATATTATCACCATTATTACCTCTATTATAGATATGGTAATAGTAATCTGATTCTACTTTTTCAATTTTCATAAACCTTATTTACAGACCCTTCAGGTTTTGAAAACCTGAAGGGTCTAATTTATTATAAAACCTGAATAACTCCCTTAAACAAAGCTATCATTTTTGGTTCAGCTTCACCAGCAACAGCAATGATTTCTGCAATATCTACAGGTTGTAAGTTTTTCGGATCGCATTCGTCTGTTAATACCGAAATTGCTGCACATGGTACATTCAGTTGTTTGGCAACAATTACTTCTGGCACTGTACTCATACCCACAGCATCCGTTTCTAAAATTTGCAACATTCTATATTCTGCTCTAGTTTCTAATTGAGGACCTAAAACACTTGCATAGACACCATTATGCAAAACTATATTTTGTTCTTTGGCTATTGTTTTAATTTTAGTGTTGATTTTATCATCATAAGGCATTAACATATCAGCAAAAATATTACCAAAAGTATTTGCGCCTTTAAATGCTAATGGAGATTGACCTTGTAAGTTTATATGATCTTCTATCAACATTAAATCGCCTTTTTTGTAAGATAAATTAATGGCTCCTGCTGCATTAGAAATTAACAGATTTTTGATTCCTAAACCGTGCATTGTTCTAATTCCGTAAGTAACTTCCCAAGGTGTATACCCTTCGTATAAATGAAAACGACCAGCCATAACAATTACTTTTTTCCCAGACAACTCACCATAAATTAATTTACCTGAATGAAACTCTACAGTTGCCATAGGAAAATTAGGAATATCTTTATATGCAACTTCTATTTCTATAGAAATTTCATCAACTAATTTGCCTAATCCTGTGCCTAAAACAATCCCTATTTCTGGATTAGCTACCCCTTTTTGAGTTAAAAAATGGATGGTTTCTTTTAATTGATTTTGTTTGGTCATATTATATTAATTTTTCATTGCGAGTTTACAAAGCAATCTCTTTTTAAATAACAGATTGCTTCATCCGTTTCTCTTTCGCAATGACGTTTTTATTGTATTACTAATTTTTGTGTTTTCGTTTTACCATCAACATTAATCTTTACCAAATAAATTTAAAAGAAGAAACATCTATGGTATTCTTTGTGATTTTAGATTGATAAAAAACTTGTTTTCCTAAAACATTAAAAATACGAATTCCGACAGAAACAGCATCAATATTTGAAAGTTTAATCTGATTTTTTGCAGGATTAGGAAAGATAGATATGTTATCAACTTGAACCTCGTTAATGTTTAAAACTGAGCAATTAGTTGATGAAAAAGGGGTAAATGTGCCTAAATCCCAAAAATGATCGAACTCTAAGCAATAGAAAAACACTTTATCAAAGTTGGTGATATTTTTATTTTCTGGAATGGCTACAGTAAACGTTTGCCTGCCAGAAGCTTGTGTTAAACCAATTTCGAAATGGTTTAAATTTGCTATTAAAGTAGTTGCCAAAACCTCATCAGAAATTCCATTAGAATCTACCAAAAAAGCTCTAACATCTGGCCCAGGAGCTGTACTATAATTACTTCCTAGATTTAGTGTAATTGTATTATTGGTGTTTAAAATAAGAGTAACATCACCCACAATATTATAAGAATCTTGGTCTGGATTGTTACCAAAACCCGTTAATGTTTCTGCACATTGTGCATTAATTTGCAGGTAAGAAATGCTTAAAAAAGCAAAAAGTAAAAGTGTTTTCATATAAAATTAGTTAGAATTGATGAACGTTTCCATAATCTCTGGAATATCGATGATATCTTCATATACATCTATGTCGTTCTTCTCTTCTAATAATTTCACTTGTTGATGAATTAAATCTTGTAAAGTATCTTTTCGAACAGTTTCTGTTCCCCAATTTTTATTTAGAAATACTTGTGGATGCAACTTTTTCATCCCCAATAAATAATAACCACCATCTAAAGCAGGCCCAATAACAACATCATTTTTATCTAATTGACGGAATGCATTGTCGATATTTGTTGATGTTAAATCATACAAATCGCTACCAATAATAATGATTTTTTCATAGCCAGCCTCAAATCCGTTTTTAAAAGCATTGTGCATTCGAATGCCTAAATCATCACCTTTTTGTTGGTGTTTTTGATAGCTGTTATTATCCCAAATATCATTTTCTCTAATTTTCACAGAATAATAAACGGCTTTATCTGCATTTACTTTTGATGAAATATCTCTGGTTTTTTGTAATAAAAATTTATAGATTTCTAAGGCAGTTTCATCGCCAACAGTTTTTGCCAAACGTGTTTTTGCTTTCCCTAATTCTGGGTTTCTGGTAAATATTAATAGGAGGTTTTTATTCTTCATAATTTTTGTCATTTCAAAATTAGTTGTGATTTGGCAATCTTTTGACTAAAATGAGATTTCTCCATAAAGTCGAAATGACATTTGATTTATAATTTTCGACAAACAACTAATACACTTTCTTTCCTTTTTTTAGCCATTTGCTCCATTCCTTATTAAAAGTATGTATGTTTTCAGTGGGTTTACCTAAGGTATCTATTACTTTAAAATTGGTGTTTTTCCATTCAAAAATACCTCCATATAAATTATAGACGTTGGTGTAACCCGCTTTTATGAGTTTGTAAGCAACAGTTTCTGAACGGATTCCTAATGAGCAATAGACTACTATTTTTGCATTTTTATCTTTGGGTAATTTGTTTATTGTTTTTTTTAGATTAAAATTATCATAGCCCACGCAAATAGCATCTTTAAAGTGGCTAACTTGGTATTCTTTTTCTTCTCTAGCATCTAATAAAATAGCGTTGGTTTTTGGTAAAGCTAAAGTTTCCACAGACATATATGGAACGTTTCTTTTGTTCCATTTATGGAGTAGTTTGTCTAACTTTTTTTGTCCAAAAGTTGTTGAACTGATTATTAAAAAAAGGATGAGTATTTTTTTCATTTTTAAATATTTCAAAGTGTCATTTCAATCTTGTAGAGAAATCTTAAATATTAGATATTATTTTTCAACTTCACTTATTTGCTTTGCAAGCTACTTTCAATCAAAATATATTTTGATTTCAGTAATTCTTAAAATGACACTTAACCAAAAGCTAATGCCTAAAAGACTAACAAGAACATCAGCAACATCCACCACCATCATAATGATAGGTACTTTCTGAAATAAAAATATCGTCTCTACCCAAAGCAGCTAAAGCTCCTGCAGTTTTATCGCAAATGGCTAAGGGTTGATTTTTTAGTAAAACATGACCAGCATTGTCATCAAAATAATCTTCATCACCAAAATAAATAGCCGCTTTTCCTGTAAAAATACAAGGGCCGTCTGCTGGCATTGGGTCTTTTATGGCAGCAACTTCTATAGACTCTATATAAATCAATTCGTCTGTTGGATAGTTCTTAGGGTCTAAGATTCTATATGGTTTTCTTGCTCTAATTTCAATTGTTCCAAAACCAGCATCTGTAAGGGCTTTTACATAATCTGCTATTGACAAACTACCGCTTAAACACAAAGCACGCAATCGTTCGTCATTACGCAATTCATCATTCATTTCTTGCTCGCAAGTTGGGTCGCTCATTACCAATTTACCATGAGGTTTTAACACTCTGTACATTTCTGCAATGGCTTTCTTTAAATCGTCTGACTTAAAAATATTGAACAAACAATTTTGAGCAGCAACATCTATGGAATTGTCTTCAACAGGTAAATCCATAGCATCGCCTTTGCGTAAATCTACAAACTCACTTTTAAACCAATCGTTTTGTTCTTCTGCAATTGTAAAGTTTTTTCGAGAAGCCTCTAACATTTCATCAACAACATCTAGCCCGATAACGCCACCTTTATTTCTGTTAAAATAGGCAAATTGTAATAACTCCATTCCACCACCAACACCCACGTATAGCATTTTTGGATTGTTCGCTAAATCTCTTGCATGCACAGTAGAACCACAACCGTAATTCATTTCTTGCATTATTCTAGGAATCTTAAGACCTGGTAATTCCCAAATAGGATTTGTAGTACAGCACAACCCAACATCTGGTGTTAATGCTGCCTCTTTGTATACATCTTTTGTAGTTTCTAAATAACTCATTTGTTGTTTGTTTTTTTACTATCCTGCAAGGTTTCATAAACCTTTAAGGTATATTTTATTTAAAACTTGACAAGGAATCCTCATTCTTCGGAAACACCTTGCAAGAGATTGTTAGGCTACAGTTCCTTGACAGCTGCTACCTGCACCTGCTGTGCAACCATAACAATGTTGATTGATAATGATATTTCTATCCTGAAGAGTTTCTTCATTATAATCTTTAATGTGTTTTACTTTACTTGCAACTTTTAAATTTAGCATTTGGTTAAAATCGCAATCATACAACCATCCATCCCAACTTACAGAAAGGGTATTTGTACACATTACATTGGCTACAGCAGCAGGATTGTAAGCATCAACCAAAGCAAACATATAATCTTCGTAATTTTCTGATGCAATTAAATAATCTAAAAAACGACTGATAGGTAAATTTGTGATGGCAAACAAACTATTAAAATTGATATTAAAATCCGCCTTTAGCGCTTTTTTAAAATCACGTTCCAAGCCCATTTGATCTCCAGGTAAAAAGGCTCCTGAAGGATTATACACCAAATCTAATTTTAAATCAGAATTTGGCATTCCATAACCAACCGCATTTAGTTCTTGTAAGGCTTTAATTGATTTATCAAAAACTCCATCACCTCTTTGTTTGTCGGTTTTTCCACGTGTCCAATGAGGCATAGAAGAAACAACATGAACGTTGTGTTTTTTAAAGAACTCTGGTAAATCGTAGTATTTTTTATTGGCTCTGATAATGGTTAAATTAGAACGTACAATAAAATCTTTAATTCCTGCTTTTGAAGCTTCTTCTACAAACCATCTAAAATTAGGATTCATTTCTGGAGCGCCACCAGTTAAATCTAACGTATGTGCACCCGTATTTTTAATTACATCCAAACATTGCTGCATGGTTTCAATAGTCATAATTTCTTTTCTGTCTGGACCTGCATCTACATGACAATGTTCGCAAACTTGATTGCACATATAGCCCAAATTAATTTGAAGAATTTCTAATTTTTTAGGACGTAATGGAAACTGATTGGTTTCTTTTATTTTAGTGGCAAATGTGGGCAATTCTCCATCAGCAAAAATTCCGTTTGAAAGAATTTCTAATTGACGAGAAGTGTTTGCAATGTCGTTATTTCTTGCTTTTAAAGATTTCTTCATTTAATTACGAATGTAGAATTATGAATTACGAATTGAGTTTTTCAACTCATAATTCGTAATTAAAAATTTATTTAATAAGATCCTTCGTAAACTCAGGATAAGCGATTCACACAATTTTTGCAGACAGCAAAAAATGGTTCTCTGCTTACATCTCCAACTTATTCACCTTGTTCATCATTTGTACGCCATGCACCAAAGTTGCACCACTTTTTATGGCAGCACCCACGTGAATGGCTTCCATCATTTCTTCTTTGGTGATACCTCTTTGCAAACCATCTTTTGTATATGCATCTATACAATATGGGCATTGTTCTGTATGCGCTACAGCCAAAGCAATTAAAGATTTTTCGCGAGCAGAAAGTGCTCCTTCTTCAAAAACTTTTCCATAATAATCGAAAAACTTGTTACCAAGTTCTTCACTCCATTCTGTTATTTTACCGAATTTTCTTAAATCGGCTGCATCATAATATGATTTTGACATATAATATTTTTTAAAAAGGATGAAAGATACAAATTGTTTCAAAAACTTATCCGCAAAAATAGCAAGTCTACTTTTCGTTTAAAGCCCAATTGTATGTTAAATAATTAATCTTAGCATTGGCTTTAATTTCTACCTCAGAATATTGATTTAAATAATCGATTAACGATCCGTTTTTGGTAAAATCTTCTTTAAACCAATCGAAAATAGATGATATTTGAATTTTCTTTTTTGATAATTTATTTCTAGAAACATCATTTACAAAATCTTTCATTAATTGTGTTAATTCTGTTTCTACATTTTCTTCTGTAAATGCCTTATTTCCTAATTTAGGACAAGAACCCGAAGCACAATTTACACCCACATGAATTTTAGGATCGAAGATTTTTTTACGTAAAATTTGATGCTCTATAAAATCTAACGTATAGGTTTTACCCCCTACTTTAGCAAAAGGAATTTTCCAAGCAGTTTTGCCATCTTTTTTAATATCCATAATAGATTTTAAAGGATAATGCTCTAAAATTAATTTGATTGTATAGGCATTATACGCATTAATCCAAAAGGCTTTTTGCTTATTTTCTGACCAAGAATTTTTGGGTGTAGTTTTTTCTAAATAAGAAAGATAACTATCTAATTTTAATTCATCTGCTTTAAAAGATTTGTAGTCTACAATTCCATTTTCAGAAACGTGTTTTTGCAATAAATCATTAAAAATTGATGTCTGTGCTTTTGCCTGAATTATAGCAAAAAATACAAGTGATAAAATTAGTGCTTTTTTCATTTTTGTAATTTCTGATTTTTTAGACGCATACATTTATCAATAATTACAGAAATTCATCAAAATTATTCCAAACCAATTTTATCAACTTCATTATCAATATTTAACAAAACTCCATCATCAATTTCTTGATTTATTTTTAACTTAAATCGATATCGAAAAGCATAAACAACAAGGTATAAAATTGGGGTATCTAAAAACGCAATCATCATTTTAAAAATTACACCACTTATAAAAAGACCTAGAAAATTGGCCCAATCTATAATTCCGAAAGAACATAACAGCAATAACACTGTGAGTGTATCTATAATTTGTGATGAAAATGTAGAAAAATTATTACGCAACCAAAGATGTTTACCTTGGGTTAATTGTTTCCAGAAGTGATAGACTTTTATATCGATAAACTGCGCAAATAAATACGCCAACATAGATGCCAAAACTGCCAAAGGTGCTGCTCCAAAAACGTTTACAAATATTCCATCGTTTATAGGAGACCAGCTTGTTGCAGGCGCTTCTTTAGAAATATAAATGATTAACAACGAGAAAAAAGATGCAAAAATACCAGCAATAACTACATCATTCGCTTTTCTTTTGCCATAAATTTCTGATAAAATATCTGTAATTAAAAAAGTAATCGGGTAAGGTAATAAGCCCACAGAAACCTCAAATAATTTTGTATCAAAAATTTCGATATCAAAAGGATACCAATAAAAGAATTTTTGAAAAATTAAATTAGATGTTACTAATGATGCTATAAATAATGCAGCAAGAATTAGATAAATTTTATTGGCAAGTTGCTTGTCTTTCGCTGTCATTTAGCGAATTTACAAATTTTTGACAAGTAAGAGATTTATCTAATTTTAAAACTGTTTTTATTTTAAACGATGTAAATACATACTCACCACATTTTCTAAACCTAAATACAAACTTTCTGCAATTAAAGCGTGGCCAATAGAAACTTCTGCTAAATTAGGAATGTTCTCTTTAAAAAACTGAACATTGTCTAAACTTAAATCGTGCCCAGCATTTATACCCAACCCTAATTGATGCGCTAAAACAGCAGCTTCTGTATAGGGTTTTACAGCCTCTTTATTTCCTTTTTCGAACTCACTTGCAAAATGCTCTGTATACAATTCAATTCTATCTGTACCTGTTTTTGCAGCTGCTTCTATCAATTTTAAATCGGTGTCTATAAAAATAGAAGTTCGAATTCCATTTTGTTGAAATTCTGCAATCACTTCTTGTAAAAAAGCTTGATGTTTAATGGTGTCCCAACCCGCATTAGAAGTAATAGCATCTACAGCATCTGGCACTAAAGTAACCTGAGTTGGCTTTACTTCTAAAACCAAATCCATAAAAGATTTTATGGGGTTACCTTCTATATTATATTCTGTAGTAACCGTATTTTTTAAATCTCTTGCATCTTGATAACGAATATGTCTTTCATCTGGTCTTGGGTGAATTGTAATACCTTCTGCGCCAAAATTTTCGATATCTGTAGCTACTTTTAATAAATTAGGCACATTACCACCTCTAGAATTACGTAAAGTTGCTATTTTATTAATATTTACACTTAACTTTGTCATTGTCTAAAATTAGGCGTCAAAGATAATTTATTAAATCATTTTATCCTATATTCGTAAAGAATGAATATTAACGATTATATATTAAAAGAAATTAAGGCACTTAGTTTAAAAACTACTGTAAAACGCGCCAAAAAGTTATTTAAAAATTACCCAATTACGCATTTTCCGGTAATTGAGGATCGTAAATTATTGGGCTCTTTTGCAGAAGAAGACATACAAACTATAGAAAATAAAGAAGAAGAATTGGTTGCCCATTCTTACTTAATGCATTCTTTTTTTGCTGATGAAAAAGCCACAGTTTTAGAATTATTAAAAATTTTTGCAGACAACAATACTACTATAATTCCTGTTTTAAACAAAGACAAAAATTATATGGGGTATTATGATTTATGTGATGTTTTAGATGTATTTTCTACAAGTCCTTTTATGATAGAAGAAAGCGAAACCCTAATTATAGAAAAACTAGAAACTGATTTTTCTATGAGCGAAATTTCGCAAATAGTAGAAGCCAATGGAGGTAAGTTATTGGGATTATACGTATCTGAAAAACAAAATAATTTTGTACAAATAACTTTAAAAATCGTTTCTGAAGAAATTAATGAAATGATACAAACGTTTAGACGTTATGATTATAAAATAGTATCAACCCACGAAAACGACATTTATTTAGAAGATTTAAAAAACAGATCAGAATATTTACAGAAATATTTAGAAATGTAACCAAATCAGTTTTTTTTATACAATTAAGCTGATTATTTTAAAAAGTATCAAATAAAAAAATGAAAAAAGTTGCAATTTATGGTCAGTCTTACTCCATTTCAGCAGAAAAAGAGATCAAGATTTTACTAGAAGTACTTCAAGAAAATAGCATTGAATGTTTTATAGAAAAACAGTTTTACGATTTATTGATAGAAGGCCAGATTTTAGATAAAAATTATCCGACATTTTCTCATTTTAACGACTTAAACACATCTTTCGACACTTTATTTACCTTAGGTGGTGATGGCACCATCTTAAGAGCAGTAACGTATATCAGAGATTTAGGCATCCCTATTTTAGGAATAAATACAGGGAGATTAGGTTTTTTAGCCACCATCAACAAAAAATCTATAAAAGAAAGCATCAACCTTATTTTAAAAGGAGAATATACCATTTTAGAAAGAACTTTATTAGAAGTAAAAACATCGCCCAAAACAGCAGAATTAGAAGAACTAAATTTTGCTTTAAATGAGGTTACTATTGCCAGAAAAAACACGACTTCTATGATTGGTGTAAAAACCAGTTTAAACAACGAATATTTAACCAATTATTGGGCAGATGGTTTAATTATAGCAACTCCTACAGGCTCTACTGGTTACTCTTTAAGTTGCAATGGCCCAGTTATTTCGCCTAATTCTAAAAACTTAATCATTACTCCAATTGCACCCCATAATTTAAATGCAAGACCAATGGTTATTTCAGATGATACAAGCATACAATTGGCCATAGATTCTAGAGAAAAAGACTTTTTAATTTCTTTAGATTCTAGAATTACTACCATACACAAAAACACCGCAATTTTTATTAATAAAGCAGCCTTTACTGTAAAAAGTATCATCCCTAATAATCAATCATTTTTACAAACTTTACGCAGTAAATTATTGTGGGGAGAAGATACTAGAAATGAAACCAATCTTTAACCATAAGTTTACAATAAAAAGTCAAAAATATAGTTATTCAAAAAAGACTGAATATTAACTTTACAAAGCAAATTGAAATCCCTATATTTGCTCGCTATTTTTTACGATGAAAAAAAGTATATTATTAATAATTTTTGTAAGCTTTTCTAATATTTTATTAGGGCAAGTGTATGAGGCAGGAATATTTGTTGGTGGCTCTAATTTTGTTGGAGACATTGGTAGAACCAACTACATTTACCCAAACAATATTGCTGGTTCAGCATTTTTTAAATACAATTGGAATCCTAGAATAGCATTTAGAGCAACGTATAGTTATTTACCAATAACTGCAAGTGATTTAGAAGCAGACACAGATTATAAAGTTAGTAGAGGCTTAACGTTCTCAAATACCATAAACGAATTGGCAATAGGTTTAGAATATAATTTTTATGAATATGACATTTCTACACCAGGTAAAACCTGGACACCTTATATTACTTTAGATTTGGCGGTTTTTAATTATAAATATATTGTTTCGGAAACAGCGCCAGAAGAATTTCTGTACGACACTAAGAATGGAGTTACGGTTCCTTTTGGTGTGGGATTTAAATCTAAATTAATTGGCCCTTTAGCTTTTGCTGTAGAAACTAAATTTAGATATTCGTTTGCAGATGATCTAGATTTTAATACAGAAAATGTAGAAAGATTAAATTTTGGTGGCACAAGTAAAGATTGGTATATGTTTACAGGCCTATCAATTATTTATACTTTTGGTAGACCACCTTGTTACACCCCAGGATTTTAATTATGGATAAAAAACTACTCATCGATTTACATAAAACCCCAAGACATGTAGCCATTATTATGGATGGTAATGGACGTTGGGCAAAAGGTAAAGGTATGAATAGAATTTTTGGCCACAGAAATGCCTTAACTGCAGTAAGAGAATCTGTAAAAGCAGCATCGCAAGTAAATGTAGAAGCCATTACTTTGTATGCATTTTCTACAGAAAACTGGAATCGCCCAAAATTAGAAGTAGACGCTTTAATGAGTTTGTTAATAAACTCGTTAAAAAAAGAGTTGCCAGAATTTATGGAACAAGGGGTAAAAGTAAACTCTATTGGTTCTATAGAAACACTACCTGTAAAAGCTCAAAAAGTTTTAAACGATGTAATTTTTGAAACTAGAAACAACAAAGACATTGTATTAACCTTTGCTTTAAGCTATGGTGCTAGAGAAGAAATTGTTAATGCAATCAAAAACATATCTAAAAAAGTTGTTAATAAAGAACTCGATTTAGAAAAAATAGATGAAAATACTATAAATAACCATTTATATACATTTAATTTGCCCGATGTTGATTTAATGATAAGAACTAGTGGAGAACAACGCATTAGTAACTTCTTATTATGGCAGTTGGCATATGCCGAATTATATTTTACAGATGTACTTTGGCCAGATTTTAGACAAGAACATTTCTATGAAGCCATCATAGATTATCAGAATAGAGAAAGACGATTTGGAAAAACAAGCGAACAAATTACAGAATAAGATTACTATCAATTTAAGTTCTGTTGCATTAGTGCTTTTAGCACTATTTTTTAGTTTTAGTGCAAACGCACAAACAAAAAAAGATTCAATTACTAATAACCTTTCTTTTGAAAAAGGTAAAGAATACATTTTAGGTGGTATTTCTGTTACAGGTTTAAAAAAGTTTAGCGAAGAAACTGTAAAAGTATTTACAGGTTTAAGAAACGGACAAACCATAAAACTTCCTGGTGATAAACTTACCAGTGCCATTAAAAAATTATACGAAAGTAAGCAGTTTAGTAATGTAGATGTTTTTTTAGCAAAAATAGATGGTAACACAGTATACCTTCAGTTCGATGTACAAGAGTTACCGCAATTAAATGAAATTACCATTAGCGGTATTAAAAACTCTAAAGCAAAAGAATTAAAAAAAGAAGCTGAGTTAAAAAAAGGAGCTATGGTTACAGACAATTTAGTTGTAACTACCAAAAACTACTTCACAAAAAAATATACAGACAAAGGTTTCTTAAAAACCAAAGTTAATTTAGATATTAAAAAAGATACTTCAGATAATAACGTTGTTAACATGAATGTATTTATTGATAAAGGATCTAAAATTAAAATTAAATACATCTTTTTTAACGGTAACAAAGCCATTTCTAACAAAAAGCTTCGAAAAGCCATGAAAAACACCAAAGAAAAAATGATTGGTCGTTTTTGGAAAGGATCTAAATATATAGAAGAAGATTATCAAGCAGATTTAGAAAGCATTTTAGACAAATACAGCAGAATTGGTTACAGAGATGCACGTATTTTAAGCGAAGGCATTACGTGGAATGAGGATAATACCATCAACATAAACATAGACATTGAAGAAGGTAAACAATATCGATTTGCAGATATATTATTTGTAGGTAACAAAGAATATACAGACGAGCAATTACAACAAGTTTTAAGAATTGAAAAAGGTGATGTATACAATGGAGCTGTTCTTAAAGAGCGTGTAAAAGGTGATGACTCACCAACCTCTGATGATTTATCTACGCTTTATCAAGATAATGGTTTCTTATTCTCTCAAGTAAATGCAGTAGAAACAAAAGTAGAAAACGATTCGATTACTGTAGAAATTAGAATTCGTGAAGACGAAAAAGCAAGAATTAGAAAAGTAACAGTTTCTGGTAATGATAAAACCAATGACCATGTTATTTTTAGAGAATTACGTGTTAAACCAGGAGATTTATTTAGTAGAACTAACATTATTAGATCTATTAGAGAAATTGGTCAGTTAGGGTTCTTCGATCAAAATGTAACACCAGATGTAATTCCCGATTATCAAAATAAAACGACAGACATCAATTTTAATGTTGTAGAAAAAGGAGGAAGCCAAATAGAACTACAAGGTGGTTATGGTGGTGGATCTTTTATAGGTACATTAGGGTTATCGTTTAACAACTTTTCTATTAAAAACATTTTTAATAAAGAAGCTTACAAACCTTTACCTATGGGTGATGGTCAATCATTAGCATTAAGATTACAAACCAGTAGAACTTATAATACCTATAGTTTTTCTTTTACAGAACCTTGGTTAGGAGGTAGAAAACCTCAATCATTATCTTTTTCTATTTATTCATCAAATCAATATCAATATGATTTTACAACAGGTATTGTAGATAAAAGTCAAAGTTTAGGTATTGTTGGTGCATCTTTAGGTTTAGGTAAACGTTTACAATGGCCAGATGATTACTTTCAACTATCACAAACTATTAGCTACCAAAGTTTTAATTTAAAAAACTATGGTTTTAGAGTAGGTACAGATGTTTTAAGCAATGGTACTTTAAATAACCTAGCTTATAACGCAACACTTAGCAGAAATTCTGCAGGGCCAAGTTTAATTTTCCCAACTTACGGTTCTGAATTCTCTTTAGGTGTTAAGGCTACCTTACCTTACTCTTTAATTAATGGTAAAGATTATTCAGAGTTAGATCCAGCAGAAAAATACAAATGGTTAGAATATTATAAAGTTACAGCAAAAGGAAAATGGTATACTTCTTTTACAGATAAATTAGTATTAATGACCAATGCAGAATTAGGTTACTTAGGATATTACAACTCAGAATTAGGACAAAATCCGTTTGAAAGATATTTTGTTGGTGGAGATGGTATTGCACAATTTCAATTAGATGGTAGAGAAACTATTGGTTTAAGAGGTTATGAAAACAACCAATTATCTTCTGCTGAAGGTGGTACAATTTATAACAAATTTCAAATGGAATTAAGATATTCTATTACAGATTCGCCTTCTGCATCCATTTATACCTTAGGATTTTTAGAAGCGGGTAATTCTTATGACAATTTTGAGACATTTAATCCGTTTGAATTAAAACGTTCAGCAGGAGTTGGA
Source organism: Polaribacter sp. M10 (assembly GCF_054968445.1). Taxonomy (NCBI): domain Bacteria; kingdom Pseudomonadati; phylum Bacteroidota; class Flavobacteriia; order Flavobacteriales; family Flavobacteriaceae; genus Polaribacter; species Polaribacter sp. M10. Next base: position 14,986 of record NZ_JBSSBG010000022.1, read on the forward strand.
GTTAGAATCTTTATGCCAGCATTTGGTTTATTAGGTATCGACTTTGCTCACGGATTTGATCCTTTACCAGGACAAATTGAAAAATCTGGCTGGCAAACACATTTTATTATCGGAAGACAATTCTAGGAAAACTGTACATTTGTAATGTCCAAAGTTTTTTTGGCATGGTTTTTTCTAAATACAATATACAAATGAAAAAAATATTTTTATTAGTCGTTCTTTTATTTAGTGTTACAACATTTTGGTCGCAAAGAAATCAAATTATTGCTTATATAGATATGGAATACATTCTAGAAAATGTTCCAGAATATATACAAGCACAAAATACATTAGACGCTAAAATTTCTAAATGGAGAAAAAAATTAGACACACAAGCACGCCATATAGAAGTTTTAAAATCTGATTTAGCAAATGAAAAAGCAATTTTAACCAAAGACTTAATTGAAGAAAAAGAAGAAGAAATAACAATTAAGCAAGAAGAGTTAAGAAGATTAGAAGATTTGTATTTTGGGCCTAAAGGCGATATGTTTTTAGTAAGAAAACAATTGGTAAAGCCAATTCAAGATCAAGTTTACAATGCCATACAAAGTATTGCGAAAAGAAAAAAGTATGATTTTGTTTTTGAAAAATCTACTGATTTGGTTATGCTATATTCAAATAAAAAATACGATATTAGCGACCTTGTTTTATCTACCATAGACAGAACAAGATTAGCAGACCAAAAAAAGGCAGAAAGAAAACAAAGAGCAGCACCAAGTAGCAAAGAGTTAACAGATGCACAAAAAGAGATTCTAGCAAAAAAAGAACAAGCGCAAACTGATAAAGAAGCAGCTTTAGCAAAAAAGAATGCAGAAAAAGAAGCTAAAAAATTAGAGATAGCAGAAAAAAGAAAACAATTACAAGCACAAAGAGAAGCAAAGAGAAAATTATTAAGAGAAAAAAAAGAAGCTGCTAGAAAAAAGAAAGAAGAAGAACAAAAAGAAAACGAAGAAGAAAATTAAACAAAAAAGACAAGAATAATAATTAAATTAAAACAAGAATGAAAAATTTAAAAACGTTACTATTAATTGCTGTATTTACTTTAGGATTAGGTGGTGTTGCAAATGCGCAAAAGGTGGGGCACATAGACTTTGAAAAGTTAGTTGCAGAAATGCCACAAACTAAAAAATTAAAGTCTGATATTGAAAAGTTAGGAAAAACTTATTCAGATGAGGTAGAAAGTATGGCGAAGAAGTTAGATGCCAAAATGAAAAAATATACTGCAGAACAAAATGCTCAAACTAAAGAAATTAACGAAATTAGAGCAAAAGAAGTACAAGAAGATAACCAAAGATATGAGCAGTTAAGACAAACAGCATATCAAGAAATGCAAAAGCAACAAGCAGAAGGTTTAAAACCAATTATCGAAAAAGCTCAAAAAGCAATTGAAGAAGTTGCAGCAAGCAAAGGTATTGTATACGTTTTAGATGCTTCTATGGGTAAAGGCTTACTAGTTAAAAAAGGAGAAGATCTTTATGCAGCTGTAAAAGCAAAATTAGGATTCTAATAAAGAAAGACTGTAAAACATATTAAAAACCTACTTTTTTTAAAGTAGGTTTTTTTATTTTTACCATCATATGAAATCAAATAATTTTTCTATTGGAGTTTTCGATTCTGGTATTGGAGGCACTTCTATTTGGCAAGAAATAACCTCGCTTTTACCTAAAGAAAATACTATTTATCTTTCTGATAGTAAAAATGCACCTTATGGCGATAAGAGTAAACAAGAAATTATTGATTTATCTATAAAAAACACACAATATTTACTTGATAAAAATTGCAAATTAATTGTAGTAGCCTGCAATACAGCAACCACAAATGCCATTAAGGTTCTAAGAAATAAATTTAAAATTCCGTTTATAGGTATAGAACCCGCTATAAAACCAGCCTCTTTAAAAACAAAAACCAACATCATTGGCATTTTAGCTACAAAAGGAACTCTAAATAGCGATTTGTTCGAAAAAACTTCAAGTAACATCAACAAAAAAATAATTATTAAGGAAACCATAGGAAAAGGTTTAGTTGAGTTAATAGAAGAAGGTAAAATCAATTCTTTAGAAATGAGTAAATTACTTTCTTTATACTTAAATCCGATGTTAGAAGAAAATGTAGATTGCTTAGTTTTAGGTTGTACACATTATCCTTATCTAATTCCTAAAATTAGAGAAATTATTGGTGATAAAATTGAAATTATTGATTCTGGACAAGCTGTTGCCAAACAAACTAAAGCGATTCTAGAAAAGCATCAACTTTTAAATACTGATGATATAATGGGTACACATCAATTTTACATCAACAAAAACAAAGAAGTTTTAGAATTGATCTTATCGAAAAACAACAATAAAAATATTACAGTAAAGCAACAGGATTTTTAAAATCCTCCAAAAGCTGAATTAATATTAGGACATGCAGCAGCTCTTGGCTCTTGTGTCCATAAATTGATCCCTAAAGAAATTTGATGAAATCCTGATGTGGTTAAAACAGTATCATTCATCTGATTTGTATAGGTATAAGAAAACATTAAGTTTTGATAATTGACACCTACAATTGGCGAAATAAATTGAGCATTTTCTATAGCATTGGCATCAAAACTTCTTCGATAAGAAAGCGCTGCCCAAAATTGAGTTTTAGAAAAGGTTTTGTAAGCTTTTAGGTTAAAGTCTGCAATTCGTTCTCCTGTACTTTCTCTAAACTGTAACATTACAGAAGGCTCAAAATGTACAAAAAGATCTTCGCCAAAATAATAACCTGCAGATAAAATGTAATTTCTTAAATCTAAAGGTTCTTGAATATTTAGATTGTTTTTTGCGGTTAACAATAAATTTTTAACGGTAAAATAAGATGAAAACCCTCCTAAATGATAAGCTACACCAAAATCGGCATTATAATAACTGGTACTTTCTACCACTCTAGAAATTGTTGGATCTCCTGTAAAACTAGTTTGGTCTGATTGATTTTGCACAAAACTAAAGGCCAATCCAAACGAAAGTTGATTAAAAACTTTGCCATTACTCATTGGTAAATGGTATGCATATGCGCCTTGAATTCCTTTCTGAGAGTGAAAACCGTTTTTATCATTAAATAAAACAACACCAAAACCTGCATTCGAATATTCATTAAATTTAGAATGAAAACTCATGGTTTGCAAAGCTGGTGCATTAGGTATCCCTGCCCATTGTTGTCTTGCTGTAAAACGCAATTTACTAGAATTACCAATACCTGCTGCAGATGGATGTACTAAATAAACATTATCCGAAAGATAATCTTGATAAATTGGTAAGGTTTCTTGAGAATTACTTTTTAATGAGAAAAGAAAAAGAAATAAAAAAGGGAAAACATTATTTAGCAACTTCATTAAAAGGATTATTTATTTAAAGCTACCAAATATATTCAATTTAAAAGAAATATTACTTTTAATATTATAGTTTTAACACAAATAAAAATCGAATAAAATTATATTTTAACCAGAAAATCTAATTTTTCTTCTGTATTGTAAGATAATTTAGAAAATAAGACATTCGCTACAAATATTATGTTCACCACATAAAAGGTCTAAACAAAAAAAACCGAGCACAATGCTCGGTTCTTTTTACGATACTCATTATTTTATTATTGTTTTATAAACTTAGCTGTACCAGTAGCATTATTAATATTATATCTAATTAAATAAATACCAGAAGCTAAATTAGAAACATCTATAGATTCGCTAGTTTTATTAATGTTTAAACTCATCACTTTTTTACCTAAAACATTAAATATTTGAGCGGTTTTAATATTTTCTGCTGCAGAAATAGTTAAGGTATTTACGGTTGGATTTGGATACATTTTTACACTTAATAAATCATTATCTAAAACACTTGCAGTTGCAGCATTAAATAGCATAATATCATCCATATAAAATGTAAAATCTGCAGAACCATCACCCATAATTCCGTTATCAAAAATGATCACTAACTTGTCATAAGAATTTGCTGAATTAATAGCAGCATAATCAAAAGTTAAGGTTTCCCATTCGTTTGCTACAGTAGTTGCTACTTCTTTTTCGAAAAATGTTGCTCCATTTCCTGAATCTTCTACTTTTAACAACACTTTTGCGCCTACTCTTGGCGAAAATACTTTCATTGAAAAAGTATCGTTGTTGGCAAAATCCATTGCAGCACCCATAATAATAGAACTACCACCCCAAACTTGACCTGCATGCTTTACCATTTTACCAACATTTGCAGAACTATTATTTGCATTGCTATGTGGATTTGATTCTGTACTTACTGCTCCACCATCAAAATCTCCCCAAGTTGTAGCGCTTTCAAAATCTAAAGGTAAATTAACAGTTGGTACAACTGCACCAGAAGAAGACAAAGCAATATCATCTATATAAAATGTAAAGTTGGCAGAACCATCTCCCATTGTTCCATTATCAAAAATGATGACTAACTTATCATAGGTATTAGTTTTACTAATTGCAGCATAATCAAACGTTAACGTTTCCCAAGCATTTGCTACTGTAGTTTCTACTTCTTTTTCGAAAAATGTTGCTCCATTTCCAGAATCTTCTACTTTTAATAACACTTTAGCACCTACTCTTGGTGAATATACTTTCATTGTAAAAGTGTCGTTGTTTGCAAAATCCATTGCAGCACCTAAAACAATAGAACTACCTCCCCAAGTTTGACCTGCATTTTTTACCATTTTACCAACATTAGCAGAACTATTATCTCCATTATTATGAGGATTAGTTTCTGTGGTTACTACTCCACCATCAAAATCTCCCCAAGTTGTAGCACTTTCGAAATCTAATGGTAAGTTAACAGTTGGTACTGTAACACCTGTAGTTGTTAACGTAATATCATCTATATAAAATGTAAAGTTAGCAGAAGCATCACCCATAGTTCCATTATCAAAAATGATAACTAACTTATCATAAATATTTGTTTTGCTAATTGCTGCATAATCAAAGGTTAATGTTTCCCATGCGTTTGCAACTGTAGTTTCTACTTCTTTTTCGAAAAATGTACCAGCATTTCCAGAATTTTCTACTTTTAATAAAACCTTAGCTCCTGCTCTAGGAGAATATACTTTCATGGTAAAAATATCGTTGTTTGCAAAATCCATACCTGAACTTAAAAGAAGTGAACTACCTCCCCATGTTTGCCCAACACTTTTAACCATTTTACCAACATTAGCAGAACTATTATCACCATTATTATGTGGGTTTGTTTCTGTAGTTACTGCACCACCATCAAAATCCACCCAAGTTGTTGCGCTTTCAAAATCTACAGGTAAAGCAACTGTTGGTACTACAACACCAGAAGAAGACAATGCAATATCATCTATATAGAATGTATAATTTGCAGAACCATCACCTTCAGTTCCATTATCAAAAATTAAAACTAGTTTGTCGAACACACTGGTTTTACTGATTGCTGTATAATCAAACGTTAAGGTTTCCCAAGCATTTGCTACTGTAGTTTCTACCTCTTTTTCGAAAGCAGTTCCACTATCTGCAGAATTTTCTACTTTTAATAACACTTTTGCACCTACTCTAGGCGAATAAACTTTCATTGTAAAAGTATCGTTGTTTGCAAAATCCATACCTGAAGCCATTGTAATTGAACTACCTCCCCAAGTTTGACCCGCATTTTTAACCATTTTACCAACGTTAGCAGAACTGTTATCACCATTATTATGAGGATTTGTTTCTGTTGTTACTGCACCACCATCAAAATCTACCCAAGTTGTTGCGCTTTCAAAATCTAAAGGCAAAGAAGCTGAACCAGCTACAGGTGCTGCAGGTGCATCAGTTAATTTTTCTGCGTTAAATTTAACGTTATCAATATAAATAGTGCTTCCTTCTGCTCTATCTGGCATATCTTGTGTCCAATCTACAAAAATTACCATTTGAGAAATATTTGTTAAATCTCCATTTGGGTTAATTCCAGAAAGATCGAAAGTTAACGTTTGCCACTCATCTACCACTGTATTACCTACATTTTGATCTGTAATTTGAAATGATGTACCTCCTGTATTCGTTCCCATTTTTATACCAACAGTACCCACATAGTTTTTATTAACATCCATACTTAATGTTAAATTTGATGGAACTGCCATATCTATTTTCCAAGTACCAAAAGCTGATTGTTCCCAACCATTATTAACACCAGCATAAAAAGCATTACCTGGCCCCATAACTACTTTTAAAACTTTAGAAGCTGTTGCATTAACTCCGTCTAAATCTGGATTGTCTACAATTTCTGCAGCTGCTGGTTGATTATCGAAAGTAAGCCAATTAGAAGCAATACCATCTGGTTCATCTGCTTCAAAATCGAAAAGGTATTCTTGTTGTTGAGAAAACCCTAAAGATGTAATCATAAAAATGACTAGTAAAGTAATTTTTTTCATTGTTTATAGTTTATAATTAATATGTATCAATGTTACTAATAAGATTTTAACAATTTAACAATAACACCACTACAAAAAATATACATCTACAAAATAATAACATTAAAATTGCGAATTCCTCACAAATAAAGGGTTTTACAAGAATTTATTTCTTTGGATTATTATTTGAATTTTGACTGCACTTTCTATTTGTATAGGTAATGTATAGGTAAAAAAGAGCGAATAAAATATACTGTGAATTTGCAGATGTAATAGACAAAAAAAAGCTCTATAAAATTGATTTATAGAGCCTTTAGTGTTTGAAATTATTTAAAACTAACAAACAATTATTGATCTGAATTAAAATTTTAATTTCTCATTTTTATCCCACAACCCCCAAAAGGCACCAACATCTCCTTCTGCACCTATTTTCCAAGATTCATCAAAAGAAGAGAAGTAAAACATTTCGATATCTTCTACTTCTGCCCAAACTTGCGCATTGATAAAGTATTTCATAGCATTACAAGAACCTGCAATGGCTCCTTTTAAATTACCACCTTGACTAGGCCAACCTGTTTCTGTAATAATAACTTTTTTACCTTTGGCAGCTAATTTTGCTTGGCTGTACATTTGCTGCATATATTCTAAAGAACTTTCTAAATTACACCCTTCCCAATAAGGATAACAATTTGCTAAAATAACATCGCAAGCTTCTGTTATTTTTGGTCTTTCTGAAAACTCATAATAAGCATCTACATAACCCACTTTTACATTAGGAATTGCCTTTTTTACTCTATTGATATAAGATAATAATTGAGTTTCTGTTAATTCTTTTCGATACAAAACCTCATTACCAACAGCAGCAATATCAACCAAACCTTTTTTTGCTAATTGGATTAAACCCTCAATTTCTTCTTCATTTTTATCGAAATCATCACCCAACCAAGCACCAACTAAAGTTTTTAATTTGTGTTTTTTTGCAATTTGAGGTATGTGCTCATTACCTTCTATACAAGAAAAAGAACGAATCCATTTTGTATGTGGTTTTAGAATTTTAATTCTACGTTCTACTTGCTTTTTGGTAATTACATCTCCTGGTTTCTGACCATCTTCGTACATACTAAAACAGATGCCATGCATTCCGTTTTCTAAAGTTTCTCTCCAAAGATTTTTTAAATCTTCTAAAGAATAAATACTAAAATCTACCCCTAAATTGTCTGGCGTAGGTCTATATTTTAAACTGGTTTTATACTCTTTTCTATACGACATTTGTATTTTGATTGACTAAATTATTCTGCTTTAGTGTTTTTTCTTTTTTCTAGTTCTAATCTTATTTCGCTAGCTTTTTTCTCATCAATATCATAATCTTTCATAATATACATTGCTAAAAGTGTACCTATAACCGGGAAAAAACAGAAGAAAAAATGCAAACCATTTACAGCAGAGGGCTGTTCTACTGCTGGTATATCTGGTGTAAAACCAACAATAGCAATAATAGCTCCACTTAGAGCACCAGCTATAGCAAAACCTACTTTTACCATCCACCAATAAATAGCACCAAATATTCCTTCTCTTCTTAGTCCTGTATTTAGTTCATCTATATCAATTACATCTGCTGTCATAGACATCATAATTGTAAATAAACTTCCAATTCCGAAAGAAAAGAACGGTAGTGCTATAATGTACATCCAAGGTTTGCCTGGTACAAATAAAAACCAAAGCATAATATAACCGATGATTGAAATACCTTGGGCTACTAAAAAAGCTTTTTTCTTACCCCAAATTTTAGACATTTTAGTAACTATTGGTATCACTAAAAATGTAGTTCCAAGAGCACCTAAGCATCCAAATAAAGAAACCCAAATTCCACTTTTACCAGCATCACCATTAAATAACTTGTAAACAATTACAAAAAAAGTTAAAGCAGCAACTGTATTAAATGCATTGTAAATTAAAAAAGTGGCTCCACATAATTTTCTAAATACCTTTATTTTAAAAGCTTCTTTAAAGCTATCATAAATCTTTACTAAACTATTACCAATGTTTGCTGTATTTAAGGGTTCGTAATTTTTATCTAAAGTAGATTCGCTCTTGATAAATATTGCAGGTACAATAGCACAAATTGCACAAGGTATTGCTACCCAGATAGACAATTCTCTTACTGCTACTTCTGCTGATGGAAACCATTCTGGATCGTACATAATTACCCAAAACCAAGGTGCAATAACCCAAGCCCATTGACCAATCCATTGTGAAATAGCCATAATACTAGTGCGTTCATGAAAATCATCGCTCATTTCATAACCCATAGCTACATAAGGCACACTAAAAAATGTGAGTCCTAAATAAAAAACTATAGACCATAAGAAAAAATACCAAAAATTGAACTGTAGGGAATTTTCTTTAAAAAGTTGCCACATAAAAATGTAAGCAATTCCCATAATAATACCGCCAATTAAAACATATTGTCTACGTCTTCCCCATTTAGATTTTGTATTATCAGAAATAAACCCCATAATAGGATCAGTTAAAGAATCGAATATTCTTGGAAAAAAATAAATTAAAGACCACATCCAACCAGGAAAACCTAAATCTTGGACTAAAACTACCATAAAAATACCTAAAATGGCAGGAAACATTTGGTTAGCGAACATACCAATTCCAAATGCAATTTTTTGACCCATAGCCACTTTTTTACTTCGCGTTATTGTATTTGACATCTTTATGTTGATTTTAATTCGACTTAATTTTTAACTACAATTGTTTGAATTGCCTTACCTTGTATATCTATCTGTACGCTTTTATCGTTTACAGAAAGCTGTATACTTTTTGGAGTTTCTTTTTCATTAAAAACAACTACAGCTATTGTTCCATCAAGATTTTCTGCAGCTGTAATCAGTAAATCTTTATCTGTATTTTCTAGTTCAATAACTTTGGCTTCTGGTCTAATAAATTTGCTAAAATGTGCCATTGTATAATACAAAGGCGTAAAATAAACCTCATCTGTTTCTGGATTAACAATTACAGGAGCAACACACCAATTCTTAAACCAATTTGGCCCACCTTTGGTGTCTAAAACCATATTCCAATCTACCCAACCATCAACATAATTATTTAAACAACCAATAATATCTCTGGCATATCTATTAACAGGAGCGTATTTAGGATGCAGGTATTTGTCTTTTTCAGGAGCCCAATCCCAACCCCAATCTGTAGCTTCTTTTTGCCAATACCAAGCATCATCTTGCCAAACAGGAACTTGAGAATCTACACAAGCTTCTGTTTGAATTAAATATTTATTTGGTGCTTTTTTGTGTGCGTATTGCAACTCTTCAGGAAAAATTTCATAGGTACTTGCATACCAATGAATGGCTGTACCATCAAAAAATTTAGAAGTTGCTTCGTTTTTGTATTGAGAATCTATCCATTCTTTTAAATGCTCTCTATTTTGATCGTATCCTAAAATTTTTACTTGATGACCATCTGCTTCTAATTTTGGCCCTAAATGATTTTGCACAAAATTGGTCATTTCATCAGGTGTATAATGCATACTTTCCCAATTATTGCCATTTCCTAAAGGTTCATTTTCTACAGTAAACCCCCAAATATCTATACCTTCTGCTTTGTAAGCATCTACATATTTAGAGAAAAACAATGCCCAAGTATCATAATATTTTGACAGTAATTTACCACCTACCCATTTGTTATTATCTTTCATCCAAGGAGCAGCTGTCCAAGGAGAAGCAAAAATTTTAAATCCATCTGTAGATACTTTCATGGCATCTTTTATCATCGGAATTAAATCGTCTTTATCTTCTTTAATAGAAAAATGTTCTAGATTTACATCATCAGCCACAGGCGAATAAGAATATTGAGAAATTGAAAAATCGCAAGAATTCATGTGTGTTCTTGTCAATGAATAATTTGCCCCTTCAGTAGAAAAATAAGCCTGAATTATAGTGTCTCTTTTTTCTTTACTTAAACGATTTAACAAATATGCTGAAGCTTCTGTAAAAGCACCTCCAAAACCTGTAATTGTCTGTCTTTTTTGTGCTGTTAATAGCTTTACTTTTATGGTTTCGTTCTGATTTTCATCCGAAGAAAAATTGACCAATTTTGTTAAACTATTTCCACTTGCAGAAGTTTCGTAAACCTCTACCCTTAATTGTTCTTGTTTAGGTTGACAGCTTAAAATCATAAACGATACTAGTGTATAGAAAAAATAAGATATCTTTTTCATGATTATTTATCTTTGGTATTCTGTATTTGGAACTAAAACCGATTGCATTAATTCATCTTTATTACCGTTAAACGTTTTAATAATTGGCTTGCCTGCTCTTTGTAAACCTTTAAAAACTCCCTCATCTACTAAGTCCCAAATCGGATATTTAGCTTCACCTTTTAAAGTGAATAAACCAAAATGATTTTCTGATCCTAAAGGATTTTGTGCATCTTTCCATTGCTCATCAAAAGCTTCGAAATAAAAGCAAGAAATTCCTGCTTTTTTCGTCCATTTTCTTAAATGTTTGTAATACAAACCTTGCTTATATTCGTCTGTTGCTCTAGAACCATTAACTCCATAATGACCACTAGAAACTGTTGCCCAACCAGTTTCGCCAATATGAATGGTTTTGGTAGGGTCTATACTTTTTACATAGTCTGAAACATTTTTGTATTGCATTTTTGCAAATTCTAATGCACGCAACATGGCACTATCAATTTTTTCTACGTCTGATAATTGTTGTTCATTTTCTGGTACTTTCCAAAACTGTGGATTGTAATGTGAGTTATGATATGCGTAAGTATGCATAGAAACATAATCTACTGCCTGTATTAAATCTTCTAAATCTTTTACTCTGTAAGTTGGGTCTCCACCACCCCAAGAAGCAAAATCATCTGAACTTGTAATCCATAAATCTTTATCTAATTTACCTTGCTTTTTTAGGTTTTGTAAATAGTTTACATATTTTAAAATAACACTTGGTTGCACATAATAACTTGTTGCCCAACGTACCATAGCTTCGTTACCAACTGCAATAATTTTTACGATATCTGGATATTTATTAGCCAAAGCCACAGCTCTATCTATTTCTCCTTTGTTTTGTTCGCTTTCTACATTGTGATTTGGTGCTAAATCTGTCCAAGCATTTAAACAATCTATCCAAGCTCCTAACATTACGTACATTTCGAAACTGGAATCTTCTTGTTTTAATTGATGAATGGCTTCTAAAACATTGGCAGCATGAGGCAATTTAGGTTGCACATTATAGGTTCTAATAATTCGAATTCCCATAGCATGCATCAACTTTAAATCTTCTTTTAATTGTGGTATTGTAGGTTGATTGTCTTCTCTAGATTTTTCTCTATACCCACCATAAGATATTGCTAAATAATCTGGGTTGCCTAATATGTCTTTTGCAGTCATTGTATTCTTAATTACTTGCTTTACTTCTTTTTTATCTTGATTTTTAGAATTACACCCAAAACCAATCATACAGCCAAAAAGGAGTACTATTATTTTATATTTTGATTTCATTTATTGTGTGTTTCGTAGGTTAATCCAAATCCGAAAGGAAATAAAGGTTCAATTGTTTTATCCCAAAAATTAGGACCATATTTATGTTTAAAATCTTCTTCAGATTTTGGCCAAGAATGTGGTAATTTTCCTGAAAAATTATAATCTCCAAAAAGCACTTCTGCAATGCCTTCTCCTTCAGAACCTGGCAACCAAGCTGCAACAAAAGCATCTGATTTTTGTATTTGATTGGTAACCACCAAAGGTCTACCAGACACTAAAACCACAACCGTTTTTACACCTTGTTCTTGGTAAGTTTTTATGTATTGTTGATGTGCTGCTGTAAGCGTTAAAGCTAATTGATTAGACTCATGGCCAATGTCTCCAAAAAATTCTGCGTAAGGTGTTTCTCCAACAACGATGATGGCAACATCTGCATCAAAATGATTTTTTGTAGCTAGAGAATCGTACACAACTTGGGCTTTAGTTTGATTTTTTATCCCGTCTAAAATTGTGGTTGCTCCTTTATAATTTTCTTTAATTCCTTGCCAATTGATGGTCCAACCTCCAGATTGTAAACCCGCAGAATTTGCGTGCTCACCAACCACCACAATTTTCTTAGTAGCTTTTGATATTGGCAGCACTTTGTCTTTATTCTTTAGTAACACTAAAGACTCTCTTACAGCTTGTTTTGCAATTTCTCTGTGTTCTTTTTTTCCGACAACATGTACTAAAGTTGTATCTGGAAAAGGATTTTTAAACAAACCCAATCTAAATTTTTGTCGTAAAATTCTTTTAACAGCATCGTCTATTCTTTGTATAGAAACCGATTTGTTTTCTACACCTTCTTTTAATCCTTTTTGATATCCTTGTAGATTACCATTTACAGCCATAACCATATCTACACCTGCATTTATAATATCGTTTTTACCAAACCTAGAATAGCCTTGCCAATCAGAAACTACAATCCCTTTAAATTTCATTCCGATTTTTAAAGTATCTGTAATTAATGCTTTGTGCGCATGCATAGAAACATCAGAAACTGTATTAAAAGAAGCCATAACAGCACCAACATTTTCTTTTACAGCTGTTTTGTAAGGTGGCAATAAAAAACGTTCTATTTGTTGTGCAGTTAAAGATGTATTACCACCTTCTATTCCAAAATCGGTTGCGCCATCACCAATAAAATGTTTGGCGGTTGCTAAAACCGTTTCTTCATCTTTTAAATCAGCTTGCAATCCTTTTATGGCTGCTTTTGTCAACTTTTCTGTTAAGGTTGTGCTTTCTGAAAAAGCTTCGTAAACGCGTCCCCATTTTTCGTTAAAAGGAATTGCAACACAAGGCGAAAACACCCAGTTAAAGCCTGTTGCCTGACTTTCTAAAGCCGTTATTTTTGCTATTTGTTCTATTAATTGTTCGTTTTGTGTAGCTCCTAAACCCACATTATGCGGAAAAACTGTAGCGCCATTATAGGTGTTTTGCCCATGAACAGCGTCTACAGCAATTAATAAGGGGATAGCTAATCTTGTACTTAAAGCTTTCTTTTGAAGTGCTATAAATCGGTTTTGCCACGCTAAAGCAGTTTTACCAGGATTTGAACCTTCTGTATGAATAATAGAGCCTATATAATTAGAAATTATAAGCGAATCAGCAGCTGTATCAAAATGTCTTATTTGCGACATTTGGCCTATTTTCTCTTCTAATGTCATTAACTTTAAAAGAGAATCTACCTTTTGCTCTATAATTTCTTCATCATTAATTATTACTTCTTTATTACAGGAAAAACCTAGTAACAAAGCGCAACAAATTAGATATGTATATGGCCTGATTTTCATCAAAATTATTTAACTATAGAAACTTTTATATGATTGATTTCATTAGTTCTATCGAACATTTTTGTACTTGTTTCTTTGTCTAACATCAAGCCATCAAAGCCAACTTTTTTATCATCATTAAAAACAACTTCAATTGCATTTTTATCAGATAAACTGTAAATAATTGGTACTTGACAATAGGTAAATGCCAACTGATTTTCGGCCACCTGTAATGTAGCTTTTTCGCTATTTACATTTCTATATGTAAACGTTTTTGCCTCTTTTAAAAACTCAGAAGTTTTTAATAACCTTGGATTAAAACCAACTTTACCTTCTTGCACAAACACACCCAATTCGCCAAATCTACTTAGCAAATCTTCTTTTACTTGACCTGTCATTCCTGGTTGTTGTGCTCCTTTAGTTGCTGGCGTATGAGAATAGGCATCTGTTGGAAAAGCGCCATACAATTCTGGTGATTTGTGTACACCAATACCTGCATTTATTTCGTAATAGTGATCTAATAATCTACCAATTACCTTTTCGCTTTCACCAAGTTTTACCGCCAACAAACAGTTTTCTTGAACTGCTAATAACAGCTTAGAAACCATATGCCAATAAATAGAACCTAAACCTTCGTAACCAAAGAAAGTTCCTGAACGACCTGTAAATGATTTATGATCGAAAATGGCTTCGAATATGGATAAAACTGTTTCTGAATCTTCAGAAATTAAGCTTGCGTAATTTTCAGGTAAATTTGATAAAGCAGCTTTTACACTATTTGCATTGTTGAAGTTTCCGTTAAAATGATAGTTTCCTAAAACATCTTTTTCTACAATTGTGGTATTGCCATCAGCAATTAATTGCTGTAATAATTTAGAGCTTGCCACTTGTGCTGCACCAATATTATTTTTTTGTGTAAACCTTGGCAACTCTTTATTTGGATATAAAATATAACTGTATTGATCTGGTCTAAATAATGCAGAAGCTTTTAAACCATCTAATAAAGCCAAAGCTTCTTCTGGTGATAAATACCCCGAACTTAAGGCTGCAACTTGCCCTTCTAACATTTCTGACAAGTACGAAATAGAAACCTCTTCATTATTTTTGATAGTCATTAAATTGTAAGCATGGTACATATTATCTGCACGTTTGTTTGCTCTAATACTATGCTCTAAATAACTTTTGGTAATTTCTAAAAAGTGTGCTAATGCCTTTTTTGAAATTGTGGTTTTGTTTGATGAAAATCCGATTTTATAAACAATGGTTCTATAATCGCTTGCAGGTCTTCCTAAGCCATCTAACACTGTTTTTCTTTCTTTGTCTGTAACTTTTCTAGATAAAATAGCCTCATTATTTTCTAAAGTTTCTACAATCTCTTCAAATAAAATAGCCACTTCACTAGAAATTTGAACTTCGTTTACTTCTGCATTTGCGACAATTCCTTCAAAGAAATTAATAAATCTTCTTAGGTAATTTAAGGTAACCATAGACACTCCATTACCCACTAAAGCGTTGTTGGCGTCATTCCATTCTGGTCTTTGTGTATTTAACCAAATACCCCCTTCTGGAATAAAGTTTGAGACTTTAGCCAAAACTGTAACCAAAAGTTTTTCGATTAAATTAACCTTATGAACCTTGTTGTTTTTATCTGTAATTAAAGCACCATCTGCACCAATTTCTGCTCTTTTTTTATCAATTTCTGCATTTAATTGATAATCAAAATCAATAGTATCTTTTGGGTTCTTTAAAATATCTGCGTACGATTTTATAATGTATGGTACATTTGCGTACACAAAAATGTCTTCGTTAAATAGTGATGCTAATTTAGATGGATAATGTTTTTCTATAAACTCTAAGAATTTTAGTAAGTAAATGATCTGGTGATCTCCCCAATAACCAATGTAAGACCAAGGATCGTGTTCTTCGATAACTTCCCAATCGAAACCGTCTTTGGTTACTCTATAAGGATTATATCCTTCGAAAGTAGTGGCGTTTAAAAACTTGTGAATCATACTTTCTATAAACTGAGGATATGCATGTGCTAGGGTTTCCCAGTTTTGAAAAATATCTCTCCAATTCCCTTCGTAATCTAAAATTTTAGATCCGTCAATTTCACTTTTTGTATTGATTGAAAACTTGTTCCAAGGTCTACTTGGATCTCCATGTCTTCTACTAAATTTTAATGGTAAATACTCTAAACACAAACGTTTAAAATCTTTATCAGCATCGTTTTCAGCCAAATTTTTAATAAAGGTTAGCGAAAATTTTTCGGGTAAACTTTTTAGTGACTCTTTTTTAGCCGCAAATAATGGCTTGTTAGCCTTAGATAAATAGGTGGTAAAATCGTCTTTTTCTATGGTATAATTGTCATCAAAAATACCACCTCTCATAATATTAAAAAGGGTGTTAGAAAAATGTCTTGTATTAATTAATGGATCGTTAGAAAGTTGTAAACCATCAGAAGCAGCAACTAAATTGATTAAGTTTTTTGTACCTTCTTCAATATTGTTTTGCAATAGTTCCTCTAAATTATCATTGGTTTTTATCAACTCAGAAATACGAGTAACATCTGCAACTGTTTGATTTACATTAGCAACTTGCAACCATTGTTTTTCTTGATTAGCAGCCAAAGTAACATCAGCATTAATAAGGTATGCACCTTTTTCTGCTTTTATATCTTCTTCTTGCTGAAGTTGTAACCCTCTTCTAAAATTATTTACTTGTAAAGAGGATAATAAATACTTTGGATTTTCTAAACCTAAAGACCACACTAAATTGGCTTTTAAGGCTTCACTTGGTTCTGCTTTATCTACAATAATTGCACTTAAAGCATAAATACCTAATCCAACTTCTGCCTCTAATTCGCACTTTTTATAGGCATCAACCAAATTACTTCGAATACCTTGTATGTCTGAACCTACACCATAAGGAATGATGTCTTGAAATCCGTCTAAAATAGAAATATCCAGATTTTCATCAGTATTATTGATTAAACTTGCTTTTCTTACAAATCCAAATTGGTCAGAAGAGTTCCATTGATATTTAAACGTTAGGTTTAAATCGTGGTTAATTTCTTCGAAAATCACCTTGTTTCCATATTCATTTTTGTAAACATTTCTGGTGATGTGATACAAACCAGCTTGTCTTTCAGAAAAAGGTTCCCATAACACAGTTGTATCATTTTTAGCAATTCTAAAAATTGTTTTACAACCCGTAGTTTCTGCAAGTTCTGTAATTTTATCGTCTGTGTAATATGGAAAAATTGCGTATTCTGCATTTTTTCTTCCGGCTGTTAAACCTCCATTACTAGAAATAAACATCCAGTGATTTGAGTCTGAAACAATG
Organism: Polaribacter sp. M10; assembly: GCF_054968445.1. NCBI lineage: Bacteria > Pseudomonadati > Bacteroidota > Flavobacteriia > Flavobacteriales > Flavobacteriaceae > Polaribacter > Polaribacter sp. M10. Next base: position 32,077 of record NZ_JBSSBG010000022.1, read on the forward strand.
GTCATAAAAAAAGGACGCATTGTATGGCTATTTGATATTTTATAGTAAGATTCGTTTTCTAAAGTTACCAACTCTCCTGTAATAGCTGTATTAGAATTCGAGTTTACATTGTCTTTGTAAGAAACAGTTTTGCTCATTTTTTTCTTTATTATATTGATTTTTTCTGTTGATAACTTTTAGGCTATCAATATTTGTTTTTACTCTTTACTTAAACCAGTATGTTTTGCCTGAATATTTTTAAAATAGTTTGATATAAACTCTTTTGTTAATCCTTTTTTATAAGGATTTAGTTGATGTATTTCTTGAATTGCATAATACGCCACTCTTGGCTTTAACGCATAAAAACCGTCTTGATCTGGAGTTTCTTTTGCACAGATTCCAAACCATTCTTCGTTCATATTTTTACTACCCTCAGTAAAATCGAAATAATAACCTGCACTAGACCACGATGCATTATTGTCGTGAATTTCTAGGTTTTTAGTTTGCCCATATTTCCACCAACCATCACTAAATTGAAATGTAAATCCGCCAATTGAATTATTAGCTTCACCTAAATTTGCTGCGTTTACATAAATTTCTTTCCAATTTTCGATCATAAAATAAGCTTGCATTTTCTGATCTTCTGCATTGGTTTTTGCATTAAATGCATCTGCACCAAATTCTGTAAAAAGAATAGGTTTATTAATTTCGTTTTTTACTCTTATAAAAGCATCACCAAAAGATTTACCTCTATACATATTTGTGCCAAAAATGTCTACATCTTTGCATTCGTCTGCAAACATGTCTGCAAATAATAAATCGCCATTACAAACTGCAACAGGATGATTTTTATCAATTTCTTTCATCAATTTAGCAGCTTCATTAAAGAGTTTATACATAGGTCTTCCTCTTTTTTCGCCCATTTCTCTTTTTTGATTTTCATCATCAGGAAAGTCTTCTGTTTCTGAGCCTGCCCAAAAAAGTCCATAATTATTCTCATTCCCTAAAAGAAATAAAAGTAATCCTGGAGTATCTTTATAAGCCTTAGCCATATGAGTAACTTCTGATAATAACCCTTTTTGAGTTTCTGGGTTTCTGTAATCGGTAACCGGAATCCATTGGTTATTTACTGTGTTGCCATATCTACCAAACGAGTGATTTAACATGGTGTAAATTCCGTAGTTTTTATAGATATGCGTAATCCATTTTGGTGGGATACCTGAATACACACGGATTGTATTTACGCCCATTTTTTGCAATAAACTCATTTCTGATTCCAATGCTTTTTCTATGAATTCTTCTGATTGATTCCAGAGGCTGTATTCAAAATTTTTTCCTATTGGAAAGTAATCCCAATTGATACCATTTATAAAAAAATCTTTTCCGTTAACCATTAGTTTTACGCCATTTTTATTGCTAACTACAGCAACCTGATCTTTTTGAGCGCAAGAACTTAAGGTTAGCAAAATGCTACATAATGCTATACAAAGAGTTTTCATAAATTTTAAATTTTAACAATTTTAAAATCAAATTGAGAATAAAAAAATAAGGCCAGCCAATATAAACTGACCTTATTTAAACCAATTAAAATATAATATTATTGATAAACTTTTACGTAATCTATTTCCATTGTATCTTCTGTAAACCCAGCATCTACAGTACCACCAAGAGTACCACCCATTGCTACGTTAAGAATTAAAAAGAAATCTGAATTAAAAGGTAAATCTGCGTTATTTGTTAATTCGTAAAAAGGAACATCATCTACATAAATTTTAATTGCAGCGTCTGTCCATTCTAACGTGTATAAATGAAACTCTGAATCTGCATTTGCTATAGAAGTTGTTGTACCATAGTCTGCTTTAGATTGACTTGCTTCATCAAACCAATGACAAGTAGCTAATGTAGTACCTTTATCATCACCTGTTTGCTCCATAATATCTATTTCACCAGATTTAGGCCAACCAACATCAGGAAAATTAGAACCCAACATCCAAATTGCAGGCCAAGTACCTTGTGCTGCAGGTAATTTTGCACTAACTTCTACTCTACCATAAGTAAATTTGCGTAATCCTTGCGATTTTAATCGAGCAGAAGTATACCCTCCACTACCATCAGCTTTAGCTGTAATAATTAATGAACCGCCTTCTACTTTAACATTTTCTGCGTTGTCTGTATAGGTTTGTAATTCACCATTACCCCAGCCACCAGCACCTAAATCGTAGGTCCAGTTAGCAGTATCTGGTGCGCCATCTGTATTAAAATCGTCTTCCCAAACAAGGTTGTTATAGGTATAACTTGCACCTTTTTCAGGTTTTGTTGATGTAAATTTATGATACCAAGCAAAACCATCTCCTTCTTGAATAATTCTTACAATTAACTCATCGTTAGAAATTGAGATGATATCATAAGTACTAGAACCAACGAACCAACCCATAAAACCACCTTCAGAGATTTCGAAACTTGTGCCTCTATAAGGCTCGTTGTTATATGAACCCTCTGTTGCTGCTTTTGATGTTGATGGCCCAAAAGAAACATTTTTAACACCAAACATAGAAGTAGCTACAGACTCGTCATAACATTGATCTCCAGCAACACCTAACACATCTGCATAAGCACCAGGGATAAAAGCTGGTCCAACAGTTTGTTCAAAAGTAATTCCGTTTGCAGTTCTTGTAAAGACAAACTCGTTGTCGTACATACAGCTTTTTTCTTCATCCCAAGCTTTAATTCCATTCCACCAAGCCTCATATGCAAATTCTCCATTTCCATAATCATCAGTAACCGGCCCTAAACCAACGTGTACATCTTTGTCTGCTTGCCAATACCATTTTTTGCTATCGCCAATATTTGCACCACTTAAAAAGTTTTCTGCTTCTTCATCTGTAAAAGAACTAAAAACCTCTACTTCTATGGTTTCTGTTGATGATAAACCACCTGTACCATTTGCTTTTACAACAACTGTATATGTATTTACACCAACTTTAGAAAACCTTTTTGTTAACTGACCTGATGGAGATTTTTCTGCAACTCCATCAAAATAAAACACGTACGATGATGCATTATCTGCAACAGCTGTAAAGTTTACAGAACCACTACCATCTCCATATTCTAAATCTGGATTACTCGTATCTTGACCAACAATTTCTGCGGTAATTACAATATTTGTTGGTGTTACAATTTCACCGAATTTATAGTTATCTTCTTGACAGCCAAAAAGGACCATCAACATAGAAAATAGAACTATATATATTTTTTTAAGTTTTTTCATATTTTATATTTTAAAATTGTGATATATCATCTAGGTAAATGGTGTAATTAGCAGAACCATCGCCCTCTGTACCATTATCCATAATTAAAACTAAGTTTGTAAAATCTATTGCTGTACTTATTCCAGAAAAATCGAATGTTAACTCTTCCCAAGCATTAGCTGTGGTTGTAGTTGCCGTAATTTCTGCAGATGCAATTGTATTTGGCCAAGGTGTAGCATCTTCAAATTTTAATAATAAATTTAAACCTGCTCTTGGCGACCAAACCTTAACTTTTACACTTGTTCCGTTTGCAAAAGTAAATGGAGAAGGCACTGTAATTTTAGAACCTGCCCAAGGCTGTCCTGCATTTTTTACCAATTCTGCAACCATTGCAGAAGTATTGCCATTAGTATCTGGATTAGCTACTACAGAAATTGCACCACCATCAAAAGAACTTAGTTCAAAATCTGGTTCAAAATCTAACATAGGTGAAGAAGAAATATCATCTACATAAATGGTATAATTAGCAGAACCATCGCCTTCTGTACCATTATCCATAATTAAAACTAGATTATTAAAATCTACAGAAGTACTTATTCCAGAAAAATCGAATGTTAATTCTTCCCAAGCGTTTGCACCTGTTGTTGTTGCTGTAATTTCTGCGGATGCAACTGTATTTGGCCAAGGTGTAGCATCTTCAAATTTTAATAATAAATTTAAACCTGCTCTTGGCGACCATACTTTTGCGGTTACTGTTGTATTAGAAACATCGAATGTAGTAGGAATTGTAATTTTAGATCCTGCCCAAGGCTGACCCGCATTTTTTACCAATTCTAAAACTGAAGATGATGTATTACCATTTGTATCTGGATTTGCTGCTACAGAAGCACCACCACCATCAAAAGAACTTAATTCATAATCCGTTTCAAAAGTTATTGGTGTTACTCCAGAAACTGGCGTAGCACTTTGTTTATAGAAATAAAAGTTATCTATATAAACCACTCCTTCTGTATCTACTGCATCAATTAAAATCTGAGTAATTTTATTCTTGTTCGCAAGATTTCCACCATCAAAACCGGTCATATCTAAATCTATACTTTGCCAAGAACCACCAACTGTTGCTCCTAAAGATTCTACATCTTCTCCACCATCTACAGTGTTTACAATTTTAACAATTAGCTCGTTCTCTACCCCATCTGGCACCCAATAATCAATATGTAATTTTTCCATAGCTGAAACATCTATACCAGCATCATAATTGGTTACCATACCTAAAAAGTCTAGGTTTGTTAACAACCACACATTATTACCATTAATTGTTGTTGCTTCGAAATTTGTTAAAGACCAATCTGTTGGTAATTCGTTTAAAGTAACATTTGTATAAGCATCACTAAAAATTGAAACTACATCTGCAGCAGCCCTACTTGGAGGTGTAATTGCGGCATTTGTTGGTGCTAAAATTTCTGTTACTTCGAAATCTGTTGTAAATTCTGCTGTTTCTGCTGCAGCACCTTTGGCAACAACTTTTACAGCATAAGTACCTGCAGTTGCGTATTGATATGCAATAGCCTCGCCTATATTTGCAGTTGCTACTGGCTGATCTACACCAGTTTCTCCAGAATAAAACTCGAACGTAGTTGCAAATTCTGCTGTTGCTGTAACATTAACTTGCTTAGATTTAGAGCTATCATTTTCTAAAGTTACCTCTAAATTTTGTGGTGCTTGGAATGATACTACCAATTCTTGCGTTGCTGTTGTAGCATCGCCATTAATATTGTTTGCAACTATTGTAACTTGATATGTACCTTCTAAATAGGTGTGTTGCACATAATCACCAGCTTCTATGCTTACAGGATCTGTAGTGTCATCTCCAAACGTAATATCGAAAGAGACAGCCCCATCTGCAGTTGGTGTAATGGTTACCAAACCAGAATTATCTTGAGTTACACTATACACTGCAGCCACATTAGTTGGTGCTGCAATATTATTTAAGAAGTCTAAACTTCTATCATCTTCTGTACATGCATTAATTATTAATAACATAATTAATGCTTTGTATATTGTTTTCAGTTTTTTCATACTTCTAAAAATTAATAATTATCATTTTGCGACCAATTTCCTTGAGAAAACTGTATTTCTTCTATAGGAATAGGGAATACCTCATTTTTACCTGCAGTAAAACCTGGTATTTGTGCACCTCTTCCTGTTCTAACTAAATCGAAAAAGTGATGTCCTTCACCTACTAATTCTACTCTTCTTTCTTTATAAATTGCAGCAGTTAAGTTAGTACCAGTTGTAGTAATGTTATTATCTGAATTACCAAAAGCTCTTTCTCTTACCATATTTAGGTAAGTTTTTGCTGTTGCATCATCTGGAGCAGATTTTCTATTATGTGCTTCTGCAGCCATTAATAAAACATCTGCATAACGAATAGCTCTGTAATTGTTCGGATTTGTTAAGTTTAAATCTCCTGCAGCCTCATCGCTTCTTTTTCTTGGCAAGTATTTTCTGTTAAAATATCCTGTATGTTCATAACCTGTTGTATAAGAAGCACCAGTTGAAGCAGCCCAAGCCTCGATATCTAAAATAGCAACATCTTTACGATTATCGCCAGCTTCGAACTCGTCTACTACTTCTTGAGTTGGCACATTAAAGCTAAAGCCAGAAGTAAATAAATCTCCATCATAGCCTCTTACACCTTGAAAACCTACAGCTACATTACCTTCACTACACTGTAAACAATCGAAACCTGCACCTTCTATATCTGTGTATTGTACTTCAAAAACTGAACCTGATCCGTTTTCACCAGCAAATTCAAAAATTTGATTGTAATCAGACTCTAAAACGTAAGTTCCGCTTTGAATTAAGTTATCTAAAACTGCAGCAGATTCTTCGAATTTATCTTGAAATAAATACACTTTACCTAATAAAGCTTGTGCAGAACCTTTTGTAGCTCTACCTGTTTGAGGTGCTGTATACGTTAAGTTTGCAACTGCATATTGTAAATCTTCTTCTATTAAAGCATAAACTTCAGCTTTTGGAGATCTTGGAATTGTTTTTTCATCACCCAAAACAAAACGGCCTTCTGGTTTTATTGGAATATCGCCAAACCATTTTACCAACTCAAAATTGTAATAAGCTCTTAAAAAACGTGCTTCTGCAATGATAGCTTCTTTGCCTGTAAAATCTGTTTTATCTTGAAATTCTATAATATATGCTGCTCTATTTACACCACCAAACATCCAGCTCCAAAGATTTTGAAGTTGTGCATTAACAGGTGTATGCGTCATATCATCAATTTGTTGATAACCAGGAACGTCTGTTGCGCTCTCTCCACCACAAAGTGTGTTGTTAGATGCAATTTCGCCCATTAATACATTGATAAATGTATACTGTAAAGGATCGTAAGCAGCTACTAATGCATTGTAGTAATCTGTTTCTGAATTAAAAAAAGATTCAGAATCTTCTGCGTAAATTTTAGAATTGTCTAAGTACTCATCTGCACATGCGCTTAAAATGAATAAGCTGGCTATAAAGATGATTCCTAATTTTATTTTATTGTTGTAATTTCTCATCTTTTATTTTTTAAAATGTAACATTTAAACCTAATAAGAACTGTCTTGCTGATGGGTAATTCCCTGAATCAATACCAGCACCTATTGCACCACCATTTATAGATGGATCGAAACCTGTATACTCTGTTATTGTGAATAAATTATTAATAGAAGTATATAATCTAACTTTAGATAAACCCACTTTTTCTAATAACTCCGGAGCAAAATTGTATCCTAATTGGATGTTTTGCAAACGTAAAAAAGAAGCATCTTCTACAAAGAAATCTGAGAACAACTTATTGTTCGTTGCATCGTTTGTAAGTCTTGGTACAGAATTGCTTGTTCCAGGGCCTGTCCATCTATCTAAATAGTAAGCAGGTTTGTTAACATTTGGTAAAAAACGTTCGAAATTTCTAACCATATCTTTACCAAGTTCTGCATATAAATAGGTAGTAAAATCCCAATTTTTATAGGTTGCTGAGATGTTAAAGCCCATATAAAAATCGGCTTGTGGGTTACCAATATTTACTCTATCATCAAAATCTACAACTCCATCATTATTGGTGTCTTTATACCTGATATCTCCTGGAGATGTACTAGAAGCACCTAAACCAGATTGAGAAGGATGAGCATCTACTTCTGCCTGAGTTTGAAAAATACCATCTGTTACTAATCCGTAGAAATAACCAATTGGTTGCCCAACTTCCATTCTTGATGGTGCTAAATTACCAATAGCAAATCCTCCACCCTCTACAAAAGCATCGTCTAAAACGTCAGTTACATTGTTTTTTACATAGGTAACATTATAGCCAAAATTTAAAGTAAGATCATCTGATGAAATTGCTTTATAATTAATAGCCAATTCTGCTCCTGTATTTTTAGAAGTACCTGCATTAACAGTTGGGTTTGCACCACCTGCTGCACCTGAACCCAATAAACCAGAAACTGGAAAGTTTTGAATTAATAAATCTTTTCTTGTTTCTACGAAATAATCTGCAACAAAAGATAATTTATCATCAAATAAATTAATATCTAAACCAATGTCTAATTTTTCTGCTGTTTCCCAAGTTGCTAGCGGATTTGGCAAGCCTCCTTGCGCTGTACCATCTACCAAAGAACCATCAAAAACATAAGTTCCTTCTCCATTTAATAAAGATCTGTATAAGTTATCACCCACTAAATTACCTAGTGTACCATAACTTGCTCTTAGTTTTAAGAAAGAGATTGTTTTGCTGTCTTTTAAGAAATTTTCATCAGACATTTTCCAACCTGTTGTAACAGACCAGAAATTATCTACTCTTTGATCTTCTGCAAAGACAGATGCTCCATCTCGTCTAATTAAACCAGAGAATAAGTATTTACCTTTATAATCGTATTGAACTCTACCAAAGTATGATGTTAATCTAACATCGCTATTACCGGTGTTGATACTTCTTTGTTCGCTTTGAGAATTGGTTAAGCTGATGTCTGCAAAATCGTAAGAATTATTAGGAACATCGAAACCTGTTGCATAAATACCATCAAACAAATCGTTTTGTACACTTGTACCTAAAGTAAAGCTTGTGTTGTGTTTTTCATCAAAAGATTTTGTGTAGGTTGCAAAAGTTTCCCAAAGCACTCTTGTAGATGTTGCTTTAAACTGATACACTGAACTTTGTGTTTTGTTGTATACTTTACTAGAACCATAATTTTGAATTGGCGTAAAAGATCTTTGCTTTTCGTTAAAGATTTTATAACCAACTCTAGAAACCACATCTAAACCTTCTATAGGCTTGTATTGTAACTTAAAGTTCCCTTCAATTCCATTTCCATTATTTTCGCCATAAGTATTGCTTAATAATGACAAAGGATTTACTACCTCTATACCTAAAAAGTTATTGGTATCATCTTGATCTACTCCAAAAGTAGGCGCATAATTTAATCCGTTAAACAATAAAGAACCATCAAAGCCTTGAGAAGCACTTGTATAATAGTTTGCTATTAAAGAGAAATTCAGTTTTTTACTAATATCTACACCTAAGTTTAATTTGATATTATTTCTAACAAAGTTTGATTTTTCTTTAGCAATAATACCATCTTGTTCTGTACGTGAAGCACTTACAAAATACTTTACATTTTCTCCACCACCAGACAAGCTGATGTTATGATTCATTAAAATAGCGTTGTTAAACAATTGGTCTTGCCAATCTGTACCAGTACCTAATTGACTTACATTAGTAAAAGGTAATGATTGCCCACTTGCTGCATAAGCTTCGTTTAACACCAAAGCATATTCTGTTGCATTTAAATAATCTAGCCTTTTTGTAGTTTGCTGAATTGCTGCATAAGAATCGTACTTAACAGTAGCTTTTTTGTTTTTACTACCAATTTTAGTAGTTACTAAAACCACACCATTTGCACCTTTTATACCATAAATAGCTGCTTGTGCATCTTTAAGTACAGTAATAGACTCAATATCATTTGGGTTAATACTATTTAAATCACCCTCATAACCATCTACAATAGTTAAAGGCTGGTTGTTTGTATTAGAACTTACCCCCCTAATTAATATATTAACTTTTGCTCCTGGAGCACCAGAAGAAAGGTTAACTGCTACACCAGAAGTTGTACCTTGTAATGCTGTTGTAGCATCTATAGGTTTTAAAACCTCTAAAGTTTCTTCTCCAACAATAGAAACAGAACCAGTAACGTCCTTTCTCTTTTGTTTACCATAACCAACCACTACAATTTCATCTAAAGCTTCTGCTGACTCTTCTAATGAAACATTAATTTCTTGTTGATTTACGGTTACCTCTTTTTGGGCAAAACCCAAGTAACTAAAGATTAAAACAGCACCTTCATTTACATTCGATAAACTATATTGCCCATCAAAATCAGTTTCAGTACCAATAGTTGTTCCTTTAATTATTATACTAACTCCCGGTAATAGATCACCAGATTTAGCATCTTTTACAACACCCTTTACATTAATAGTTTGTGCGTTTACACAAAATACCACCAGTAGAAGGAGTAACAATATGACTTTTTTTCTCATCAATTAATATATTTATAGTTTGTTATAAAATTAAAGTTAAATTTTAGTTAATTCATAAAATTAACCACAACAAAAAACATACATCATAAAAAACCTAGGTAAATAATGCATAAACCCCAATATAGGCAAGGATTCTCTATGGTAAAAAATTACCCTAAATAGAAACAAAATTACCAATGTTGTGGTATTGTTGCGGTAAAAATGAAGTGTGTTTGGGTATTATATTTCTAAAATGTAGTTTGTTAAGTTAGAATCGTGAGGCAATTCCATCTTTTTTCTTAATCTGTATCGCTTTACCTCTACACTTCTAGGCGAAATATTTAACAATGGCGCAATTTCTTTAGATGATAAATTAAGCCTTAAGTAAGCACAAAGCCTTAAATCATTTGGAGTTAAGCTAGGGTGCTTTTGTTTTACTTTTTTTAGAAACTTTTTATCTGCGTTGTTAAATGCTTCTTGAAACATTTTCCAATCGTCTGTATTATTTAAATTTTTATTGATGATATTAACAACCTTTGTAATACTTTTTTCACCTCCATTTATCAATTCTGTCTTAATGGTATTTAAAAACTCGTTCTTTTTTATGATATTCATGGTAGAAGTAGCCAACTCTCTGTTTTTACTTTCTATATCACTTCTCAATTTATCATTATTTAATTTAATGATTTCTTTAGAGCTTTCTAATTCCTTTAATTCAGATTCTTTTCTGTTTTTTTCAATTAACTCTTCTCTTTGCTTTCTGTAATATCTTTTAGAAAAAACATGCACTAGATAAAAACCAGACAAACATATCAATACATATAATGCCACAAAAACATTAGAAACATACCAAGGTTTGGCTATTTTAAAACTAAAGCTACTTACATTACCACTAACTTCTTCTCCTACAATGGCTCTAACTTTAAAAGTATAATCGCCAAAAGAAATGTTTTCGAAAGTAATGGAATTAGAAAAAGAAGGCTTACTCCAAGTTTTATTAAAGCCCTCTAATTGGTATTGGTATTTAATATTTAGCGTCTTATTATAAAGAGGAACACTGTAAAAAAACTCTAAATTATTATTTATAAATTCAAATTCTTTATGCTTAAATAAACTTACACCTTGCTTAGGTTCATCTGTTTTAAAAAAATTAATCTTATTAATAGAAACATTGAAATTGGTGGGTTTATTAATTTTGGCTAAATCGACAACAATATAACCATTAGAAGTACCTATTAAATACCGATCATTTTCTAATTGAAGAATGTTTTCATAGCCAGAAGCTGCCTTAGGAATAGATTGAGAAATAAAAATCTTATTTATAGCTGGTTTATTACTGAATTTACCTGGTGATAGATATTTGATATTATCTTTAGAAAAAAACCACAATTTATCATCATTATGCACTAATTTACTCGAAACATACGCGCCATCTGACATTAATTTACTGTAAATGGTATCTAAAGTAAAAGCGTCTGCCTTTTTGTTATACTTATAAATTCCTTTTTTATTGGCGTATAAAATATCACCTTTATAATTTACAATACTAGAATGATTGCCTTTCTCTACAGTAGTTTCTACTTCTAATTCTAAAACTTTTAAGAAGTTGTTGTCTAAAACTATTTTAAAAATCCCTTTGTACTCATGGTTTACAAGCAATTTGTTTTTATTTACCAAAACAATGCTTTTACTAGAATTGTCAAAACCTTCTATTTTATTACTCAATTTCCAAGAACCCAAATTTTTCTTTAAAACGTACAAACCATTGTAACAACCTTGAATTATCGTATTTTCATCAATTTTTACAAACTCCCAAGTACCAGAAATATTAAATATATTTTTGGCTTTTTTATTTTGAATTACAAATGTTCCTGAATCATGACCACAAAACAATTTACCATCAACTTCTTTTAAACTCCAAACCTGACCTTGCGTGTTTTTTATAAATTTGAAAGGTTCATTTGAATTCACATTTCTATAAAACAAACCTTGATTTGTACCGAGATAAATCTTGTCATCAAAAATTATTGAAGCATAAATAGTACCTAAAAAATCGTTTTTCTCGTTGTAAATTTTTATGGGCGATGTATTATTTACACAATTAATTCCTTTATCTAAACCCAACCAAATATTGTGATCATTATCTTCGAAAACCGATAATACTGTATTATTTAGCAACCCAACACTTTGATTAATTTGATAATTAATTTCGCCAAAAGTATTTATATTGATAATTCCATCAGAAATTGTACCTATTACAAAACTGTTATCGTGTAATTTTTTTGCACTATAAATCTTCTTTCCTTTAAAAATAAAATCCGAAGGAATTTTCCATTTTTCTACAACGTTATCATTTAAAAAATAAAAACCATTTTCTTGCGTTAACAACAACAACTTGTTCTCTCTTTTAAAGATGTCTACAATAAAATTTTCTTTAATTAATTTATGGTCTGAAACCAATTTAGGCAATCCGTTTTCAATTTTATAGAGTCCCTTGCCACTCTCATGAAAATAAATAACATCATCTACTTTAGATAAACTATTTACCCTATTTTCTGTATTGATAATTTTAACTGCTTTGCTTGTTAAGTTATACAAATAAATTCTTTGTAAAGACATAAACACCATCCATCCATCTAATTCAACTATGCTCCAAATTTGTTCATCATCTAGCATTTTTACATTTTCAGCATCAACAATAGATTTGTATTCTAAAACACCCCAATCATTTTTCTCCCAAAACCCAAACCCCATATAAAAACCCGTAAAAATTTGGTTTTTGTAGGCTTTTACAGATCTCATTATGGTTTCGTTAGGCGTATCATACAACTGCCAAGTTGCGCCATTAAACTCTAACAAACCTTTGTTATTTGCCACATAAATAAAATTGTTTTCTGCCTGAGAAATAGACCAATTTTGGTTTTCAGCTCCATAATCTTCAGTTTTAAAAGAATTTATTGGCGGTAATTCTTGCGAAAAAACACTACCAACAAAAAACAAACTCGTAAAAAGTATTAGCACTTTAGATGTAAACATAACAACAATATTATAATTTTGTTTGGGTACTAAATTAGGAATAAATCATTAAAATAAGCAAAAAACACGAAGTATCGTATAAGTTGTATAGTTAATTTATAAACATTAAAAACAACAACAAAACCAAAACAACGTAAATAAACGCTATACCTCTTAAAAAACAAGTAACGATTAAACCAAAAAATGGAGACGCAAAACTATTTTATACCTATTGTAAAGAAATCAACTTTCATCTAAAAAGGTAAGCCTAGGGTAAATTTTATTGTCTGATAGTAAAAATAACATGTAGTAATTATAAATATAACTACAGTTATCAAAACAAGTAGATATGATTATATTTCTTTTGATAGCTAAAAATTTAAATATAAATTTTAATTTAAAATATAAAAAAAGCCTTTAATTAGTTATATTTGAATCGAAGAAAAAGAATATTAACTAAAAATTGCTATGTAGCTCAGATTTATTTTTGATGCTATTTGCCATCAAAATAGAGTGAATCACAAACTACTATTATTAACTTTTAAAAATAAGATATTTATAATAGGTATCTTTTTAATTAGTTGTTGTCTACTAATTAACGCATCTACAGAAAGTATTAATTTTCTATATTTTAATAATCTATTTGAACCAAATGCTACTATTTCTGTAGCGGATAAAGATATTTGTATTAATGAAACTACAACCATAACATTCACTGGTTCGGGTGGAACAGCTCCATATAAATTTACCTATGAAATAGACAATCTTTCACAAGAAACTATTACTTCTTCTGGAAGTACTAATGAAGCAAGTATAACTTTTAATAGATCTAATTCAGAAAATTATACAATTAAACTAATCAAGGTTGAAGATGCTTCAGGTGAAGCTAAAGATATTACAGGTCAAGAAATTATTGTAACTGTACATGCACTACCAACAGTAGATTTTTCTTTTGATAACAATAACAACGATGCTTGTGCTGGAGATACTGTACAATTTACCTTTACTGAATCTGGAAATGGAGAATTCACCTACTTATGGGATTTTGGAGATGGCACCACCTCTACTCAGAAAAACCCAGGTCACCAATTTAATACTGCCTTAGGTTGTGGTCAGCGTGATTTTGATGTTCAATTAACCGTAACAGATAAATTTGGTTGTAGTGCAACTGCTACAAATAGGGTTAGAGTGAAAGAAAAGCCGGATCTAAGATTTAGAGATGCAGTAACGAATAGAAGTATTTTTAGCAATTGTGATAATACATCTTCTTCTGATAGTTATGAAGTAACTGTCGAAGATATTTCGAATACAAGTTGCATCAGTAGTTACAATGTAGATTGGGGAGATGGGAATAGTGACACAAACGTTACTTTTCCTGCAAATTACACATACACAGAAATTGGGGACTATACAATGAAAATCACAGGTATAGGACTAAATGGTTGTAAAAATGAAGTATCCTATAGAGTTATCAATGACAGTAACCCAGCAGCAGGTCTAGAAAATCCAGGTGCTACAAAAAACATATGTACAAATGATGGTAAATCTAGTATAACTTTTGGTATTAGTGGTTTTGAATCTAACTCTAAAGAAACCACATACGAAATTGATTTTGGTGATGGAACACCTACAAAAACGATAAGCCAAGAACAACTTCTAAACGATCCTGTCTTTACAGAACAACAACTTACTCATGAATATCAAAAAAGTAGTTGTACACAACCTAATGGTGAATTTATTGTTACCCTTTATACTAAAAATGCTTGTGACACTACTACAAATACCACAGATAGTATTGTTATTTTAGGAGAATCTACAGTGGAGTTTGATTCAGTTGATAATAGCTGCCTTAACAATACTGTCTTTTTTGAAAATAAATCTATTATTGGTGATGGTATCGAATGTTTCACAAATGCAGATATCACTTGGATTATTGATAAAAAGAACGACCCTGATTTTAACACAGTTCAAAAAAAGTTTTTTTCTATCAATAGTGCTGAAGATTTTTCATATCAGTTTACAGAATCAGGAAAATATATGGTTAAACTTTCTATAGATACACAATGTGGATTAGTAGAATCTGAAAAAGAAATCTGTATAGAACCAGAAATAACACCAACTTTTTCTGTAAACAACGAAGAAGGTTGTATTCCTTTAGCTGTTAAAGCTAACAACACCACTGACCAATCTGAATTATGTAGCACAGCTTCTTATAATTGGTCTATTGCTTATGCTGAAGATAATTGTGGAAATGTATCTGATTGGGAATTTACAAACGGAACTGATGCAGCTTCTGAAAACCCTGAATTTTTATTCAATAAACCTGGAAAATATACCATTACACAACGTGTAACCACAGGTTGTGGAACTGAAACTAATACAAAGATTATAGATGTAAAAAAGCCCCCTAAAGTAAGTATTAGTCCTATTCAAAATTTTTGTGGTATAGCAACCATAAATCCTGTGGCAACTGTAGAGAATTGTACATCAGACACTTCAGGTATTTCGTACAACTGGACGTTTACAGGAGGTAACCCTTCAACTGCTAATACCCTAGATCCTGGAAATATTGTTTATGATACTCCAGGTATTCATGAAGTAAAGTTAGAGGTTACTAATGAGTGTGGCATTTCTAACACAACAACGCAAACTTTTGAAATTTTTGAAAAACCAGAAATTACAAATACGGATACAACACAAGAAATTTGTTCTGGTCAAAATACTAAAGAAATAGTATTAAACACAAATAATCCAAGTACAACTTATACTTGGACAGCTGTTTCAAGTGGAAATATTACTGGTTTTACAACTAATGGCACTTCCAATACAATACCGCCACAAACATTAGTAAACTCTGGAAATACCTCAGAATCTTTAATTTATACTGTAGTTCCTAAATTAGGAAATTGTGAAGGTGATGCAATCGACTTTATAATCACTGTGAATCCTTCTCCAATTATAACAACACAACCTACACCTTCTGAAGTCTGTTTAAATGGAGCTGCAACAACTCTAGAAGTAACTTATACTAATGGAACTGGAGCACCTACCTATCAATGGTTTTCTAATACTGTTGATGACAAAACTAATGGAACTGCCATTACTGATGCTACTTCTAATACTTATAATCCACCTACAAATACTGTAGGTTCTAACTATTATTATGCTGTAATTTCTTTTACCTCTGGTGGCTGTTCTGAAATTATCTCTAATACTGCCAAAGTGGATGTTAATCCTCAACTAACTATTGATAATGCATCCGCTCTACAAACACTTTGTGTTGATGGAACAGCTGATGAATTTGAAGTAACTTACACTGGTGGAACTGGAGTTCCTTCCTATCAATGGTATAGTAACGCTACAAATTCTGTAGAAGGTGGAACTCCTATTAACGAAGCAACTCAAAGTACATATACTCCTGCTACTTTTACGACTGTTGGTGATTTTTTCTTTTACGTTGAAGTCTCTTTAGATGGCAATGGGTGTTCTTCTGATAAAAGTGATGTCTACCAAGTAAAAGTAATTGCTGACCCAAGTATTGACACACAACCAATTGCTAGTCAAGAACTTTGTAAAAGCGCTATTCCTGCTGATTTAACAGTTGAAGTATCTGGAGGAACAAGCTCTACTAAAACCTATCAATGGTTTTCAAATAATAGTAATTCAAATACAGGAGGAAAAGCTATTACAGGAGCAAATTCTCAAACATATACACCTTCAACAGATACAGTTGGCACTTTTTATTATTATGTAGTGGTTTCTCAACCTGAATCTAGTTGTGAAGTTACCAGTCAAGTTTCTACTTTAATAATTAACGAAGCTCCAATTTTCACAACTCAACCTTTGTCTTCTGAAGTTTGTCTCAATGGTAATGCAACTACTTTAGAAGTTACTTATACAAATGGCACAGGTACTCCTTCTTATCAATGGTTTTCAAATGCGAATAATTCCACTACAGGTGGATCTGAAATAGATGGGGCTACTAATCC
>NZ_JBSSBG010000023.1:0-44196 GCF_054968445.1 Polaribacter sp. M10
GATGGAGGGACTCGAACCCACGACCTGCTGATTACAAATCAGCTGCTCTAGCCAGCTGAGCTACATCGGCTTTTGTTGTATAACAACTCCCTTTTTTAGTAAAGGTGCGCGAATGTACTAAGTTTTGGAATAATTACAAATAAATATTTTATTTTTTTGATATTATTATTTTTATGCATCTAATGATCTAGTATTTATCGGAATTTATATTGTTGGTAATATGCAGATAATAAAGTATTTAAACACCTTTCAAAGTTTAAATCACTTTAAACTGTGTCACATAGTCATTATCAATATCTTTAAAGCTATTGGTACAATATACATGGTCTATGGTTTCTTTTAATGCATCAAAACCATAGTTAAATTGTGCATGTGTAACATATAAAAAAACCTTATTTGCACCTTGAGACTTCAATTCTTGGGCTAAGAATTGAAAGGTTCTTCCTCCGTCTGCCAAATCATCAACTATTAAACAATCTTTCCCTTTAACATTACCCTGAATATAAATTACAGGAACCCCATTTACTCTCACTTTATTAGAAGGTACTAAGTCTGCCTTTAGTTTTTCTGCTATTTCATGCGTTGTCTTATAAGCGCCTGCATCTGGACTTACTAATACTGGATTTCCAATAGTTTTACAGGCTTTTTCTACATATTTAAAATGCGTTATTATATCAGAATTATGTATTAAAGCCAATGAAATAGCACTGTGCGGATGCAATAGAGACACTTTATCAAATTTCATGGTATTGATAAAATTTGTGATTACTTTTAAATCAAAAGATGCCCCTTTATTGAATCTTCTATCAGAACGTTGCCCAATTAAACAGTAGAGGGTTAAGGTGGTGATTGCTGTTTTATTTGTTGTATTTTCGGCATCCCAAGCTTCTTTTATAGCTGCTATTTTGAATAAATCTTCGTAGCTATTCCCTCTAATTTTAATGTCTAAATTCCCAGTATCAAGTATTTTGGCAGTAACCTGACCATCTTTAAAAGTATCTATTTGATAGTTCATCGTTTTATATATTTAAAGGGTTTTATTAATTTGATTTCTTATTTCTTCTAAGTTCGTTTGATTCTTAAATTGGCCGTTTTGATAAATTACTTGTAAAGCTCCTTTCTTTTCTTCTGCAGGAGTTACTTTATCAATTAAAACATATTCCTTATTTTTAATCACTACTTTTACCAATCCTTTAGCTGATTTTTTAACGCCATCATCTGTAATTGGGTCTTTAAAGATTTCTCTTCGTTCTCCATTTACAACAACCGAAGTTGCTTTCATTGCAAACCCAAAAGTATCTCTGGTATTAAATTGATAGGTGAATGAACCGATTCCTAAAACCACGTTTGTAGTTGCAAATCCTTTACTGTAAAGACGTTTGCAAATTTCTTCTGCTCTTTCTGTAGTAATGCTGTCTCCGTAAATAGCACCAATGTGTGGGTTTAAAACTTTAAACCCTTGTGCATTTATAGTCCCTCCAAATAAATCCCAAAGTAACTCTACCACACCTTTGTTTTTAGGCGACTCTGCCCCTGGTGTTTTAGTTTCTCCACAAATGATTTCTACAGGATCTCCACTATCTGGTCTTATCACTAATTTACCATCTCTCGCTAACACTTCTTCTTTTAACTGAGGTAAATATACCGTAAGAACTTTCCATAAATCCCAAGTGTCGCTAACTACAGATAATATACCTGTTGGATAAGTTTCCATTAATTGTCTAAATGTACCTATTTCATCCTCTTTGGTTCCTGCACACATCACAGAGTGTTCCGTAGCATTTACAGAACCAATAACAAAACCTTTTGCATGGTAATAATTGCGTAAGCTAGTAATTACTGGTAAGGTATCTGAACCTAAAAAGACGGTTGCATGTCCCATTCCTGAAGAAACTGCACTTTGCAAACCTCCCATGCCTCTCATAGAAAAATCATGTCCTTGAAAATCAATAAAAGCGATATTTTCTTTATCTGTTTTTAAAGCCCAATTCTTAAAAATTCTTTTATATCGCAATGCTATGGAAGCAGAAGTCATTGGTTGCCAAAGCATTGTTGAGAGTATTGTTTCTAAGAAATTAGTAATCCAATAAAAGTCTTTATTTGTGTTTACAACGGTTAGCATGGGTACACGAACCGGAACTTCTACACCTTCTGGTAATGATTTTGCTTTTATTGGAAGGTATTGTAAATCGTGAAGTTTTTCAAAATGAGTTACATCATATTCTGTACCTAAATACATTGATAATTCTTCTTTGATTTGATTACAAACAATCTCTTTAGGTTTGGAAAAGAAATATTCATTAAAATAATTATGCAACCATTTAAAAACATATTGTTGACCAAAAGATACTACTTTATCACATCCATTTGGAGCGTATTTGTTGCTTCTTGGTGTCCAATTAGAATATACTTCTGTTGTACCTTTCGGATATTGTTGGTGGTGTCCTGTTTTGTATCCGTCTGTTAATAATAGTGCGTTCATCATAATAGTGTTTGCGTAATTATAACACAAACATACATTAGAACAAATTAACCACCAAATATATTTTGTGTTATTTTTACGCTAATTACTTATTATTTTGTTTTTAAGGTATTTATATTTCAAAAATAATTCCTTCCTTTTTAAGTTGGAAGTATCTTTTTTGGTTAAACTGGAATAAATTGGCAGGTCTACCAGAACCTTTCGATACTTTTTCTTCTAGCTCATCCAATACATTTAATCCAATTATTTTCTTTCTGAAGTTACGTCTATCAATAGCTCTACCCGAAAGAGTTGCGTATAGCTTCTCTAAATCAGAAAACGGAAACTTTTTATCTAGTAACTCAAATCCAATAGGTTCATAGGTTATTTTACCTTGTAATCTTTTAATAGCAGCCTCTAAAATCTCTTGGTGGTCAAAAGAAAGATCTGGTAGTTCATTTATAGAAAACCAATGGGCTTGTTCTGCATCTGTAGATGCCATAATTTTAAAAGCATTGGGTCTTACCAATCCAAAATAGGCTATAGACACTACCCTACCTCTTGGATCTCTATCGGGTTTGCCAAATGTGTAAAGTTGTTCTAGGTAATTAATTTGAACTCCTGTTTCTTCAAATAATTCTCTCTCTACAGCTTCTTCTAAAGATTCATCGTTTAAAACAAAACCACCAGGGATTGCCCATTGCCCCTCAAAGGGAGCATACTTTCTTTTTATTAGTAACACAGAAATATTGCCTTCTTCGTACCCAAATACCACTGCGTCTACGGAAAGTTTTATTGATTGCTTGCTCATTATGTGTAGTTTGTACACAAAAATAGGGAATTATAATTAGTTTTCATTTTTATAGATGCTTAGTATACAAATTAAATGCTAGTTTCTTATACTAGTTGTAAAAAAGGATTCACTTCCATTAACCTTTAAAAATCATAAAAATAACATGAAAGATTTGCTTTTGTTCACTTATTCTACAACAAAAAAACACCAAACATTGGTAATACAATGTTTGGTGTTTTAAATAGTTCTATTTTTTTAGTTGGATTATAATCTACTTAAGAGTTCCGCTTTTTTGTTTTCGAATTCGGATTCGCTTAAAATGCCTTTGTCCTTTAAGCCTGCAATTTTCTCTATTTTTATAAAGATATCTTCTTCAAAACTATTCGCATTATTATTGAATGGGGCAACTTCTGGCATTGGTGCTGATTGCTCTACTACCGCTTGTGGTTCTTGGTTGTAATTGGTATTGTTAGGTGCCGCATTTGTATTCTTTAGATGCTCTCCTCCAGAAACAATCGGCAACTGGTTTAAGTCTACATTACCATATTGACTGGTGAAAGATACCGAATACGAACCTCCTTGTTGTTGACCCGTACCTCCTATTTGATGATCTAAAGTATCAAAAACGGTTACTTTACCATTTTCTTGTATGGCCAAACGATTGATTTGAGAAAAAATAGCATAACTGGTATTGTTCTGACTTCCTGTTGAATTCGGAAACCCTAAATCTCCCCACCAATTGCCTGCATTACCAGACATGAATCCGTTTTTTGTATTGGTTTTTGGTAAGGGTTTGTATTGGATGTTTCCTTGATTGATCATGTTTGATAGTTCGTAACATAGGCCATCTACAGTGGCTTTTAATCCGTTGTTAAACATATCGCCTACCATGGTCATTCCGCCCAACATCCATTGGCCTCCACCCCCTAATTCAGGTATGTTAAATTGTGCCATGCTGCCTCCACTTTGCATTAAGGCTTGTGTTAAATCTGTTACTGCGTTTACGCTAATTCCGTAACGATTGGCTACGTTTTGCATATTCTGAAAACTAGCCTCTGTATATATTGAATTCATAGTATTTTATTGTTTTAGTTGAGACTTATCCGATGATAAGATCTGGGGTCAAAGGTAGTCTTTAGTTGCTTGAAACTAGTCTTTTTATGTGAAATGTTTATGATGTTAATACTATCATTTTGTAAAGAAAAAGCAATGGAATTTACCTTGTAGAGTTCTTTAGACTGCTCTTAGAGTAACAAATTTAGAATGAATAGCTTGTTTATGGATAAAAACCCTTCAATTGTACTCTTTAGCACAATGGAAGGGTTTTTGTTATGATTGTTGGTTACCTGTACTATTATCTACTTGTTATCCAAATTTTACACTAGTCATTGTTAGTGAACCTCCTAAAGGATTGTTGTTAAAAATTGAAATATCATCCTTTTTACTTTTTAATCCTAAGGTGTACAATAAGGGCAAATAATGCTCTGGTGTAGGAATGGCTAGGTTAAAAGCTTGGCCTTGCTTTTTAAAGTCAATAAGGTTTTGGTGATTTCCTTCCAAAATCCATTGTTGTATTTTGTTATCTGCTTCTATTGCCCAATCATAACCATAGGTTTGGTTGATTTTTCTAAAGTCTATTCTTCGCAAATTATGAACAATATTACCACTACCAACAATAAGCACACCTTTATCTCTTAGTTTTTTTAATTGTTGTGCTAAGTTGTAATGTTGCTGTGGTGCCATCCTATAATTTAAACTCAATTGAATAACAGGTACATCTGCTTTAGGAAATAGATGTTTAACAACTGTCCAAGCTCCGTGGTCTAATCCCCATTTATCATCTAAATGAACGGATCCTGCTGGATTGATAAATTCTGAGATTTCTTTAGCCAATTCTGGATGTCCAGGTGCTGGATATTGTACTTGGAATAACTCTTTAGAAAATCCGCCAAAATCGTGAATAGTTCTAGGGTTTTGCATGGCTGTAACGAAAGTTCCGTTTGTTTCCCAGTGCGCAGAAACGACAATAATAGCATTGGGTTTGTCTAGTTGCTGCCCTTGCTTTTTAAACTCTCTCACAAACTCATTGTCTTCAATACCATTCATAGGCGAGCCATGTCCTAAAAAAAGGACAGGCATTCGCTTAGAATTGGTAAAAGAATCTGTTATGGTTTCTAATTTATTTAAGGCGGATATCATAGGCAAATGTAATGCGGTTAGTCCTGCTAATTGTAGAAACTTTGTACGCTTCATTTTAAGCGTATAGATGGGTTAAAAATTCTTTAGGAGTGGTTGGTTTTCTGCCTATTAGTTGCTCTAAGGAATTATCGGACATTTCTAATTCACCATTGGCTTGTGCTACCGAGAACGCTGTAAAGATACCAATATACTCTTCAGGTACGCCATACGATTTTAATGTAGCTTGATATTCTTCTGCTGAAGGCGATTGATAATTAATGCTTTTACCTGTAACTTGAGCAATAGTTTCTGCAACTTCTTGGTAAGAAATTGCTTGATGGTTTACTAGTGGATACGTTTTATTTTCGTGCCCATTAGAGGTTAATACCACAGCTGCAGCTTCTGCCAATTCTTGTCTTAATACTAAACTAGATTTCCCCTCTTTTGCTGGTTGCAAAATTATACCTGTTTCTAATACTTGTTCTCCTATAAACATTGGAAGCATATCTAGATAAGTAGCATTTTGTAAAATAGTATAAGTAATACCACTTTCTTTTAGCCAGTTTTCGGTTTTTAAGTGCGAATCTTGTAAAAAAGCAATAGCAGAATTATCTGGTTCTTGGTTTCTCATAAATGACGTATATACCACATGCTTTACTCCTGCTTCTTTGGCTGCATTTACTACATTTAGATGCTGCTCTGCACGGTTTTCTATTTCGCTACTAGAAATAAATAACAATTTATCTACGTCTTTAAAAGCTTCTACCAAAGAATCATAATTGGTGTAATCTCCTATTTTAACGGTAATTCCGTCTGCTTTATAATGGTTTGCTTTTTCCTCACTTCTTGAAAGTACCGAAATATCTGAGGAGCTTACCCCCTTTGCTATTAATTGTTTAACGGTATGTTTACCGAATTCGCCTGTTGCGCCTGTTATTAAAATCATTTTTATTATTATTTATTTTGAACACTATTTCAAAAGTAATACTTTTGCTATATAAAGTATAGTTAGTTACAAATAAATATTACTATACAAAAGTATAGTAAATATATAATAGTTTAATTATGAGTGATTTTAACACAATCTCTGAAGTAAAAAAATGTCCTAAGCAATATGTATTGGCGATTAATGATGCCTTAAACGTAATTAGCGGAAAATGGAAATTGCCGATAATTGCATCGTTATTGTATGGCAATCATAGGTATAAGGATATTAAAGGAAATATTGATAAAATAACGCCAAGAATGCTGTCTAAAGAACTAAAAGAATTAGAACTGAATGGTGTGGTTAAAAGAACCGTTTACGATGATACACCTGTGCGAATTGAATATCATTTAACGGAGTCTGGTAAAAACATTCTAAGTGTTTTAGATGTGATGATAGAATGGGGTTTAATGCATAGAAATGCAGTTGCAAAAACCTTATAAATTATTTATACTCATTATGCCTAACTTGTTTTATGGTAATAGATTTAATTACTATTAAATTATTGGTTAGACATAATGAGTACAAATTGTAAACTATTATGGTAATATTTTAAAACAGAAGTATTTTTATATTCTTACCTGTCCATCACCAAAAACATAGTATTTGTTGGTAACCAGTTGTTTTAATCCTAATGGACCTCTATGATGAAGTTTGTCTGTACTAATTGCTAGTTCTGCACCAACCCCCATTTGACCACCATCTGTAAATCTTGTAGAAGCATTGTGATATACTGCAGCACTATCTACATTTTGCATAAAGTTAATGGCTTCTGTTTTGTTTTCGGTAATGATAGCTGCAGAATGTTTACCTGAAAACTTATTGATAGTATCTATAGCCTCTTGTAAAGTGTCTACTTGGCCAATTACTATTTTTAAAGCTAAAAACTCTTGATACCAGATTTCTGGGTTGCTCACTTTTTCTTTTTGCGAAAGAATATGAGCTACTTGATCATCTACTAGAATTTCTACATTGTGCATTTCTAGTTTTTCTTGAAGCATTTTTAACTTTATTTCGTATTCTGGAAGGTTTTTATTGATTAAAACTTTGTCTAATGCATTACAACCTGAAATTTTATCTGTTTTGGCATTGATAATTACGTTTACGGCTTTGCTCCAATCTGCATGCTCGGAAATGTATAAAAAGTTATTACCTCTACCACTTACTAATACAGCGCAAGTTGCATGGGTTTTTACAAAATTAATTAAACGTTCGCCACCACGAGGTACAATTAAATCTAAAGGTTCTGTTGGGTTTTTTAAAAATTGCTGTGTTTCTTCGCGTTTAAGGTGCAATAGTTTAATCCAATCTTTAGAAAGGCCATTTGCTGTTAACGCTTGGTGCCAACATTTTTCTAAAACCATGTTGCTATGGTAGGCTTCTTTACCCCCTTTTAGTAAAATTTTATTATTGGCTTTAAAGGCCAATACTGCAGCTTCTATGGTAACATCTGGTCTAGATTCGTAGATGATTAGAATGGTACCAAAAGGAGCTGTGGTGTTTACGATATTAAGATTGTTTTTTAAGGTTCTGTTGGATATTTCTTGACCAACAGGATCTTCTTGTTGCATTACTTCCTTTACGGCTGTAATCATTTCATCTATTTTCTTGTTGTTTACAACAAGTCTATCGTAAAGCGCTTGATCTTCTCTTTGAAAAGCCTCTAAGTCTTTTTTGTTTTCTGCAATAATATGCTCACGTTCGTGCTCTAAAATCTCTATCATTGATTTTAAAACCTTGTTTTTTATATCAGTATTTAAAAGTTTCATTTCATTAATTTTTTAGTAATTATTATTCAGCAGTAATAAATTTAGTACCTACATCTTTATCGTTAACGATATCTACAATTACATTATCTTGTTTACCATTAGCTATGTAGGTTGTAATGTTTTTGTTAGCAGTACCTTTGGCTACTTTTAATTTAGATGCCATGCCCCCTCTTCCTTCGCCTTCGGTTTTATTAGAAGATTGCACATACTGCTCTACGTTTTCTGTGGTTTTTACTTCGCTTATAATTTCGGATTCATCGTCGTCTGGATGACCTGTATATAAGCCATCTGTATCGGAAAGAATGATTAATAAATCTGCATCTAGAAGTTCTGCAACCAAACTAGCCAATTCATCATTATCCGAAAACATAGACATTGTTAAGGATACTGCATCATCTTCATTAGCAATTGGTATAATGCCTTCTGATAACAATCCTTCGTAACAGCTTATCATATTTTCGCGGTGTTTGCCCGGATCAAAATCACGTTTTGTGGCTAATATTTGTCCACAACGCATGCCATAATCATGTACTATTTGATAATAATGACGCATCATACGAGGTTGCCCCACAGAAGAATACACTTGTCTTCTGGTAGATTTATCTTTTATCTTTATGTCTCCTAATATTTCTTTACCAGCTATAACAGATCCTGAGGATACTAGTATAACACTGATATCATCTTCGTGTAAAACTGCAATTTGTCTTACCAGTTCTCGTAATACAGGGCCTAATATTCTATTATCTTTATTTGTAAGCACGTTGGTTCCTACTTTTACAACCACACGTTTTATTTGTTGACTCATTATATTTAATTTTCTTTACCTAATTCTATAGCTCTTTCAAACGCAGCATAGGCCGCATTTTTAATTAGTTGATTTACATTATTATCTTCCATAGAGTCTATTGCAGCTCGAGTTGTGCCTCCTTTTGAAGCGACACGATTGATCCACTTTTCTGGTGTTAGGTCTGCTTGGTTAAATAATTCTATGGCCCCCTCAAAGGTGTTGCTTACCAGTATTTTTGAATCGTAGTCTGAGAAGCCCATTTTTAGAGCAGCTTCTAACATAGACTGCATAAAATAAAACACATAAGCAGGACCACTACCAGAAATACCTGTAGAGGCATCGATAAAGTTTTCGGTTTCTACGTGAATTGATGTACCAGTGGTGTCTAATAAATTGCGAACAAGAATAAGTTCTACTTTAGAAACGGCTTTAGATTCTGTATAAGAGGTAACCCCTTTACCTACTTGAGCAGGTAAGTTGGGCATGGTACGGATTACTTTTTTAGAGCCTAATTTTTGTTGGATTGTTTTTATAGTAACCCCAGCCATTAAAGAAACAAAGATTTGCTGATTATTTAACATGGGTTTCATCTGTTCGAACAAATCATCGCTATGATAAGGTTTTACAGCAATAAATACAATGTCTGCTTTGGGTAAACAATCGTCTAAAAGATGATAGGCGTTGAACCTAGGGTCTTTGTTTAAACTCTCTATTTTAATTGAATCGGTATCATATATCATTAACTTATGCTTGCTAAGCAAAGGAGAAGTTGACATACCTTCTGCGTAGGTTAAGCCCATATTACCGGCTCCAATAACTAATACTTTCATTTTTTGTTTTTTTTATACAAATAGGTTACAATCTTTACAATCTTTTACTCTGCCATGGTATGTTTCTCTATACTTATAAAGCGTTTTTATAGACACGCCTAGCATTTGTTTTTTTATGTATGTTACAGAGGTTGTGAGTACTCCCATTTTAGGTGAATACCTACTTTCTATTTTTGTTTGTCTTTTAATAGATACTAGTTTCATTTTATTTTTAACTGGTTTATATGAATGCTTGTTTGTTGTGAACACTGATAGCTCACAACATTTAGAAATGACTTATATATGTAAAAATATAGTGTTGTATTACAAACACTTTTACTTAAATAAGGATAATTTTAAAAGGAGATTAAATGGTAGGAGGAATGAATTTATCCGACTGGTTTCGGAAAACAAGAAAGTTAAAACTGAAAATTCTTTTGTTCTTTTTGTCTTTAAGTTTTTTTACCATCTGGTGCAAAGATAAAATTTAAAAGATAGACTAACAAGAATTGATTGCTTTAATCGGGATTTTAGTCATTTGCTTTTTACGATTAAAAAGACAATAAAAGGGTAATTTACCTGATCCATATCAACTGTAAAGAATTAACTATAAAGCACTTACACCTACTTATTTATCCCTTTATTTACTGTGTATGTGGAGGCAGCAGAACGTGTAATTGGCTTGCCTTAATTGCATAAGGCAATTATTAAGTTCAGGTTTCGATGTTTATTTTAACTGTATGGATTTCTCTGGATTGTTTAGTAGTAAACTTAAACTTACAAGGATTGGGTTTGGTTGTGTAAATTCTGTGTTTGCTTACTGTAAGTGCTTACAAGGTGTTATAATGTACGTGCTTTAGGTAAAACTTTATTCTATTTTAGTTGGCAAAGAGGGAATCCTTTTTAAAAGAAAAGTTGAATTTACTATAGCCAGGATAAATGTATTTTACTTTATAAGAAATTAAAGCATTTTAGGGCGTTGTATTTTTAACTGTTTTCGGGTTGAATAATAAAACTACGCTCGCTAAAGGCAGGAATAGTAGGTGTTGCTTCGTAAAAAAAGTCTAGTTTGTCTTTGTTGTCCATCATACCTAAGCTGTACAGCAATGGTACATAATGATCTGGTGTTGGAGAAGCGAGCTTGCCTAATTTATGACTAGTTAGATAATTGGTTAAGTCTTTAAAGTTTCTAGCTTCGAGTTGTTGTTTTAACCAAGCATCGTACTCTGTTTCCCATCCAAAAATAGAGTAATCTCCTGTTCTCATTTTTTGCATCACTAAGCTTAAATTGTGAATTAACGAACCACTACCAATCACCAAAACGCCTTTTTCTCTTAAAGATTTAAGTTGCTGACCCATGTTAAAATGGTATTCTGGTTGTGCGTTGTAGTTAAT
The DNA here is from genome assembly GCF_054968445.1 of Polaribacter sp. M10. Lineage (NCBI taxonomy): Bacteria > Pseudomonadati > Bacteroidota > Flavobacteriia > Flavobacteriales > Flavobacteriaceae > Polaribacter > Polaribacter sp. M10. The sequence goes on from NZ_JBSSBG010000023.1 coordinate 11,178, forward strand.
ACTCATTTGAAATACAGGTACATCAGCAGCTGGAAATAAGTGCATTAACATGGGCCAAGCGCCATGGTCTAATCCCCATTCATCGGTTTCTTCTATTGTGGTGACCAATTTGGTAATTTCTTTGGCAATGTCTGGTGCACCTTGTGCACTATATTTTGGATCGTAATAATGCTCTGGAAAGCCATAGTAATCATAAATCTGTTTTTGCTGCACCGAATTATTAACCATGGTTTTACCATTGGTACACCAATGTGCAGAAACCACCAAGGCTGCTTTTACTTTATAGTTCTGTTTTAATTCCTTTCCTAAATGGTATAATTTCATCCAAAAAGGACGCTCTTCTTTGCTCATAGGAATATCCATAGGATTACCATGAGAAGTAAATAGTACAGGCATTTTTTTAGACTGCTTTGGTAGCTTGTCTGTATATTTTTTAAGGTCTTTTAATCCGTTCATTGTAATAAATGCATCAGTTGTACCAAGTGATAAGCTACCATAAATATAATTGATTTGTTGTAAACCCTTTTCTATTTATGGTAGCATGTTTTGTTTATTGTTTAGGTAAAATAGGTGCTTTTTTAGTACGTCCCCAAACTACAAATACAGCAAGTAACAAGAAAAAGATATTCATGCCAATTAATGATGCTTCTCCTCTTGAAATATGAAAAATACTTGCAACAATCATAAGGGCAATAGTTCCGTATGCAGCAAAAACAGATAGTTTTGGTTGAATTTTAAAAGCAGCTGGTAAAATGATACCTATACCACCAAGAAAATCTACGATTCCTGTAAATGTAAGTAGTCCAGGATTATCCAATGCCCATGGTAGCATTTTTGCTGTTTCTTCTATAGGTTGAAGTAATTTTGCGTATGCTGCCCAAAGTAAGGTTAGCGCAATAAGGCCTTGTGCTATCCAAAGTAAAATGTTTACTGCTTTTGATGTTTTAGAATTTGCTATTGTAGTCATATTTTATATTTTTAAATTAATAGTGCAAATGTCATCCATGCCATATTGTTATGCATTAATGTAGATTAAGAAATTAAAGTGCGTGATTTAGTTGCTGTTTTTTAATTGTTAAATAGTCTAGATTATACTTGTTGGGTTCAGTTCTTAGTGGCTGCACACTTGTTGAAATGCCCGTAAATTTAGAAATGGTTTTTATTTTCTCTGGATTATTTGTTAGCAGTTTTATAGATGCAACACCCAGAAAATCAATTACATGAGCAACGATGTCAAATTTTCTTAAATCGGTATCAAAACCCAATGAATGATTGGCGGCTATGGTGTCTTGTCCTTCGTCTTGCAAAGCATAAGCATTTACCTTATTAAAAAGACCAATTCCGCGTCCTTCTTGTTTTAAGTAGATAACGGCTCCTTCTTTTTGTTCTGATATCAACTTTAAACTGGCTTCAAGTTGCTCACCACAATCGCATTTTAGTGAGGTAAAAACATCACCAGTTATACATTCTGAGTGCACGCGTATAAAAACATCATCTTTTGCCCTTAAATTGCCCATAGAGACGATTAGATGTTCTTTGGAATCTTGTTCACTTTTAAATGAAACAATGTTAAACACACCATATTTAGTGGGTAATTTGGCTGTATTAGAAAACTGTACTTTTTGTTTATGAAATAACATAGTGGTAAATATTAATGTCTATCTATTTAAAATGCTTGGTGCAAAGGTTATTCTTTAAATAGTTTTAGACGTTAATCTATATTAATAAATAAAAGTATAGTGCTTAATCCTTTTTGTTAATCTTGTTTCTTATCGAACTCAAGGTTTCGGGCGTAATGCCAAGATAGGATGCAATCATTTTTTGAGGTACTCGATTGGGTAATTCTGGATAGGTTTGAAGAAAGTATTCATAGCGCTCTCTAGCTGATGCACTCATTAACGATAAAATGCGTCTTTGCATAACACCTATTCTTTTTGTTAGTGCTTCTAAAATTGAATTAAACTCATTCACGTTTTTTTCTGATTGAGAAAAATCACTTACCTCTATAATTACGACTTCTGAGTTTTCAATGGCTTCTATGAAAAGTACTGTTTCATTGTTAAAGGCTTGGGATTCTATATCTGAGGCGATCCAGCCTTCGGATGCAAACATAAAAATGTGTTCTTTTCCTTTTTCATCGATAATATAACTTTTTAAAAGGCCTTTTTTTACATAAAACGCCTTGGCTTGTTTTTGACCGGCACTTTGAAGAACAGCTCCTTTTGAGAACAATCTAGTATTGCTAGTATTTTTAAAAATATCATACATTTATTAAAAAGGGTATCTATTTGTGTACAAGTTTGATATTACTGTTTTGTTAGTTGTTTCAAGTTTCGAATTTAAGAAATTAATATTGAATAAAACATCTGTGCGAATTTTTGTGAGTAGAAATATGGTTTTAAAATTTAGTTTATTTGCCTTTGAAAAGTTTATTACAAAAGAAAGAGGCTACCTGTTGGGTTGCCTCCTACTTTTGATTCTAAGGTTTTCTTACGACCTTGTACTTTTTATTGCATTTGTATTGCTTACCCCACAGCGCTTATTCGCATTGCGTTGGTACTTGATAATTCATATAATTCGGTATTAATTTGTTGATAAAATAAAATTCCTGTTGCCATTATTACGCCCACGGTATTGGGTAACACATTGCTAAACCCTAGATCTACAGTTAGTGTTGTGTCTGCCCCTACTTGCCCTGCTATGGGTATGGCGTTGCTGTAGTTAATTCCGTTGACCGTGTTTTCTGTAGGTTCTACAGGTTCGTACTTTTTTAGGCCTGCATTGTAGGTATAGTTGCTAAGGACTGTACTTACTAAAATGAGTTTAAAGTGCGTGGCGCCTTCTGGCGGTTTTATGTAATTGGAAGCATTAAAATCTGGTACTACCCATGTGGCTATGCTTCTGTTGGCATCTAAGTTAGGTGCTGTGTATTCTGGATAAAAAACCGTGCTTAGTGGTACTTTTTCGTTGAATTCTAGGCCTTCTAAAACTTCTTTGTTGTCTAGAATTTGAAATTCTCTACGCCCACGTAAACCTGTACCCAGGCTGTTGATCCGTTTCATAACTCCGGTAATTCTGCCTGTTATGGTACTGTCTTTAAAGCTTTTAATAATAGAACTAAAGCCAACTCTTAATGCTTTGCCTACGGTAGCAGAAGCCCCAAACTCTGACATGTTTTCTCTTGTTCTTCTGTAATTGGGGTCTGAGTTAATTCTGTTTTTGTCTACACCTCCGGTAGTTTTTACAATACTATTTCCATCTCTTTGATAGAAAGTGAGCCCGCCTAAGGAGCCTTGTAACTTGATAAAGCCTTTTTGCTTTGCCATAATGTTAACGTATTATGACTGCTATGCTTTGGTACACTTTTTAGATTTATATAAGTATTAGAAATCATAGCAATCTGATTCATAAATTGATTTGTATGTATTACAAACCTTAAAAAAACATTAGTCTAATGATATTTTGGATATCCACAATTACTTTATTCTAGTAATTGTTTGGGTGTAAGAAATTTATAGCAATAAAAAGTTTGGCTAAGATAGTATTTATTTTAATACAAACCAAATTTATTTGTTATTTTTTAATCATATTCTTATTTTATTATGATTTTAATTGTTGTTTTGTGATTTTTATTTCTTTTATTTTACGGTATTCGTATTATGGGTTTTAATAGTTTTGACCTGGTGTTTTGGCTTCTGATTTTTTTATTTGGATGGTAAATTCATTCTTGTTTTTTACTTTAAAAAAAGTCTTTGCGTTACTGGCTTTTTTTTGACTTCTTTTTGGGGTGATTTTTGATGCTTTTTTTAGGGTGATTTTGGTGCTTTTTTTGGGGTGATTTTGGGGTAGGCTAAACATGACGTTTATATGACGTTAATATGACGCTGATATGACGCTGATATGGGAGTGGTATTTGGGTGTTTTTTTTAGTGGTGTTTTTGGTGGTGTTTTTTTGTGTTTTTTTGTGTGAAATTTTAGTGGTTTTTGGAGTGATTTATGGGTTTTTTTTTCTTTCTTTTTTTACTTTTTTCCATTGACCTTTTGGCTGCGCTCAGGATACATTCCAATAGTAACGAAAATCTGGAATTTTATTAGTGGTAACCTTTTTTTTAGTGGTTATTTTTATTCATTTACTTTTTTTGCATTGATCCTTCGACTGAGCTCAGGATAGATTCCAAAAGAACCAAAAATATATAGACTTGTCATAGTACAAACTAATGTTTCTGTGAGATTATTTTTACTCTTTACTTTTTTCCATTGATGAAAAAAGTAACAAAAAAATCTAGACTTATTTTAGTTTTCTGAAATTCTACTTTTTATTCCATTATCGCGTCCAGACCGTTGCACTCTTTGGACGCTTGCCATTCCATAAAAATTGAATTTTTACGAAAACGAAAAGTATGTCGGTTTGTGAGGGTTTATTAAGTTTTTTTATTTGCAGGTAATTTTTGCCTTGATTTAGGGACATTTTTATAGTGCTAGGGATTTGTATATTATACCTAAAACAATTGTTTTTTGGTGGTGTTTTTCGTTCTTCTTTACTTTTTTCCATTGAACTTTTGGCTGCGATCAGGGTAAATTCCAATAGTAACAAAAAAATCTAGACTTACTATAATTTCATTGAATTCTACAAGAAATTCCACTACCGTGTACAGATCGTTCCACTTTTTGGACACTTAGCCGTTTCATTTCTTTTGAATTGCTACTGAAATTATAGATATGTCAGTTGTGAGGGTTTATTAAGTTTTTTTATTTGTAGGGGATTTTAACTTGATTTAATGCCATATACATAGTGCTATAGTCTTGAAGATATTATTGTAAAAATTAATGGTTTTTGGTGTGATTATTCTCTTTTATATTGTTTTATTCTTCTTTACTTTTTTCCATTGACCCTTCGACTGCGCTCAGGATAAATTCCAATAGTAACAAAAAAATCTAGACTTACTACAATTTCATTGAATTCTACAAGAAACTCCACTACCGTGTCCAGATCGTTCCACTTTTTGGACACTTAGCCGTTTCATTTCTTTTGAATTACTACTGAAATTATAGGTATGACGGGTTGTTTATTTGTAATTAATTTATATTTTTTTTCTCTTCTTTTCTTTTTTCCATTGATGAAAAAAGTAACAAAAAAATCTAGACTTATTTTAGTTTTCTGAAATTCTACTTTTTATTCCATTATCGCGTCCAAACACCTGGCGCAGGCTGGCCCATTCGCTAAAAATGTCCACTGGACATTTTCTTAACGCTCTGTCCTCTTTGGACGCTTGCCATTCCATAAAAATTGAATTTTTACGAAAACGAAAAGTATGTCGGGTTGTGAGGGTTTATTAAGTTTTTTTATTTGTAGGGGATTTTAACTTGATTTAATGAAATGCATATAGCTATATAAACTTGAAAATATTTTATTGATTAATAATGTTTTATAGGTAGTTTTTTTCTTCTTTACTTTTTTCCATTGACCTTTTGACTGCGCTCAGGATACATACTAAAAGGATTAAAAAAGTAAGACTGATTATAATTGTGAGGATAATTTGGTCTTGAATAGTTTTTACTATGTATATATTATGTTTGTTTTTTTTTAAAGCATAAAAAAAGTCCTACCGAAGCAGGACTAAAGATTTTCATCTACGGCATATAGCCTTATTGTGATAAGATTAAAGATTAGAAATTTTAATCTAAAGTAAAAGTAATAAGATTTTATTAATTATTCATAAAATTTTATTAATTTTATTGTTCTTATTACAAAAATTGCGAAAAAGACATGAATAAAATACTTGGATTAGATCTAGGAACTAACTCTATTGGTTGGGCTTTAATAGATACAGAAAATGATTCTATTTTAGGAATGGGAAGTAGAATTTTCCCTGAAGGTGTTGTTAACTTAGGTGAAGGCGAAGGTAGAGAAACCTCAAAAAATGCTAGCAGAACAGAAGCTAGGGGAGTTAGACGACAAATTTTTAGAAGAAGACTTCGTAAACGTTATTTATTAAAAGAACTAGCAAAACACAACTTATGCCCTATTTCACCTACTTTAGTAAAAGATTGGAATGGAACTGATATTTTTAAAAATGCACTCATAAAGGAGTGGTTTCAATTAAACCCTTATGAATTAAGAGCAAAAGCAATACAAGAAAAAATTTCTTTGATAGAATTGGGTAGAATCTTTTACCACATGATACAAAGAAGAGGTTTTTTAAGTAATAGTAGAAGTGCTGGTGCTGATGTGAAAGAAACGAGCACAATATTTAAAGGAGACGCTAAAATAGGTAAAATAGGAATTAGTGATACATTAAAAAGTATTGAACAAAATAAAACTCTAGGTTCTTTTTTACATAGTATACAGCCCAAAGAAAGTGAACCTTTTTCTGGCGAACTAGAACGTATTAGAAATAGATATACTACAAGACAAATGTATATTGATGAATTTGAAACTATTTGGGAGTTTCAAAAACAATATCATAGTGAGTTAGATTCTAATTTAAAAACAATACTAGGTGGTAGAAAAAAAGATGGTTATAAAGAAGATGGAGTTTTGTTTCACCAAAGACCTTTACGTTCTCAAAAACATTTAGTGGGTTATTGTTCTTTTGAGCCTAAAAAGACAAAGTGCCCTATAAGTGCAATTCCTTTTGAATTGTTTAGAGTTTATCAATGGATAAATACACTTTCTTATGATGTTAATGGAGTTAAACAAAAAATCACAAAAGAAGAGAGAAAGAAAATTATTGACTTATTACTGTCTAAAGAAAAAATTAACTTTAAAGAAATTAGAAAAGTAATTGGTAAATTAGATGGAAGTTATCAGTTTAATTACAAAGACGATGATAAAATAGTAGGATCTCACACTATTAGTAATCTATCGAATAAAAAGTTTTTTGGTAATAAATGGTTTGAATTTTCCGAAAAAGAAAAAGAGAATATTTGGCACGTACTATCTTTCTTTGATGACAGAGAAAAATTAAAAGAATACGCTATAAAACATTGGGGCTTTGATGAAGAAAAGGCCATTAAAATATCTAAGTTTAATTTAAAAGATGGCTATGCTAATTTAAGTAGAAAAGCAATCAATAATATATTACCTTTTTTAGAAAAAGGTTTTATGTATGATATTGCAGTTGGTTTAGCCGGAGTAAGAAATGTATTAGGTAAAAATTGGGATGACCATAAGTATTTTGTATTAGATAATGTACCAGAAATAATACGCTCTAATATTATAGGTGGCTATATAGCACCTTTAAAAAATATGCTAAAAATTGAATTTAATTGTACAGAACAACAATTAAAAAAACTATATCATCATAGTAGTGCTATTGAAACAGCTAGCATACTAGACAAATTACCTGTTGATATAAATTCTGATAGAGAAATACAAAAAATTAAAAACCCTGTTGTTATAACAGCATTGTTTGAAATAAGAAAATTAGTAAACGAAATTATTGATGCTTATGGCAAACCCAATGAAATAAAAGTAGAATTAGCCAGAGATTTAAAAACATCTAAAAAGAATCGTAGAGAAACTAGAAGAAAACAACAGTTTTTAGAGAAAGAAAACGATAGAATAAAAGATGAATTAGAAAAATTAAATCAACGTACTAACCATATCAATATTTTAAAATATAAATTATGGGAAGAATGTAATCATACTTGCCCATTTACCGGTAAAACGATTACTATAAGCCAACTTTTTACAGGAGAAGTACAAATAGAACATATTTTTCCTTGGAGCAGGTCTTTAAATGATAGCTTTACTAATAAAACGCTATGTTTTGCAGATGAAAACAGAGCCAAAGGTAATAGAACACCTTTTGAATTTTATAGTGCACAAGGAGAAAAAAAATGGGAGGCTATAAAATTGCAAGCCTTAAGCTGTTTTAAAGACAAATACCCAAGTTACCCAAATGCTTACAAAAAATTTAAACACTTTGTAAAACAAAAACACGATGAAGATTTTATAAGTAGACAATTAAATGACACTAGATTTATAAGTAAGGAGGCTAAAAATTATTTATCTAAAATATGCTCTAATGTAATGGTAGCACCGGGCCAAATGACAGCTGCTTTAAGGCATCAATGGGGATTAAATAGTATTTTAAACCCGAAAGATGAAACAAAAACAAGAGATGACCACAGACATCATGCCATAGATGCTTTGGTTATGGCTTGTGCAACAAGAAGTCATTTACAAGAATTAAGTAAAAGAAACAGATACCATAAAAACTATGATTTAAAAGATTTTCCTGATCCTTGGCTGAATTTTAGACAAGATGCTGAAAACGCTATAGCACAAATTTTAGTATCTCATAAAAAACATCAAAATTTACTTACAATTAGAACGCATAAAACCAAAAAAAATGGAATAGTTTATAAAAATATTGGTGTTGCTGCAAGAGGGCAATTGCATAAAGAATTTATTTATGGGTTAAGAAAAGCCCCAAACTCACAAAAAGCATTTCATATCAGAAAACCTTTGGAAAGTTTAACCACAGAAAAGCATTTAGACAAGATTGTTGATGATACAATTCGTTTTCTGATATTACAAAGAATTAACAAAATAGGTGGTTTTATTAAAGGAAAAATACCAAAGGAAACTTTTTTTGTAGTTGATGAAAACGGAATAAAGCAACCTCAAATATTTTTACCTAATAGAAATGGTAACCCTGTTCCTATCAAAAAAGTTAGAATTAGAGAAAATATAGGAGGGGCAGAAAAACTAAAAGAAAATATAAATCAGTATGTAAATCCGAGAAATAACCATCACTTGGTGGTTTACTTAAATGAATCTAATTTGTTAAAAAGTAGAATGGTTACTTTTTGGGAAGCAGTTGAAAGAAAAAGAAATTGTGATAATGTAATTCAATTTCCAGTAAAAAGTAAACTTGTTGCAACGATTGCAAAAAATGACATTTTTATTCTTGGAAAACATATAGATGAAATTGACTGGAATGATAACAAAGTATTATCTAAAAATTTATTTAAAGTTCAAAAACTTTCGAAGAAACCAGATTTATCAATGAAAGAAGTTTGCTTTAGAAAAGTGGAAGACTCAAGGCCAGATAAAGAAGCGAGTAAAGATTATGTTTATATTAAAGGTTTTGGGTCCGGAATAACCGGCTGGAAAACATTTAATCCTATTAAAGTAAAAATTAATAGTATTGGAAAAATAGAAAAATTTTAAATACCATTAAAAGTAAAAGTTCTTTGACATACAATTTTCTTACTCTTAAACGACCAAACTACAACTACAAATCTACCAGATTTTTAGCAGCTGGTTTGCAGCAGAGGTTTGATTAAAGATTAGAAAAAACGATATTAGGCACAAAATGCTACCCATTACCAGGCACGTTGTGGTTTGATTAAAGATTAGAAAAAACGATATTGAATCCTTTAGATAATGTTACAACCGATTGTTGTGGTTTGATTAAAGATTAGAAAAAACGATATTTTTCTTTGGTGTTCTTATAGCTGACGGCAGTTGTGGTTTGATTAAAGATTAGAAAAAACGATATCAAAAAAAGGCTTTCAATTGTTCAGTTTGTGTTGTGGTTTGATTAAAGATTAGAAAAAACGATATTATTTCATGATATTATTTATTTAATGTGCAAGTTGTGGTTTGATTAAAGATTAGAAAAAACGATATTCTGGTTTTGGGTTAAGAAACCAAGCTAAAGGTTGTGGTTTGATTAAAGATTAGAAAAAACGATATTTATCTAGATCTGCCAATGCCTCCTGCCTCAGTTGTGGTTTGATTAAAGATTAGAAAAAACGATATTTTTTAAAACCTTTGTCTACTTTAGCTAACAGTTGTGGTTTGATTAAAGATTAGAAAAAACGATATTGGTTTAGGAATTTATGGTTATAAGCGTTATGTTGTGGTTTGATTAAAGATTAGAAAAAACGATATTAAATTATACAATCATCTTTGATAGATCCTAGTTGTGGTTTGATTAAAGATTAGAAAAAACGATATTGTGATTATCGCCATTTTGATAGCCCAGCTTGTTGTGGTTTGATTAAAGATTAGAAAAAACGATATTTGTGCCTGGTAAGTTGTTCTACTTTCATTGTTGTGGTTTGATTAAAGATTAGAAAAAACGATATTTTTAGATGTTGAAACAATAGAAGATGCAATGTTGTGGTTTGATTAAAGATTAGAAAAAACGATATTTAATATAGGTTGGCTTGGTAACGTTAATCAGTTGTGGTTTGATTAAAGATTAGAAAAAACGATATTAAAAATCAGTCAAAAAATATACTACAATTCGTTGTGGTTTGATTAAAGATTAGAAAAAACGATATTAAAACGGAAAAACGATTTAGATCCTGGGCGGTTGTGGTTTGATTAAAGATTAGAAAAAACGATATTAACCATTCAAATTTACAGTTCTATTTTAGGTTGTGGTTTGATTAAAGATTAGAAAAAACGATATTTTCAACATCACCTAAATACGCACTTACTTGTTGTGGTTTGATTAAAGATTAGAAAAAACGATATTTGAGTATACTTTAAATAATTTTAGTGGTTTGTTGTGGTTTGATTAAAGATTAGAAAAAACGATATTCTTGAGCAATTAATTTTGTTTGTGTATCTTGTTGTGGTTTGATTAAAGATTAGAAAAAACGATATTAATAGTATTATTATAATGGTTTTTATGTTGTTGTGGTTTGATTAAAGATTAGAAAAAACGATATTAAATAGAAAAAGAAGATGCTAGGTTGGCGGTTGTGGTTTGATTAAAGATTAGAAAAAACGATATTTTGCTCTAAATCATAAGCACCACCAGCACTGTTGTGGTTTGATTAAAGATTAGAAAAAACGATATTAAAATCTAAAATAAAACAACTGGCAGCTAGTTGTGGTTTGATTAAAGATTAGAAAAAACGATATTAAGGCTATCAAAAAAAAGAAATAGCAGATAGTTGTGGTTTGATTAAAGATTAGAAAAAACGATATTGTGGAGTTTTAGCGGCTTTTGCAGCAATACGTTGTGGTTTGATTAAAGATTAGAAAAAACGATATTTCGAAGGTTCGAATCCTTCAGGGCTCACAGTTGTGGTTTGATTAAAGATTAGAAAAAACGATATTTGCTTTGCGAGTAAGCGAATGCATCAATCTGTTGTGGTTTGATTAAAGATTAGAAAAAACGATATTTATCTTCTTTGTACATATTTTCAGTATTACGTTGTGGTTTGATTAAAGATTAGAAAAAACGATATTTGTAACTTTTGATGCATTAACAATTAATGTGTTGTGGTTTGATTAAAGATTAGAAAAAACGATATTAATCAATTACTCTTTGTTTTGCGTTAATCTGTTGTGGTTTGATTAAAGATTAGAAAAAACGATATTTACAATCTTAATAATTGCTTAAAACAATACGTTGTGGTTTGATTAAAGATTAGAAAAAACGATATTAGGTTCGTAAATCTAAATACTTTATTCCTAGTTGTGGTTTGATTAAAGATTAGAAAAAACGATATTAGATGATGATAACTATGCAAATCACGAAGAGTTGTGGTTTGATTAAAGATTAGAAAAAACGATATTTTTTGAGTATTCAAAACAGCGTCAGAAGCCGTTGTGGTTTGATTAAAGATTAGAAAAAACGATATTTTTTTAGCTACATTTTTAGCATAGGTTTGTGTTGTGGTTTGATTAAAGATTAGAAAAAACGATATTAATGTTTTCGCCTGTTTTAAGACTGGTAAGTTGTGGTTTGATTAAAGATTAGAAAAAACGATATTACGACGGCTAAAAATGAAGAAACGGCTTTGTTGTGGTTTGATTAAAGATTAGAAAAAACGATATTTTTAAATCTACGCACGGAAACAAGATTCATGTTGTGGTTTGATTAAAGATTAGAAAAAACGATATTTATGTAAAACTTGGTTGGACAGCTGTAGTAGTTGTGGTTTGATTAAAGATTAGAAAAAACGATATTTGGTAACTGTTGCTAAACTTTGATCTGGTAGTTGTGGTTTGATTAAAGATTAGAAAAAACGATATTAGTTGTTGTGTTAACTTCTGATTATCATGGTTTTAAAGTATGATATCGTATATAAAAAATGCTTCTTATAAAGACCAAATTGCTTTGTTTGGAGCATTTTTTGTTTTCTATATATATGACAATTTTAATCTGTACGAACCATATTTTATTTTATAGTTAGATTGTTTCTAGACACAATTTCAATAAAAAAATAATAAAATCACTCGAACTGGCATTGTGTAAGTTATTTTTAAAACAATTCTAATTGCATTGGTGGTGGTTCTTTGGGTTCTTCTACTCTACCCCAAAAGTTCATGATATTGCCATATTGTTTGTCTGTTATTCTTAAAATACTAACTTTTCCGTAAGGTGGTAATAAAGCTTTTATTCTTTTTTGGTGAGCGTCTGCAGATTCGCTACTTGCACAATGCCTCATATAAACAGAATATTGCATCATTGTAAAACCATCTTTTAAGAGATTTTTTCTAAATTGTTGTGCATTTCTTCGGTCTTTTTTAGTGTCTGTTGGTAAATCAAAAAATACAAATAACCACATGATCCTATACGCATTTAAATCCATAATTCAGGATATAGAATTTTTCTAGATTTTCCTGAAAAGCATTGCTGTAAAGAATTGGTTGTTCTACTTAATGCCACCATTAAAGGACTTTTTTTATCATCGAAATAGACCGTTTGAGTTAACACGTTTAATAGTTCTAATTTTATGGGAGTAATTAAATCATGTTCGTCATACTTTTTTATAATTTCTAGAACTTTAGCATCTATTAAAGGTCTGTAGGGTTCCATAATGTCATCTGCTAAACAAAAGGCATTGTATTTGTTATGGTGATGAATACCTAATGTATTCAGTAGCCCACTACCTGATAATGCCCTTGCCACTGCTGCCCTTAAAATAATGTAACCATAATTTAAAAAGAGATTTGGATAAGTGCCTTTTCTTTCTCTAGTAAAATTAAAATCAAAAATATTTTTCCAATAATAGGCTGCTGCTACTGCTTCTCTATTATCGCTATCACCACTTAATACTTTTGTTTTATAATGATTTAATGGGGTGTTTGTTTTGCCTTGTTTATTTAAAAGTATTGCCTGATTATCTATTTTATGTTTTATAATTTGTTGCCATAATTGTTTTTTTAATGGCTCTGATGCATTTATTTGGTAGTTGAATAATTCTTGTTGAATATGATGACTTTCTAGGTTTAGCAGCATACTTTGTGGCATGTGTTTATTGTCGCAAAAAATTACACTAACATTATTTGTAGACAATTTGGATAAGGCCGGAATTGAAATATAGGTTTCTTGATTTTCTATAACTATAAAGCCAATATCTTCTATTGGAATTGTGGTTTCTCTACTTGTAGATTTAATTTTTAATTGTTCGTATTGTGTAGTTAATGCACACTTTTTTTCGAAGAAAAGGGTTCTTTTTATCATCTTTTTCTTTAAATATAAGCATTTTAGATGATTTATAAGTGAATATTGGTTTGTGGTTTATCAAAGATTAGGAATAAAAATATACCTACATTTTTTTAAGGATTTTTGTTAATTATAAAGATTAACCAGCAAACCGCAAACTAATTTATAGGGTTTGGTATGGTAAAATTTGGATTAAACTATCTTAATACCTTGGAGTACTGCTTGCAGCACTTGTGTTTGTGTGTGGTTTGTTGTGTGGTTTAGCAAATAAAATTGAATAGAAAGTCTGTGTGGATTTTTTGAAAATTTAATGGAATTTGGTGTTGATTTTAAAGGGGTTATCCCCTAGCCTTTTCCTTAAATTCTGGACAGTCTAATCTAATTTCATTATTTAATAATTCTTTTTGAAGTAAATTACAATAATCTAATTCTTGGTTTTTTTGATAAAACTTGCAAGCATAGCAAGTTCTTTGAACGCTTAAAATTCCGTTTCGGTTTAATTTATAAATCAGTTGACTTAAAGTTGCAAATAGGCTTTCTAATTCTGATGGTGAAAAACCATCAATTTGTTTTTTTAATGGATTTGAATAATTATAAGTTTGGGAAACTATGTCTGATCCTAAATCTGATAATATTATTGAATACCTGCGACTATCGGATGATGAATAGTCTTTTTTAATAAGTTTTTTTTTGTCTAAAATTTTAATAGCATCACTTACTGTTGGTTTGGTAACGTTAAATTCTTTTGCAAGATGACTTACATTGCATAATTCTTGTTTGTGAAAAGCTATGAATATGAGTATCTGAATTTGAATTGGGCTTAAACCAACCTTTTTCGCTTTTTCCCAAAGCAGGATTTTAAATACTTCCGAAACACGTTCCATTCCTGCAACGATTTTACTAGAAATGTCTTTTACTTGTTGTGCTGGGTTAAATGTACTATCATTCATAAAAAAAAGCCTGTCAAAATTTGTTTGACAGGCAAAGTTAGTCATCCTAATTAAATTAATTACAATTTTCTATTTCTATTATAGCATATCCTTTGTTTTGAATTGTAGCAATTATTTCTTTTGTTGCTTGTTCTATATGACACAGGCGACATTGATTTGAGGTCAATTGCCCTGTTTTAAAAGGTTTTGTTTTTAGATAATCTTTCCCGAAATTAAATATGATTTGTTCGTTAGTTATGTTATCCGGAACGAGAATATCAAAATGCATGCTATTGCCATTTTCTATATTTACATAAGTGTCCCAAACGGCTACTTTCATTTTATTGCTTTTTTACTTTATAGGGTAATGAAAAATCTCCACTTGCTACACTAAATACTTCGTAAACACCTAACATGGGTAAATTTTGGTTTGATGTATTTACTTTCATAAATGCAGTAACACCATCAAAACTAAAATCTGTGCTATTGTTGATACGATAGTCTGGAACAACTACTTTTATTGTGTTGTTTTTAGTAGTAACCGGGAATCCTGGTGAATCCATGTACATTGGCATTCCTGGGTTTGTTGGTGGTAAAACAACTGTTTTATCTGCTTTCTTAAATTGTTTAACCGAAAGTCCTCCAGCCACTCTTTTATCTTGGTGAAGTATTACCCAATGTGGATGCCAAATAATACCATCATTATCAAATATTTGATCACTATTTTCGTCCCAAAGAGGCGTATCATCAAAGTCTGGATGAGATGTTAAAGCAAGTGCTACAATGCCTTCTGTTTGATTAAATCCTACATCAGTTGGTTTTAAACTAGTAGGGAACACATATCCTAAAACAGGTGCACCATCAAGTTGTCCTACTTTTGTTGGCGTAGTTTTTCCTGCTGTTCCAGTTACACTTATTTGCCAAATGGTAATTCCTAGATTGGGTTTGTGAGTTACACTAACCTTGTTAATTTGGAAGTCCTTATTTTTATATTGACTTTCTTGAGCATCAGCTATGGTTGTGCTGAATAATACAATTGTTGTAAGTAAAATTATAATTGATTTCATTTCGATTTGTTTTAGAAAGTTAGGATTCCTTTTAAATTAGGATTCCTAACTATTTAATTTAAAAATTAGCCTTTTACATCTGCCAAAGAAGCACCAAAATTGATGTGAAGTGTATTTCCGTTAGGTGTTACCAAAGCTGGCACAGAATTTACTCCGGCATTTTCAGCTTCTATTATTCTACTTCTATCTTCACCTATGTTTACTACTTCTACGTTTTCGGCTCCGATTAAATTGATAATGTCTTGTTCTGCACTTATGCAAATTGGACATGCTGCGTGATAAAAAATTGATTTACTCATGTTATTCTATTTTAATTAATGCATTATTGCATTGCAAATGTAGTAAGGATTCCTAACAATTAAAATATTATTGAATTATTTTTATTGATACTGTGATCAATTTTTTATTTTGAGAATAAAAATAGATGTTGTTTTTTAATGCGGTTCGTTATAATTAAACAAAAAGTTTTGTGAAATTAACCTTGTGTTGTTTAAGCATTTAAGTTGGTAAATACAACACAAACTAAGAAAATACGCTAGGAATTTCTTTAATTGGCTAGAATCAAGCTATTAATTGCACAGGGTGTTGTGTTTAGTTATTTAATTCCGTTAATATCTTTTCTTTATCATTATTCCAAATGGTATAAGTAAATGTTCTTTTATTATGAAAAAACATTTCATCTTCTAATATTGTCGCACTAGATAACACATAAAATACTATACTGAAAAGTTGAAGTAAATTTTTAATGAATGATGTTAAAAATGATGGATTTTCACCAAAGTCGTCAATAACTCTCATTCCAAACGCAAATTTTCCAAATGTTTTACCAGTCAGTGATTCAAAAACCGGATTGGCAATGAACAAAGTCAAAAACGCCAACAAAAATGGATAAATATTTACTTCAGTCAGAATTCTTTCAAGTAATAAAAAGCCACACAAATAAATTCCATAGTCAAACAATTTCGCAAACAGTCTAATCCAAAATCCGTCAATATTTGGGTTTAAAGGAAATTCATAGTTATATTTTTTACCTCTTCTTGTTATTGTTTTATAAGTTTTTACGTTTGATATTCTATTTGTTTTTTTCTTTTTCAGTTCGTTTTTGATTATAAATTTTGACAAATAGTAGACCAAAAAATACAAAAGTATTAGTACTCCAAAAAAGATTACTTCAAATGTATTGTCGGTCGTCATAATTAAACAAAAGGTTATTGTGTAATAAAAGTTGCGTTGTTTAAGTACTTAATTTAATAAATAAAACACAAACTAAGAAAATCCGCTAGGAATTTCTTTAATTTTCTAGAACCAAGCTATTAAATTGCACAGGGTGTTGGTAGTAGTACTTTATTCACGATTGTTTTCTTGAAATGCACTAATAGCACCTAAAGCTTCAAAGACATCATCTTGGTCAGACTTTTTATTCCAACCCTTTTGTGCTAATTCTGCTCTAACTTCACTTTCTTGTTTACCCATTTTAAAAAGATAGATTGTGTATTCAAGAACTTTTTCAGGGATTTTTTCAATCATATAATTCATTGTAATTCCTGCAACTTTGGCTTGAGCCAGAAAGAATGGGAAAATAATTTGAAGAAGCCAAAAAATTAAAAGGCCAATAGCGCCAATATCTAAACTTTTAATTCTTAAACCACGTGCCCAACGAAATCTCATAAATTCTATGAAATTAAATTTTACCATATCGTTCTCAATTGAAGCGATATAATATTGAGTATATAGGCTTGTGAGGAAAAAGATAACCATCATACCTCCAATAATGAACTGAATTGGTCTAAATTTAATATAGTTTGTTTGTTTTAAAACCTGACCAAATAAATAACCAATTCCGATTCCAATTCCAACTTCGTATAAACCTATGAAATAGGTAAATTCAATAGTTAAGAAGCCAATTAAAACTCCAAATAAAACTGCTATTCCTATTCCACCAATTATTGAGAGAATTAAATTCGGTTTTCCAAATTGTTTAGGTTTAGGTAATTTAGAAGGAACTTCGTAATCAGCCCAAGTATTTTGTTTTTCAAATTCAGTTTCTAATTCAATAAGCTTTCCGGTTTCTTTATATTCGGCAGCCAATTTTTTAAAAAGTGCAATGAACAATCCTGTTCTTTTAGAGTTTTTACCAAAATCAAAAAAATTCCCTTCTAATGATTTGCTGTTCACTTCAATTCTTCCAGAGCTATTTTTAGTAACAGTTAATTTTCCAACCAATTTACTAAAGTCGCCTTGACATTTTGCTTCTACAGACTTTTTGTTTTGAAAAACTATTGGCCATTCCAATTTTTCAAATACTTTGATAATTAATGGTATAATTTGATTTTCATTAATTTCTGTTTTGAATGATTCCGAAAATTCAGGTTTGTATTTAAAGCTGTGTTTTCTTTTGATTGTATTGCGTAGATTATCGTATTCTATGTTCATTTCAATATTAATGGCAACAATCTAGTGTATGAAAAGTTGGCGATTTTGAAGTACTAAATTTTCAGCTAAGCACAAAGGGTAATAAGAGCCTAAAGCATTCAATTTATTACTGTTTTGCCTGTTATTTATATACATAGTTGGCCATAGTAATTATTTGTTGGTTGTAAAATTGACTCTTATAAAATCTGATTCATCTGGCGGACCAGCAAGAATCTGAATATACGGTTTTTCTGAAAAGGTCATAATAATAGATGCAAATGTAAAGCCATACCCATCTTGATTGTTTGTATTACAAACGGGATGTTCTTTATTATCTCTAGAGCGTAACGTTTCTTTAATTAAATCATCATCTATATCTAACCTAGAAATCATTCTTTTTTCAACAGCTTTTAATCGCAAATGACTGTTAGACTTAGATTGTTCTAACTCTTCCAATAATTTCGGGTCAAATTTTTCAAATCCTTTTTTTATATCATCATTTACAATTGGGTGATTTGTATGATAAACTGTTCCATTTTTATTCTTTGGATTAAAGCGAACTACTTTATTTGCAGAGGCTTCAAAATCAAAAACTTCTCCTTTAATACCAATGATATAATTCTGCCCTGAAGCGTGATTTACCTCTTGAATAAAGGATAGTAATTCTTCTTTTTCTGTAGAATTAATAATTCTCCTAATTACAAAAGCTACAGGTAGCCCTTTTGAGGAACTCTTTAACTGCAAAATGGTATTTACGCATACACCTATTCCTTGCTCATTCATTCCATTTAAAGCTATTAACCCAGGATGTGTTAGAATTAATTGCTCAGGACGATGTTCTGTTTTGTTTAATCTCATGAGTACTTGAAAACCATCAGTATAATTGTCCAAATCCATGTTTTGTGATATATAAGCAGGGTTACCATTTCTTGCAGGCACACCAACAGCACTGCAATGATGATTTTGATGAAGACTGACTATGTAGACCCAAAATTCGTCTAGCAGATTCAATACCATAATATCATTGAATTTCTGACCTGACCCATCTGCAATTCCTCTAACTTCTTCATATAGTTCTGGGGTCCATTTTTGAATGGATTCCTTAAAATCAGCATATTCAAAAAAATCTTTCAGTACTAGATTAGCATCTTTTCGCAATATAGTAGAGGTGTTATTTTTCCAAGCTTTTATAATTTCGTTAATTTCCTTTTTTAATTCTTTACCATGTTGAAGTCCAAGTTCATAACCACTTCCTGAAAAAGACACCGTCTTTAATATTCTATCAGTTTGTTGTCCATAACACCCTATAGATATAAGTAGTCCTATTACAATTGTTAGTTGTTTCATATTGCTCGTTTTTATTATTGCCAATGTGTATATACACAGAACTTATATCCGTTTATCAACCCTAATAACTAGGTTATGCTGAATACAACTACTAAATTCTATATTGTGCTTTTTTCTTGCTAAATATAAAGATTAACCAGTGAACCGCAAACTTATTTGTGGGGTTTTGGCTTACTTTTAAAAAAATACAGTACTCCCCTATTTTTTTTGTTTTATAGCAATATTGTGGTATTTAGATTCAACAATCCTATATCCCTTTAAATACTGCTTTGGTACACGTGTTTGTGTATGCTTTGTATGGTGGTTTGGCAAATAAAATTTAATAGAAACTATGTAGGGTTTTGTGAGTTAATGGGAATAAGTTTTTGATTTTGTAGGGAGCAAAACATTTAGTTACAATCATTTCTTTCATTCATTATTGCTCTTTCGTTTACATATTTTTGAGTGAATTCATTAGATTTACCTTTACGATTATATGATGTACTTCCTATAATGAAATGATATTTTTCCGAATTTCTTTGTACATAAATTGTATCAGAACATTTATTTTTAATCACTCTGTCATTTTCTTGTATAAAATCATATAAAAATGCAGGTTCGTAAGCGTAATTCCGACTATTTTCGATTTTATATCTAATTTCTTTATTTGTTAGTAATAAATAAGTATTTCCTTTTTCTTCAAAAATGTCTACAACACTATCGTTAAAAGTTGTGCTTAAAAACACTTCTTCAAATTCTCCTTTTCTAACAGCTGTATAAATTGCAAATCCAATAAGTAAAGGAAATAGAAAAATAACTGGAATGTATTGTTTTAGTGCATGTATTTTACTGTCAAGTTTTTCAATACTATTTTTCAATTCCTTTTTTTTTTAGTTTAATATTTTCAATTTGAAGCTTCGATACTTAACGTGTTAATGTAAGGAAAGTTACCTGTTTTAAGCTCCAAATTTAGTAAATAAATCACAGATAGAAAGTCCGCGAGGACTTTCGTAAATAGACTAAAACCAGCAATTAGTTTTATACGGTGTTGGCTATAGTTAATTTTCATAAAATCCAAACCAACTAATTTCTTCATTCCACTTATTTTCTTTGAAATCGGTTACAATAAATACTTTGTCAATTATTTCAGTTAATAATAAAGATTTGATAGAATCAACTTTCCGATTTGAAATATTTTTATCGATAAATAATGTATACTGTAAGTACTGATGTTCTTTTTCAGGAATTCTATCTAATAAAGTGAAAACATCAGGAGCCAGTCTGTCAAGGTTATTAGAATAATCATTTTTCGCAACCAACTTTCCATTTATTCTACTGATATAGATATTAAAATTATACTTATTTTTTCCTATTAGGGTTGTTTTTTTCTTTGTTTTTGCAAGTTCAATTTCTAAACCAATTTTGTTTTCAAAATATTCATACGCAGTTTTAATTTTCAAAAATTTATAGTAGGCTGAGTCATTTTCAAATTTTAAGCATAAAGTATCCTTTTTATACTTAAAGTCAAGTGATATTTTTCTACCTTGTAATGAACCATATTCTCGATATAAAATTAATTTATTTTCTTCCACTTTCCATTTTGTAGAATAATGGTTATCGTAACTTGATTTTTGAACAACTGAGTCCGTAAAAAATTGTAAATCTGTAATTCCTGGATCTATTCCAGAAATTGTACTCCAATTCCCAATAAAATTAGACTTATCGTATTCTTTTTTACAAGACATAAAAATCATTGTAAATATTAGAAGTATTACTATCTTTTCCATAATTATAGCCAACTTGTATATACACAAAACTTATATCCGTTTATCACCCCTAATAACTAGGTTATGCTGAAAATAACTACTAAATTCTATATTGTGCTTTTTTCTTGCTAAATATAAAGATTAACCAGTGAACAGCAAACTTATTTGTGGGGTTTTGGCTTACTTTTAAAAAAATGGAGTACTTCGCTATTTTTTTGTTTTTAACAATATTGTGGTATTTAGATTCAACAATCCTATATCCCTTTGAATACTGCTTTGGTACACGTGTTTGTGTATGGTTTTATGAGTTAGCTGGAATTAACTATAGATTTTGTAGAGGGCTGTGGGCTAGTTTTTTTTTAATACTTTAATACCAAATGCTATTAAAATTACTATTAATGCCATAAAAAATATACTTGTTGAAATGCTTTTTATAACTGAAAATATATTTGTTGTATACACTGCAGTGGCTTTTAATTCGGGATAGTTTTTAAGCATTATGATGATGCCGATATTTTCTAAATAATCTGCAATTCCGGCAATTATTGGTATTGCACAGAGATAACTATATGGGGATTTGAATTTGTTGATTTTTTTTAAGAAATATCCCAAAAGCAAACAGTAAGAAAGTCCGAATAATAGTGGATATATCATATCTGCAGGTATTTGATTTGTTAGATAGGTTAAACGTCCCTTTTCTCCAAGAGAAGTGAATAATTCACTTACATAATTTAAATCATATCCTGTGGGCATCATATCCAATAATTTCATTCCGTTAGCGAATTCCATTGTTTTGGGAATTGTCACCATCAACATAAAAGCGTACACAAGATTGGTCAAGATAAAAAGGCTTAAAACCTTTTTTCCTGAAATATTATTCTCTATGAATTTTATAAATCGTTTCATTTTTTTTTGAATTAAGTGCTAATGGTTTTGTGTTTGGATTTATTTCTTTGGTTGCACAAAGCCAAATCAACAAAATTTGGCAACTTCATAAATATAGACAAACTTTGAGCAAGCATAGCACCCGTATTCCACTTAGCCAGTGTTATTTATAGTTTAATTTACAAAATACATTTCCAATTCTCCTTTTCCTTTTGCAAAAATCTTTCCACGAGAAAGACAGGTAAAATCATTTTTAATCAATTCATAGGTAGATGAAGATATATTTATTTTACCTACCTCACCAGCAGATTCTATTCTACTGGCTGTATTTATGGTGTCTCCAAAAAGGTCGTATGCAAACTTCTTTTTACCTACAACACCAGCAACTACATTTCCTGAATGGATGCCAACCCTCATTCTCCATTGTATTTCGTGGCTTTTATTTCTCTCCTCTAGGTAGGATAGCATCATTTGTGCTGCTCGAATACAGTTGGTAGCATGATTTGTCATTTCTTTTTCTAGGCCACTTGCGGCCATATACGCATCACCAATGGTTTCAATCTTTTCAATTTTCATTTCTTCCATGATTTCATCAAATCTCCCAAAAATAGCATTGAGTTCATTTACCAAAGTGATTGCTGATATATTGGCTACAATTTCAGTGAAATCCTTAAAATCAGTAAACAAAATAGTGACATTTTGATGTCTTTTAGGAATAGTGGTACCACTTTTTTTTAAGTCGCTAACGATATTTGCTGGTAGAATATTATGGAGAAGATCTTCTGATTTTTGCTGTTCAGCCATTAAAGATTCCTCTGATTTATCGATTAAAAGAGACATACTGGATATGAGTATAAAGCAGATGAATCCAGTAATGCTAATATTGACTATTTGTGATATATAAGGATCTAACTCGCCAAAATGAGCGGTTATATTCGATTGAAATAGTACAGTAGCAATCAATGTAAGGCAGGCTAGAATACTAAAAGCATGGGCTATATTTCTTGCCTTTCTAGGGAAAGTCATGTATGGTAGTATAATAATTAGGAAACAAATGGCTTCAACACCAGATGCATATCCCAACAAATAAAGAAACAAGAAAAGAGACATATAGGATGCCAAAATAAGCCATATGGAAGCCAAGACTCGCCATCCTTTTCTGTTGAATATTAACGCCATTAGAAATAACAATCCCAACAAAGCATTGCTCCCGTAAATGACTACGGAGTTTGTGTAAAAAAAGGCAACTACCCACCAAATTGCATTATAAATTACTCCTAAAACCGATGCAATATTGGTTACACGAAAATATCTGATTTCAGCAATGGAAGCGTAATTTTTAGCTCTAAAATCAACCATTTCTTGAAAGAATCTGGATTTGTTATTATCATTAGTTGACATAAGTTCTTCTTAATTTCTATGGATGATTAACTTTTTTCTATTCTAGTTAACTTGTATATGCCGAACCTATATCAAATAATTAACCCTATTCGATGTATTCTACTTAGTACTATTACTAACTTTAATATTGTGCATTATTTTGATAAAAATAAAGATTAACCACCATATAGCAAACTTATTTATAAAGTTTAGATAAACACATTAGAATAGAATAAGGTACTCCCCTATTTTACTTGTTTTATCCCCATATTGTAATGTGTAAAACGGGTTTTAGTTTTGTGAAATTTGGATTTATGATCTAATAATTAGAGTCATACTATCATTAAAAATGAATGGATTTTACTTGATGATTGGTATGATGGATTGCTGAGCTCTGTTATTTCTTATCAAATTTTAGATTTTTAACTCTTCCTGCCGCTAATCGAAAACTTGATACTTTATTTTTAGCATCATTATTAAATTGGAAGATTCCATAATCATCATTTAAAAATAAATTCTTCATTATTGGACGTATAGATGACTTTTTAGTATCATTTATATAAAGCATTAACATTTGGTCTTCGAGTTTTAAGGAATAATTGACATCAAGTTCAGCGCTATAATAGCTACCTGAAAATTGTAATAGTTCCTCTTTTGTATACACTATAGGCATATATTCATTTGAAATGGATGGTTTGCCACCATTTACAATAAAGGACATTGTTTTTTGTTTGAATTCATTTACTTCAAATTTTACGAGTACATCTGCTTGCACATTGATCATCTTAAACTCATTCTTGCTTATGGGAATCAATTTACTTTCATTAGTTTTAGAACGAGCATATCTTAACGTATCATTCTTAACATAAATCCTTCTGGCTAGTGAACTCGTAGTATTCCAATAATGGCCACTATAACTTTCTAGTTCATTTGTTTTTAAATGAACAAATTGATTTTTTCTTAGGTCTTTTTGATCTGGTTTTTCTATTTCAACATTTTTAAAATGAGCTTTAAGTAATACATCAGCAACTTGTTTTGCCTTTATGGATGGATTTGCATCACTTCTATTGGCAAAAATTGCAATGGACAAGCGTTGTTCTGGAAAGCGCAATAATTCAGCTCTATACCCAACAAATGCACCTCCGTGAGAAATTGTCTTTAAACCCTTGAATTTATCTATAAATAAACCGGAAGCATACTCAATAACTTCTCCATTATTTAGTACAGCTTGGGCAGTCATCATATTCCAAAATCTTTTACTTAAAACGTTTGAGTTGTAATATGAATCATCCCATTTTTTGATATCATTTACAGTGGTAAAAATTCCTCCATCGCCAATCATATCTAATGTTGTCCTACTAATTTTGTAGTCTTCTTTGCCACTTGGCATATATCCAGTTGCTCTATTCTTAACAATTTGTGTATGGTCATTATGAAAATGCGTATTGTTCATGGCAAGAGGCTCAAATATTTCTTCGCGAGCAAAATCTGCCATATTTTTTCCGGATACTTTTTTTACAATTTGACCTAAGAGCCAATACCCTGAATTGCTATATAAAAATTCATCGCCAGGATTAAAATTTAAATCAGATTGATTGGTTAGCCAATTCATAACATCGCTGTCTGTGTAATAATCATCCTCTCTAAATCCTTTTAAATAAGATATCATCAAATAATCTCTAATTCCACTGGTATGATTGAGTAAATGTTTAATGGTAACCTTTTTAGCATAATCAGGAAAATCTGGAAATATACTTTTTAAGTGATCGTCTAGGCTAAGTTTGTTTTTTTCTGCGAGTAGCACAATACATGCCGCTGTAAACTGTTTGGAAGTTGAAGCAATTCTAAAAACAGTAGAATCTGAGTTTGGAATATTATATTCCATATTCGCCAGCCCATAACCTTTTGAGTAAATTAATGCTCCGTCTTTTATAATCCCTAAAGCACAACCTGGTACATCTGCCTTATTCCATTCAGCAAAAATACTGTCTATTGCCTGACTCTCTTTAATTTGACCCAATCCACCTTTAGAAATACAGATAAATATTATTAGTAGTACTGTTCTTTTCATAATTTAATTTTTAGTTATTATTTGTATTTACGGTTTATGCATAACAAAGTTAGCGGCCTTAAATGCACAAGTATTTCATTTCAACTTTTACTATTCTAAAATTAGGCAAATATTAGCTATGCATTATTCATCTGTTACTTCTGGCATTGAGGTAAAAGGTTTAATACCAAAATTAGGATACACCTCACTTGGATAGTAAAAAGTACCACCTTTAGACACCATCGATATGGTTTTAATGGCTTTAATATCTTCTACTGGATTGCCAGGAACTAAGAAGAAATCGGCCAATTTACCTGGTGCAATACTTCCAAGATGCTCATCACCCAAATATTGAGCCATATCATAGGTGGCAAGTTTTACCAACTCTGCTGGGGTATACCCCAATTGTTGATAAAGCTCTAATTCGCGATGGTAAAAAAAAGCGCCTCCTAAATCGGTACCTGGTACTATAAAGATTCCTTTATCCTTCATCATTTTTAAGGTAGCTACAATTTTATCATATCCCTCACGATATTCTTTGTCATCTTTTTCAGTACTAATGTCTGCTAAGGCAACCTTATATTCGCGTTGAATGTTTGGCGGCATATGATCTATAAAATCTTTTGTACTTTCCCATGCCTCACCATCCCTAGCCTTCATTAATATTTCATGAATTGTTAAAGTGGGGTCTATAGCTGTCTTGTTTTTAATAAACAAATCTAAAGTTTGTTGCACCTTGGCGCTATTTAAATCTAAACTACCAAATCGTTTTAATGCGGTAAGTCTAAGTAAAGTACGCGTATCTTCTTCAGGTTCTAACACCCACCCCAACATGGTTTGATTAATATGAGTCATTTCATTAAAACCAGCGCGTAACATTGCATTGGCATTAGAAAATGCAGGTACATGTCCGCATACAAACATCCCATACTCATGCGCTTTTTTAACAATGTCCGGGGCCCAATCTCCATTCATAGAATTGTATAATTTTACTCCATAAAAACCCTTGTCATGATATTTTTGCAAAGCAGCCAAGGCCTCTTCTTTACTAGACACAATGATGCCCATATTTGCGCTATATTCACTTTGTCCTTCTATAAAACCCAATCGATGAACCCTTGGCCCTGCCAAAACCCCTGTATTGATTTTTTGAATTAATTCGTCTAATACCTCATTATCATTCCCCATATCTCGAAAGGAAGTAATTCCGGCCAAAATATTTAATAAGGCATCTTCATCCCAAGTATGGGCGTGCATTTCATACATACCAGGGACTAAGGTACCACCTGCCCCGTTAATAAGCACTTCGTCTTTACCTTTGGTGTTTGGGGCATCTATACTTACAATACGCTCACCATCTACCAATACAGACGATGGTTTTGTAAGTGACAAGGTATTGGGGTCGAATATTTTTACATTAGCTATTCGTACTTTTTTTCCATAATTATGGGCATATTTCTTTTGTAATGTTTCAAATCGTTGGGTAGAATAATTTTCTGCATAGGTTCTAAGTTCTTTTTCTTTTGCTTCAAATCCTTCACGAACAATTACAAACGAAGGACTAATTATGGCAAATAAACGTTTCTCATTATCGGCTATAAAATAATAAGGATTTAAATATGCCCCAGACACCGCATAATTGGTAAGGTTAACAGTAGTTGAATCTACAGTAACGCTTATTTTATCCATTTCTGTAAGCTTTAGCCTACCTGCTGGAAGTACATTTGCTGAAAAATTGGTTGATTTTAAAAGGCTACGTGCAATAAGAATTGACGAATAAGGGCTACCAGATTGATCTACATACCACAAAGCCTTGTTTACAGAAGTACTATCGCTACCAGTAGCATCGGTCCATGATGCAATATTTTTATGTAATGCAAAATGTTCATTGACTTTACTGCCAAATGTAGTGCTTCCATTAATTTTCCATTGTACAGGAAAACCATCGGTATTTAACACAATGGTTTCCTTTAATGTAGGTCCACGACCATTGTTTTTATAATCGTAATCTACCTGAATGGTATCGCCTACGGTATGGGTTTTAAGATGACCTACAGTGGTACCACTCATAATAACAGAAAAGTTTTCATCTCCTTGATAATCGATTAAAGAAGATATTTTGGATGATTCTTGCTTACACGAAACTAGTAATAAGATCAGGGACAGGTAGAGAAATTGTGTTTTCATATTGTTTTTTTTTAATTTATATATCGGTTTCGCAATTTTTATTTTTATCCATTCTGGATGATATATCTTAATGTAAGCATCATTAAACAACTAAATCAAAATCATAGCATACCATCTTAAAGACCCTCTTTATTCAATTTATAAATCGTTGTACACTTATGCTACACAAATACCTTTATAATATAATCGTTTAAAAAAAACTTCTTTTCTAAAGGCATTGCATATTGTTTCTAAAAATAAATAAATATATTGAATAAACACCTGATTATCCATTTTTTATGAGTCATTGCATTAATTTTTACGCATGAATTATTCAACAAATAGTATGGAGGATTTTTTTAAAATTAATCACTACAATACCTATAGTTTCCTTTTCCTTGTAAAACTTTTGTACTGCTATATTTAAAAAACACCAATACTTTTCATTTTTATTTACTACATTAGGTACTTAAAAAATGTAAAAACCTACATATAAACATCTTAACCTAAAAAAAAGCACCTATTATGAAAAAGAATTGTATTCAATTTAGCACATTTTCGCTGGTATTGCTCTTGTTTTATTGTGCGCCAAAAAGCACTACACCTACAGAACTACCAGAGGGAACAATTACAGAAAAACTGAACTTTATTAAGAATCCCAAGAATTTTAATAGTGAAAGTGAGCGACTAAGCCTACTTTTTGAAGTCTATAGCCATTACAAAATAGAGGCTTCTCCTATAATGTCCACATTTTTTGGCAAACCCGGATATGACCACCTTTGGAATGATTTTTCAGCAAAAGGATTGGAAAAAGATTTGTCTGTGTTAAAAATTTTTGATGAATCGACAGATTGGTTTCAACCCGATGAATTAACTGAAGAAGACAACATCAACTTGAATATTTTTAGTAGATCTATAGGCAACGAATATTCGCTATCCAGTCAATTTCCAGTTCAATACCTTATAATAGATCAAATTCAAGGTATTCACAGTGTTATTCCTGCCATTATTCAAATGATGCCAACCAATTCACCAGAGGCTATTGATAACCTCACCTCTAGACTTGAAGGAATTTCAGCACTTTTAGCAGATGTTGAAAAGCTCCTTTCTGAAGGGATTGATAAAGGAATCGTGATGCCCAAAAACACTGTATTATTAGTACCAGATCAATTAAAACAGATGTATTCTGAAAATCCAGAAGAAAGTGTTTTTTATATGCCTTTCGCAAATTTAAAAGATGACACCAATATGGAAGGACAGCAGACTACACAAGAAATTGTTAGCCATATAATCTCCACCAGCATCAACCCTGCATTAAAGCGCTTTACCACTTTTATGGAAGAAGAATACCTGCCCAATGCACGCGAAAGCTATGGACTTAAAGCATTACCAAACGGAGAGGCATGGTACAATGAATGTATAAAATACTTTACCACCACAGCTATGACCGCTAAAGAGATTCACGATTTAGGGCTTTCTGAAGTAGCCAGAATACAGCTCGAAATGGAAAAGATTATTTTGCAATTAAATTTTAATGGAGACCTAAATGACTTTAATGATTTCTTAAGAGAAGACCCACAGTTTTACTATGATACCCCAGAAGAATTATTAGCTGCTTATCGTGATATCTGTAAAAGAATTGACCCTGTTTTACCTCAGCTTTTTGGTAAACTACCAAGGCTTACTTACGGTGTAAAGAGAGTTCCTGCATATTCCGAACAAGCCACCACAACCGCCTACTATCAGTCTGGTTCGTTAAAATCAGGCATCCCTGGGTATTTCTTTGCCAACACCTATAATTTAAAAAGTCGCCCAAAATGGGAAATGGAAGCTTTAAGCATTCATGAAGCAGTACCTGGGCATCATTTGCAGATTTCAATTGCGCAAGAATTAGAAAACGTACCCGAGTTTAGAACCATGTTATCCTTTACTGCTTTTGTAGAAGGTTGGGGACTTTATTCTGAGAGCCTAGGCCCTGCTTTAGGAATGTACAAAGATCCCTATGCCAAATACGGACAATTGACTTATGAAATGTGGCGCGCCATACGCTTGGTTGTGGATACTGGTATACATGTATATGACTGGTCTAGGCAAGACGCCATTGATTATTTTAAAACCCATTCTGGTAAAAGCGAAAATGATATTGCTGTGGAAGTAGATCGTTATATTGCATGGCCAGGACAAGCTTTGGCTTATAAGATTGGGGAACTAAAAATTAAAGAACTTAGAAAGCGATCTGAAACCACGCTTAAAGATCGATTTGATATTAGAGCATTTCATGATGTGGTTTTGGGCAGTGGAGCTATCCCTTTAGATGTTTTAGAAAACAATATAGATCAATGGATTAATGCGCAAATGGCCATGGAGGAATAATATAACCTAGCCATTGATAAAGCACCAACCTTTACAACGAGTCCTTTAAAAATATGCTTGGCATAAAAACTATATTAAACTGATATTAGGTGCTTGCTTGTTTTCTAGTTTATTATTGCCTACTTGTTTGTACAAGGTTAGTTGCGTGTTTCAGCAACTAATCTTGTACAAACAAATCACGGATAGAATATCCGCGAGAATATTCGTAATTTGGCTATAACTGGCAAAGAATTATGCACGGTGTTGGCAACTGGCTTCATTCGATTACAATTGTTTCTCCATCATTCGGAATTCTTGTTTTTTCCTTTAACCCTTGTCTTTCAAATTCTTTTGCTAATTGCGTTCTTGTAGTCGGACAATGATTAACAGCTTCCAAATGATTTGCTATAACAGTTCCTGTTGCGTTTTTGGTAAATTTAATAATATCGTCCATTGTCATTAATAATGGCTTAAAAATATCTAATTGTGCAGTTCCGCACGCAACAACATTAACCTCTGGTTTGTATTGTTTTAAAACTTTATCTACATCATCTGTGTAAATAGTGTCAGCACTCAAATAAATGGTTTTTTCATTTGGTAATTGAATGTAAAACCCCATTACATTACCCATTGGTTTAGCTACAAAACCGTAACCATGTTTTGCTGGAATCCCATTAATAGTTCCATCTAAAAACTGTGATTCTTCCCAATAATTTACTGTACTAACAACATTTAAACCTCTTTTTCTTAATATTTTTTCGTCTTTAATACTGCAAGTAATTGGTGTGTTATGTGACTTTAAAAATTTCTCTGCTTCTTTATCTAAATGGTCAGGATGTAAATGTGTAATAAGACAATGTGTTGTTTTATTCACAATTTCCATTGCATTTAATGGCAAATCGAGAATTGGATTTCTGACAGGTTTAAACCTAAATAGTGTAAAAGGTGGTCCTGCTGTTCCTTTTTTTCCTAACATTGGGTCAACTAAAATAAATTCTTTTTTAGTTTCTATGACCATTGTGGCATTTCGTAAGTGATGTATTTTCATAATTTTATTTTAAGAAACAAAATTAAATTACCAAATCTTACTTTTCATTGATTTGAATCAAGAAATACGTTTACGAATTCTGCTTAAAGTTTCTGGTGTAATGTTTAAATAAGATGCAATATGATATTGTGGAATTTTTTCGAGCCAATTTGGTTTGTAAATAAAAAGTTCATTATAAAGTTCTTCTGCACTCTTTGTTATTCTGTTATACTCAAAAAGTTCTTTGTTTTTTAACAATCGTTGAAATGATAAATCTATAAAAGATTTTCCACAATCATAATCATTCAACAAATTTCTAAAATTACTTTTATCGATTACAAGAAGTTCGCTTTCACTCAACGTTTCTTGATATTTTTTTGTTTTAGAATTACTATTGAAAGAAGATAAGTCTGTTATGAATTGAGGTTCGGTATAGAAGTTAATGTTAGTTTCTTTATCAGAAGTTGCATAATATTCCCTTATAACACCTTTATTCAAAAATCGTAAACTTTTTTCTTCAGTTCCTGCGTTGAGAATTAGCGTTCCTTTTTTTATTTTTTCCATTTTAAACAAAGACAGTAACTTCCGTAAACCATCTTTATTTAACGGATATTCGGTTTCAAAAAATGACGATATTTCTTTTAGCTCGATGTTCATTTAGCTTGTTGGCCAACGTGTTTATATATGATTTGTTGCGTGGTTTAAGCACCTAATTTAGTAAATAATTACCGACCAAGAATGTCCGAGAGGACTTTCGTAAATTGGCTAAAACCAGCAATAAATTTTATACGGTGTTGCCCACAGTATTTTATTCGTTTATAATTTTTTCCGTTGCAATTTTTGTCAATTCTTTAATTGAATTCAAATATTTTCTTTTCGGTTCCGTACTTTGTTTAATTCTCGAATTTACTTCGGTGAAATATTGGTTAATTTCAGCGTTATGTTCACTTTCAGTAAAATAAAATTCATAAGCCATAAATTCGATAAATTTTTGTTGTTCCTCAAGTTTAAATTCTGAATATTGCTCAATAAAAAAGTCAGGATTAAATTTTATAAAATTCATAATTTCAAGTCCAATAGCTTCTGATAAAGCTCCGTCAGATTTCTCAACAATTACTCTAAAGACTTTGAAATAAAATTCTAAATCATTTTTCTCTTTTGTAAACATTTGTTTTATACACTCAAAAGTTTCGTCATTGTCAGAAGGATAAATTTCATTTTTGAGAATTAATTCCGCATATTTTCTGATTTTTGTTGTGTCAATTTTCGGTTCAATTTCAATAGTTTTAGATTTTTCTTTAGTCAATGATTTTTCAATTGTGACTTTTTTATTTTCCGCTTTCTTATCGCTCTTTTTCTCGCAAGAAATAAGAACAAATTGAACTAAAAATAATATTTGAAGCAGTTTTTTCATTCTGACTAACGTAAAATTAAATTATTATTATTCAGTAAGTTGCAAATCTTTATTTGTGAGTCCATATTTATCAATTTGCTTACGCATTCTTTTTACTAGTCCTAGTTTTCTTTTTTGGTCAAGGTAAAGATAACCTTTTGGATTATTGTATGCAATGCCCTTAACAACCATGTTCCAAATAATTACGGCTAATTTCCTTGCAGTTGCTGTAATAGCAGAGACTCTACCTTTCCTAAAATTGATTTTATGAAAAAAATCTCTAAGAGGTGTGCTATCCTTTAAATTTCCAATAGAATTAGCAGCATTCCTTAGTGCTATTTTTAACCTACTACTTCCTTTTGCTATTTTGCTAGAGAGTACTTTTCCACCACTTACTTTATTATTGGGAGCAAGTCTAAGCCAAGAAGTAAAGTGCTTTGCTGTTTTAAATTTTTTATTTCCATCATAACCAATTTCACTCATTAGAGCAAGAACGGTATTATAACTCATACCTTCTATAGCCATTAAATCTACACCTTTAAACATTTGGTAAGATTTTAAATTTATATCTATGTTTTTTGGGGTGTTTTTATTGAGTCTTTTCTAAGGTTTCTTATCAATATAATGCTCACCTTTTTCAGGGTCTTTACCAATAATTTCATCAAGTTTACTGGCTATTTGATCATCACATTCTCTAATCTTTTTTTGAATAAACTCATAAGTGTCTAGTTCATCTTTTAGAGCGTATAAAAAATCTTTTCGTCCATTGCTATGTAGTGCTTTAGCAATTTCTTCTTCACTTTTTTTACAGTTGTAATGTCTAAGACTCGCCAGTTTTT
>NZ_JBSSBG010000024.1:0-42196 GCF_054968445.1 Polaribacter sp. M10
TTCTAAACGGCTAAAAAAATAATTTGAACGGTATAAATTAAACCTAAAAAAAGGTCAACCTATATCAGGATAATACACGAAATCGAGAAATTTGGAATATTTACCAATATTTGGTAAATTTGAAAAAATATTCAAAAAATGAAAAACACATCAATATCACTCGGAAATTATTTTGACCAGTTTGTAAGCACTCAAGTTTCTGCTGGAAGATATAAAAATGTCAGCGAAGTAATTAGAGCTGGACTTCGACTTTTAGAAAATGAGGAAAGTAAAGTAATTGCTTTAAAAAATGCAATTCAGGAAGGGATTGATAGTGGAATTGCTCACGATTTCGACCCTAAAAAAAACCTTGAGGAATTAAAAGCAAGACGTAAAAGCAATGGCTAAATACGAATTGACCAACAAAGCTGTTGCGGATTTAAACGGAATTTGGGAATACACATTGGAAAATTGGTCGGAAAACCAAGCTGACAGGTATTATGATATGCTTCTTGATATTTGCCAAGACATTGCCGATAATCCAGATTTAGGAAAAAACTATGACGGAATTAAATCTGAACTTTTCGGGCTAAAGGCAAATCGACACATAATATTTTATCGAAAATCCGAAGTTAATCCTATTGAAATCACAAGAATTTTACACGAACGAATGGACTTGAAAAAAAGAATAGCTGAATAAAAAACTACACCCAACAATGGCATAAGTAATTGCTTGGACTCGCCCACTCTGAAAATTCCGTTGGAATTTTAAGTTTTGTCTATATTTGCAAAGTTCCGTGCCAAACCCACGCAACTACCAATAGCCTAAACCGTTGGCAACAATATGAAAAAACGAAATCGAATAATATTCATCATAGGAATTACATTGATTTATACATCAATTATTTTGTTCTTCTTTCCAAAAGAATCTGAATATTATTTAAAAAGTGATATTAAAGAATTTGAGAATACACTCGTTCCAATTTCAGCTATTATATCATTTATTATTGTTTTTTTAGCATTTTTTGAAAAAAAAGACTTCACAGGAAAAAATTTTACTAAAATTATTCAAATCGTATTTATTGGATTTATGAGTTATTTTCTATTCCAACAAAATTCAAAAATAGTTACGACAATTGGACTTTACTTAAATAGGTTATCTGAAAAAGAATTTTTAACTCGGGAATTTATAGTCAACTTTAAGAGAGAAAATGAACCTTATATTCTTGGAAGAATAACAAATCGGAATTATGAATCAGAACTTGACAAAGTAAAACTCAAACAAACTGAATTTAATAAAATAACGGAAAAAGAAACTATTACATTAAAGTTTAAAAAAGGAATGTTCGGAATTCCTTTTGAACCAATAAAAACAAACTAAAATACTGTTGCCAACACTGTATAAACTTTATTGCTGGCTTTTTGCTCACTTACGAAAGTCCTCGCGGACTTTCTTAGTCTATAATTATTTAGTAAATTTTATAATCGAAAAAACAAAAAGTACATAAATTAAAATCAAAAAGTACATTTTAAACACTATTTAAAAAGGTTTTAAGAGGCTCTCTGTTCGATCATTAGTAAATCTGGCTTATATATATCTTTAACGTCCATAGACGGCTCAAATGTTGATAAACTGGAATCCTGTGGCTTCTTTATTATGGTTCCTATAGATATATCATCAATAGCCTTGCTTATTAAATCCACCCCCAAAGGCTGTAGTTTATCTCTCCATAACTGTTTAGCCGCAACGCTTAGCTTCATTGATAAATACTTTGGGTTAATAAAAACAAAATCTTGGTATGCAATATCACCTCTGTCAATCCCAGAATTTAACCAGAAAACTGTGCCACCTGTAATTGGTTCTTTCATTTTAATTGCCCATTGTATAGAGCTCCTACCTCTATGAAGAGGTAAAAGAGATGGGTGGTAACCAATCCATCCTAATTTGGGCTTATATCGGGTACGTTTACCAACATAATCAAATGAATGGGCTGATATACCCAAGTCAACACCTTCTGGAAAAGTATCACCATTTAGCATCCCTGAAGGTATAATTGGTATGTTATTTAGGTTTGCTAGCCTCCTAATATATTTATCATTTATTGGACAGCAAACTCCAACAACATCCATATTTTTCTTCAGGCAGAGATCTAATATTTGCTCTCCGAAGTATTTCTGACCGCTTATAAAAATTTTTAGTTTATTCATTTCCTATGTATTTAAATCCTTGAACTGCTCTAAAGTGTCCTCCATAACCGCTTCCTGTTATTCCTCCCTTTCCAGTTTTTAGAATTGATTTTATTGATTTTAACTTATTTGCTCCGAAAAGCATAGATTTTGTATAGATCCACTTTGGTTGACCTTCCAAATGTCAAGTTTGAACTTTGGTCTGGACTCAATTTCGCTTTTTTTTTTAATTCGTTCGTGTCGATGTTATAAACCCAGTCTGGTTGTAGCCACTCAATTATATCATAATGACAGCTTAATAAAACAGCTTTTTTGCCTTTATTACGCCTCCAGGCTTTACCAAAAGCCATTGCACCTATTTTAGCTATTTGCCTGTCCACAACGCTTGTAAATTCATCTATTACCACCTCATTTGGTGCCTCACATAGAACTCTTGCTAAACCTGCCCTGAATTGCTGGCCATTAGATAGTGATCTAAAAGGTCTTAGCCAAGATGGAACATCACCCAAACCAACTCCTGAAAGTGCTGATGTTACAGCATCAAAGCTTCCGTTCTCGTTTATACAGTCTATGATAGGCTTGTTGTTTTGCCAATTTTCATAAAGATTGTATATTTTATCAGTTTCAAATATTTTTTTACCTAAAGAAGTTTTACCACTTCCAGACTTACCCACTATTAAGCCTACTCCCCAATCTTCTGGCAAATCTAAATTTACTGTTTTTTGCCAATTTGCACCAGTTTCGGCATTAAACATACTTTTTACTCTTGCAGATCTATAAGAGTCAAACTCATCACAAGAATTTTTTAATTCTACTATCATACTGTTACTACTTTTAATTTTAAACCTTGTTTTTTTAATTTCTCGTAGAGCTGTATTTGCTCCTTTTCGCTTTCACAAATAGCAATAACTCCATATTGCGATTTGTACTTAATTTCTTTTGTTTTGTTTTTTGTCATCTTTTAATTTTTATCTTTGTAATTCTCACAGTAACATTTAAACATACCAAAGCCACAACTAGAAGACTTTTTGTCCTCCAACTGTGGCTTTGGTGCTAAAATTAAATTACTGTGAGAAGTATTTTTTTTGTTGGAGGACTTTTTTAAAACCTGTCCTGCCAAAGGTTTTTCTTTTGGTTACACAATTATTTGAACCAATATTTCTATGTTTTGCGTTGTTAATACTAGCTCTCTTGTTAGTATATCAAATGATGTGGCTGTTAGATTTCTAACCGTGGTTATAATTTCATTGTCATGTGTAAATTGGGTGGCCTTTGATAGCACCTGCACTTGTGGAAAATAATTTGTAGTTCCTAAACTGGCAAAATTCACTCTAAATCTTTGATCATCATTATTGTCTTCTACAACAGTTGCAGAAGTTAGATCTCCAGATACTGTTACTGTATTTCCTGTACCTAGCTCGCCAATGATTAACCTTCCTAAAACTTTAACGCCTAAAAAAGCAGGTTTTCCTGTTATTGATTCCCAGGTTGGAACTACATTTACCAAATTTTCATCAACAGCTAGATCTTGCAGGTTTTTAACTCTTGTAAAATCCGCAAAAGGAAACGTTTCAAAACCTGTGTCTGGGGTGTCTCCAAACTCGATTACGTCTTCGTAAAAAGCGGGCGCATCTATTTGACTTGCATTTGGCCTATCAATAGCAATTCTTTTTGTAATTACATTTGTTGCAGTTTCTCCTGCTACAAATCTGTAAATTTTGCCATTGAAAGTTACTACTCCTGCAGTAGTGTTTGCACCATCAGCTTCAACTCCAGAAATAATGGCTTTGTTTCCTGCCAATGCTAAAATAGCTGCATCTCTCTCTTGTAGCATTTCACCTATGGCTTTGTGGTATTCGTTATCAACAATAAATCCTCCTGGTTGTATATCTGCTATGTGTTTCATATTACTTTTATTATAAAGTGTTTGTCCTTGTCAGCATAATATTTTGCTAACGTGTTTAATCTTTGTAAATCGCTTTCTATTAATCCTACAGCTGTGGGAATACAGATTTTATAATCTGCTGAAAACTCTGATATTTCTTCTGGTGAATAGCTGTAAAATGGGGTTACTAACTGCTCTTTATTTTCGTAGCTGTAATAACTATATTGGTGGTTTAATCGCTGACCTTCAATAATTAAAATTCTTCGTTCAAAATAATCGAACTGGTCATTTAAAACCTTTTCGATACTGCCTATTCTGCTATCGTGCTGTAGTTTGTAAATGGTTTCGGTTCTGTAAGAGTTGAACTTCCTTAAAATCAAAACAAAAGGTGATACCAACACTTTTACAAATGCCATGTGTATTGGTTTGCGCCAATTGGTGGGCATTAGCTGAATGGCTAAGGTGTAGTAATTGACTTTAAAGGCGTTATTGTACAACATTATTCTTTGATGATGTAATTGATTGTTAAATTATCTTCTGTTAAATTATAGTACCCAGATCTAGCTGTGTAGCGTTCATTAAAACTTACCCAAGCCTCAGGTGTTTGATAATTTGCCTCAGCTGAAACGGTTCTTACTGCATAGCTTTCTATACCATCTACCAATTGAATGGCATTAATTAATTGTGATAAGACAATTTCGCCATCGAATTTGAAATTTTTATCTTCTAAAAATGTATTGATAGCATCTGGAACTGGTGTGTTATCTGTACCATCTATTCTGCTACCATCTGAATTTAGAATGGTATTATCTATATAGACATCGAATTCTAGCCTTAAATCATCTGCTTTGTCTGAGAAATATTGAATTTGTACTCCATTTGAGTTTACAAATACATACTCTTCGATTCTTGCCAAAGTTTCTTCATCAATTTTTACTAAAGCTCCAGTTTCATCTTCTGTGGCCAATTTTACTTGGAGCGTTAATCTGTTTTCTACTTTTAAAGGTTGGACTGCTACTCTTTTAATAATTTGTGCTGCTGCAATTTGCTCCTCTGTATAAGTGCCTGTATATTCTAGAGCTTGCCTATCGAACGTGTGGCCATCTCTATAAGCAAAAAGAATAGTTCTGTAGTAGTCTATATTAGTGACTTTTTGCGCTTTGATTAGTGCGTTGATCTCTGTTTGGTGTACTGCAAACAACTCTCTTAAATCATTGGCAATAAATGCTACAATGTAAAACCATAAATTAAAAACAGATACTTTTGAGGTACTGTTTAAATTTACCAGTTCTGGTGCTGCCTCTTTTTTTGAGGTTTGTAAGTCTTTGTATGTTTGTATTTGTGACATTATTTTTTTTTACAAAGCAATCCAATTAAATGAATTGTTTTTTGTTGCTTTATACTTGTAAGATGTTACTCATTCTAACTCATTAAAGAAGTTACTAAAGAATCAATTATAGAAATATAACTTTCTGCTTGTGCCTCGCTCATAGCTTGACCCCAACCAGTAACAGATATTGATTGCTCAGGCGTTGAATTTGCAGAACCCTCTACAGCAGCAAATAAAACAATAGAATCAGTAGAACCTACTCCATAAGCTACATTTAAAACACTACTAGATTCTGCATCTTTAGCAAATAATTTAGAATTAGCAGCATCATTTACACCAATAAGAGTTCCTACTACATTAGTTCTATTAACAAACTGTGCTTTATTACTTGAATCATATAGATAACCAGAATTACCAGTATTTACTCTTCTACCTACCCATCCACTAAAACCTGTTGCTCCTATTGTAATATTGTTTCTTGAAGGTATTTCATTTGTAGAGTTATGAAATATAGCGTGTCTATTATCTCTATCTACTGTTATACCAGTATTCCATCCCTGAACAGCATTTAAACCATTTGCATCAAAAGTAGCATAACCACTTGCAGGATAAGCTAAAGTTTCTGTAGGATTAGCTAAATTAACCCACCTTTCAGAAGCATCTAAAACAGGTAAATGAATATACAAATGGTCTGATAATGAATAAATTCCTTGACTAACCATAGAGTTAATAGCCCCATTAATTGCTGTTTTATGAGCATTACTCATTGCAGCAAAACTTGTAGGTATTGCATCAAAATATGCTTGACTTTCTGTAGTTGTTAATAATGGAATATCTGTTGTACCTATATTGTTTGCTGAAAAATCAGCACCTTTTAAAATTATTTTCATTGTTATATTATTTAAAAATTATTGAGTCTTTCTATTTATTAATTCAGCCCAAACATCATAAGTTAATGATTTAGGGTGTACATCTCCCTGCCCATAATAAGTTTGTACATTTTGTATTGAGATACCACTTTCATTGTGGCAATCAGCATATTGCAATCTGTAGTATTTACAGACTTCTTTTTGTATTTCTACAAGTAGATTGTATTTGTTAAAGTAATAATTGCTTTTGTAAGCACTTGTATCAAAAGTTCCGTCAGCATTCATCAAACTAGCGTTATAACTTGAATGAGTATCTTCCCAAGCCACAGCAAATTTCGTTGGCATTACCCAAAATATTTCTAATTGAGGTTCTTCTTGTTGTAGTTTCTCTATAATTCCTTTATAAGAACTATAAAGGCTTAAATAATCTTGCCAATTATTAATGTCTGTAAATTCTGATTCTACAGTACCCATAAAATATCTATTGGTATACCAAGATGAAGTAGAAGTTGTAATCGAAATAGTTGCACCTGTATCATTAAAAGATATTGAAATTGCTTCTGGAGTATCAGAATCTTCAACTAATTTTAAAGTATCTCCATTTACGATAGATTTAGCATATCCATTGTAATTTGTTACCTCTAATTTTGATACAATTTCAGAAGGTGTGTCTCCGCTTGCAATAGCTGTAGAATAAGAGTTAGAGCCTACATCTATAATTATATTACCATCAGAGGTTGCAGAACCAGTAATTTGAATTAAAATAGAATCTGTATCATATTCTAATCGAACACAAGTTCCTTTTATTTTATTTGTAACTCCACTTACAATAGTTGAAAAGTTTGCAATCCAATCTGCTTCTGCTTCTGCTTTAGTGTTATAATTATTATTATAAGCATAATACTGTGATAAAGCAAAAGGTTTAGCATCTTCTATTGTTCCTAAATGACTTGCTATTGCTTGCCAATCGTCATTTACATTTTCAATTAATAAAAAATCTTTTTGGTCTGTACTAGCCAAATATTGTAATAATCTATCGTGAGTGGAATTACTACCATTTGGAATAGAGTTAGAACCACCAGCACTAAAACCACCTGTATAAATTGCACCTGAAAGTTCAGCAAAAGCATTTTCATAATAACTAGATTGTGCTAAACTATCTCCTAAAGATGAAAAACTTTTTCCTTTTAATCTATGTGATGCATCATCTTTACCTATAAATGTAATTCCATCTTTATCCGCTTTGAATATAACCTTACCTGCTCCATCCGTTATTTCTATTTGATTTGAATCTGATATAATAAAAGATGTTTCTAATTTATCTAAAATTAAAGATAGAATACCTGTTAAAACAGTTGTATTTAAAGAATCCGTAGTAATATTTTTAGCTTCAATATCAGTAGTTTTCAAACCTTCATTGTACCACTTCATTATAAGATTTCCTAATTCATCTAATATTTCTACTTTGTTTTCTTCAGAAATAAATACATTTTTTTCTGAAACTTCTGATTTATCTTCTTTATTTTCCACTGCTTCATCTATACCTTCTTTAATTTTATCTGATGTAATTAAATTGGCAGAACCTAACGTTGGCTTTTCTGTGGTATTTACAATCGGCAATTTTTTGCCCTGATAATAATCAGCACCATCC
The DNA here is from genome assembly GCF_054968445.1 of Polaribacter sp. M10. Classification (NCBI taxonomy): domain Bacteria; kingdom Pseudomonadati; phylum Bacteroidota; class Flavobacteriia; order Flavobacteriales; family Flavobacteriaceae; genus Polaribacter; species Polaribacter sp. M10. The sequence continues at coordinate 7,902 of NZ_JBSSBG010000024.1, forward strand.
CAACCCCAGGTACCATTATTATTTTCGTCTGTGGTATCATCTAAAACAAAGTAGGCAATATCTGCATTACCAGTGGCAGGTAAATCGGCTTTGTTTTTTCTGGCAATAAAACCAGATACCTGGTTATTTAATATAGGTGCAATAATTGCGTCTAACTCTTCTTTGCTGTACAATACTTTTGTTGTATCATCAGAAAAATTAATGGTTATTACTCCAGATGTTTCTGTAAGCGTTTTTATAATTTTTCCCTCAGTTTTATGAAAATGAGATTCTAAAATGTTTGAGATTTGGTTTAATACCTCTTCTGTGGTACTGCCTAAATATCCTAAAATTGTGCTTTTACTTACTATTGCCATAATTCTATTTTGTAAATGCTTTTATTACTTTTTGCCAGAAGGTTAACTCTAAAGCTTCTGTTTGTGTTTCTGTTAATTCTGTTGCTGGCTGTATGCCATTTGCGGTGTAATACCTTACAATGTCTTCGTCTGTTTCTATATCATCAGGAATGGTTAAAGTTATTCCTGGTGTAATTGGATCTGTGGGTACTAAATCATTTTCCATTGCAATCTGCCGGTAGTTTTCTGGTATACCCGTGTATTGAATTGCGATGTCTAATAAAGACTGGTTATGTAGTACTGTTATTGTCATTTTGCTGCTTGTGCTTTTAATCTTTTAATTTCAGCATCACGTTCTCTTAGCTCTCTTTTTAAACTTGATATAAATTTATTTTTCAATTTTATTTCATCTTCCAGAAGCTTGTTTTTTCGCTCAAAAGAGGCCTCTAGTTGCTGCATTTCATCACGCATTAACTGGTACTTCTTTTCAAACATTTCAGAAATTTCGTTGTAACGTTTTTCGTAGCGGTTCTGTAAGTCGTCTAGTGCTTCTTTGTACAGATCAATTACTTTTGTACCATTGTTAATTTCTTTTGCATCTGCATCTGCTTCAACTCCTTTAGTTACAGCTGTGTTTTTTCTTCTTTCAAATAGAAACCCTAACAAACCACCTGCACCAAAGAGATACCCTAATATTTGACCTATGTTTTCTTGAATGAAGTTCATTATGTAAAGTTTTGATTAATTCGTTCTTAAGGCATCTGTTTCAATATCAAATCCATCGATTTTTACTTTTGACACATCAAAATTATCTTCTTTTAATTGCTTTTTTATTTCCTTTAGCATTGCTGTTTGGCCAGCTCTCGACTTTATCAATAGCTCTATATCTGCACAAGTTTTCGGAAACTCTTTAAATTCGCCTTTGGCATTTACCAACAAATTTTCAATTTCTTGGTTATTAGAATCACCAATCACAAAATCTCCAACTTTAATCAATAGATCTCCAGAATCATCAAATAAAATATCATTTGCCATTAGCTTAAACTTAAATTATGTGAATCTCCTCTACTATCTGTTCCTGTAGCGTTACCTGTTTTTACATATTTATCAAAAGCATTTGCCAAACCTTCTGCAACAGTATCGACATTGTCTTCTGAATTAGGTTGCTTTAAAACTTGTTTTAAATCTGTAATCAATGTGCTTTTATCAAATGCCATTATTTCAATATTTTTAAAAGATTTACAATGGTTGCATCCGTACTTTCTTTTATCTCAATTAGTTTTGGAACATCTGGACTCGTTCCAATGGCTACAACTACCTTTTGTAAAACTTCATTTACTTCATTCTGATTTTCTAATCCTTTTTTTAGAACCTCTTTTAAATTGGTTTCTTGGCTGATAATCTCAAATCCATTCTCATCAACTTTATAAAAAGTAGATCCAACTTTGTATTCTAATTTTTCTACTTGACTGGTTGCAATTACAATTGCTTTTTCTGTTTCTTTAAAAACCCCAAAAACAACTGTTGAGTTAATTTTGGGTGTGAGCTTTAAATAATCTCCTTCATTCTTTTCAATAGCGTTTAAACGGCATTTAAAGAAATCTTTATTAGTGGTTAAACTCTGAATTGTACAGGTGTTTTCTTCCACTTTTGTAACCACTCCAACATCTAAGGTTATGGGTATTTGCTTTTTAATAAACTCTTCAAAAATCTCATACATTAGCTTGCCTTTCTACCTACTTTCTTTTTTAATCGATAACCGTTGTCAATCGATTCTGTAATTTCTTCACAATAATGGGTACTATCTCTTTTGTCATAGCCATTATCAATAATTCTTATTTTTTGTCCTGGTTCTACAATTGGGAAACCAAAACCAGTAATGGTACCTTCGTAACCATCTACTTTAAACTTTTCCAAATCAATAGTTGCCAACTTTTTTAACTCAGCAACATTGGGAATATCATAATAATGCAAGGTTCTTACATCTCCATCTGCATCACCTACCTCAGTTTCTAATTTTGTATTGTCTGGCTGAATGCTAATTGCTTTTACTTTTAGCTTAACATCTTCAGCAGCTCTAAATTTTAAGCTACTATCAATAATATTTTTACCAAATTCAAAGTTTTTTATGGGTAAATCAATCACTTCTGTATTGGTAAATGGTTTGCCAACAATCAACTTTTTACCTATGAAATAGCTGTACAATCCATAACGTTTTCTTAAAATCTGCAACACTTTTACAGCTGTAGTTTGCTTTTCTGAAAATGAACCAATTTCAGCATCCAAAACATCCAACTCATAACTTGGTGCAATAGCTGCTACAACTTTTTTAATAGTGGCATTTTCTAAACTTACATTTACCTCTTTTCGCTTTAATTGAAACATTTCATCTTCACATTCAATTTTTATAGGTATGGAAGGTTGCACACCTCTAGCCACATAACCTTCAAAGCGTTTTAATAAATGTTGATCATAACCCATCCAAATGCTAACTTCATCACCAACTTTTATATAATCTTTAACCGTTTTTGTGGGTTCATACATACTATCAGTAGCACCACTACTTTTAAATCGCATTTTTTTAGGCAATTGAATGGTAGCAGTTCCTGTAAACTCACGAATACTTTTGCGCCTTTCTACTGATTCAACTGAATTGAAAACCAAGGATCCTATTTCTACTTTTACTCTTACTAACATTATACCTCGAGTGTAAAGGGTTGATTACTTTTACACATCAACGTAAAAGGTTGATAATGTAAACTCCCTTCTATCTGAGGGATGTTTCTATCGAAAATGACCATTTCATTGATATCAAACATATTTAAGAACGGACTCTCAACTTGTAATTCTGTTGGGAGTTTTATCACATCTCTAAAAGCTTCTACAGCTTCTGTTGGATAATCTAAACTTTCGTAATTGATGATAAAACCTCTTATGGTGATGTAAAAATCATCTAAGCCGATAATTTCCTTAACACTTCCAGATCTACGACCTTTTAAATAGGTCTCTTCTATAATGGTAGGTTGATTTAACTCTACCACACATTCAAAAGGAAAATCGTAACCAGGATAACTTTTTAAAACACCATTCCAATCATAATAATTACCAGCTTCAACTTTTATATAATCAAAAATTGGAGTTCCCATATACGAGTGTTTCGTAACAGGAGCTCCATTTATCATTTTGTCTCTACCACCCAATACAGTGATATCAGTTAAAGACTGGTTGTTTGTTATTGGTGGAGTGCTTGAAACTTGAACATCTAAACCAAAATGTTTTTTAATAAGTTCTGGTATGTTAACTTTAAATGCCAATTGTTTCGCCTTCTTTTAAGTTTGTTCTTTTGTTTTCAAAACTCAATACCCAAGTCAGTTGTCTAAATTTTCGCCAATAAACTTGATCTTCTAGTTGCTCTGGAAATGGAATGTTAAAATGATAACTTAACAAGCCATTTACTTTTTCAACAAAATCAAAGCCTTCTCTGTCGTTTAATGCTTGGTGGGAGCTTAAATCTCTTTGGAGCTCCCTTGTAAAAAATTTACAATTGAGTTGGCTTGTACAGCAGCAGCATCTGCAATATCTTCAGCATCTCGTAAACGCTCATCACCACCCAACCAACAGTTTTGCAATAAAAACTCTCCTGTTTCTAAAATTTTGTTTTGAGCATAAGATGATAAGGCAATAGCTTTATGATCTCTGTTAGGCTTTCTTAAATACCCAACTGCTGTGTCATTTTCAGATACTTTTACAGTGATTTCATGCACCTTACCAAACTTCTTTTTCCAAGCGTCTAATTGTGTTTTTGGTACAACTCCTTTTTTCAAAGATTCGTTGTTTTTAAAAGCATCTATTTTCTTTTGAATGTTAGCAATGGTATCTGAGTTTTTAAATTCAACTCCTAATTCTTTAGCTTCAGTTCTAATTTCTTCTAATGTTGGTTTCATAATTTTTATCCTTTCCAGTTAATATCGTGGATGTACAATGGAATTTCTACGCTTAACGCATCAGAACTTCCAGCTGTTGCTTCCCTGCTGTTTTTAGTGAATTTGCAACCTATTAATACGTGAGTATTTAAGTTTCCTACATTGTCTCTATAAGAAACTGTTATAGGAAAAGGCGCAATATCTTGCAATCTTCCATTTGGCACTTTCTTTGCAATCCTTTCTAAAGTTTCTGCCAAAATGGAAATACTACCAGTGGTTGCTGTATTATCTTGCGTATAGCCTACTTTTTTATTTCCTACAGCTTTTACATCGTTCAATTCGTCAGTTTCTTCATATTTAATAGCAGTTACTGTGCTAAATGACGATCCTAAAAAATTAAATCTAATTGAGGACCAGGAATAAAACTGACCATTAATTGCTGGACTATTCATAATTCTTATTTAAATGGGTTATTAAACCCGATTTTTAATGTTATTGCTCTACCAATAGACACAGGTACAAAAGTTAACTCACATTCAAATTTTGAAGTACTTAACACATTTTGTTCTGGGTTTACATACGCATCAATCCCTCCAGAGATGTCTCCATCAGATTGCATTACTGCAATAGAAGTATTTAAAAGCGTTTCTAAATCTTTGGCTTCTGTTTTGGCAATAAAGCCAGTATCTGGATCTACAGGAATTCTTCTTTTAATTCTAGGTAACAATGCCACTCGAGCCAATTTAATAGCCTTTTTAATAGTTCTATTATTTTCCTTATAAGCAAAGTCAGAAGTTAAAACTGTACACGTATGGCTATCATTTAGCCAAAACCCAGCTCTTCCTGGTGTAGCTTCTGCAAAAATGTAACCCTTGGTATTTAAAGTCTCAATGGCTGTATCTGTATATTCAGACATTGGTTTGTTAGATGATAAACCAGCTGTAACAAAAGCATCATTATCTGCATCTGTTAAGTTAAATTCATCTGCTAATTCACCTATATTTTGAGATACTGCTACCAAAGAGCAAACTCCTAAAACATCACCAACTGCTGCATAACCGTTATAAATGGCTTTTGCATTACTAATGTCTTTATCAGCACCAATAACCACAGAAATTCCATCGGAGGCCAAGGTTCTTACATCGAGAGCTGCAGTAGCAGTTCCGTTAAAACTTCTACCTTCTATAAAACCATCAGAAAAACGATACTGGCTTTCTTCAAATTCAATGAGTTCTTGCGCTTTTGGTATGGCATTCACTACATCTTCATCTAAACCAGTTACTAAAGTTGGTGTATAACCAACCACAGGATTTAATGCAACTGCCCATTGTACTATTTCACCATTCTTTTCTCTTAAAAGTTTCGCTAAATAGTCATTTTCTTTATCTACCATTTCTGTTAAAGTAACTGCCTGAGCTACTAACATAATGTGCAGAATAATAGATGGGTTTCTTAAAAATGCACGTTCTATGTGATGATAAACTAACACGCTGTTAGTATCATCATAGTCGGCATCTAAACCCAAACCAACAGCATCGTCTAAAGAACGTAATTCGTAAACAGTACCTAAAGCTAATTCGCTTGTTGCAATACCATTCATTACCAATGCAGATATCATATCTGTATTAGATTCTGTGCGCCCTAAGTTGCCATTTGTTTTTATGATGTTTAAACCTCTTGACATAGTTTTTAGTCTTTAGTTGGGATTAATGCTCTGATTGATTCTGCTAATTTTGTGTCATTACCTTCAATAAGTTCTACGACTTTAGCGTTAAAATCTAGTTCGTCTTTTACCTCTAATTTAAAAGCATTGGTTTGCACAATAGCAGCATCATACTTGTTACGCAATTCTGCAACCGCTTTTACAGCTTCATGATCATCTCCTTTAACTTCGTAAGGCTCTTCAGCTTCAGTATTTGATGCATCAATTACAGTATTTAGAATAATTTCCAAACCTTGTAATGCAGATTCAGTTTCTTGCAAAGCCTCTTCCAAATCCTGAGTACCTTCATCACTATGCCCTTCACGAAAAAACACTTCAGGATCTTCTAGCCCTTTGTTATCAGCATTGTTTTTTGCGTAATTCTGTTTAAAGAATCCTTGACCATCTTCTGTAACCCAAACCTTCACTTGATCTGGATTATCTTTTAACAGATTATCTGCTATCTTTTTTAAGTTTACTTTTTTTGCCATCTCTAAAAAGGTTTAAGCTTTAGCAATTTGATTACTATTAATAAGACGCAAACACCTCCAATCCATATTAAAGGCATTGCCCAATTTGGTATTTTTGAAACTTGATAAGTAGCTGTATTTTCGTTTAAAGTAATGATCTCTCTTAATTGCGTAATTACTTCTTTCTGCAGCTCGATTACTTCTTTGTATTCTTCGCATATACATTCGGCTTCTATATTGCCATTTTTCTTTGATAACTTTACTGTAGAATGTTTTGATTTTACTATTTGTGGTTTTGAAGTAATCTTTGCAATTGGTATCGATATTTTCGCTGAATCCGCTTTTCGTAAAACCGCTAGTGAATCTACTCTCTTGAATGTTGAAAATATAGAATCCTTTACTGTTGTAGTTGTTTTGGATGTTTCCCCAATTAACTTCTGACTTTTGCAAGACTGCAATATCAATATTGATGCAATCACCAGGAATATCAGCTTTATAAATGTTTTCATACGTAGTTTGTTTTTCGTTTTTTGATACTTCTTTTGGCATTGCCAAAGAGATTGTAAATGCAAATAGCATTAATAATGTGATTAAATTTTTCATTCTTTTGTTTTGATGTTTAGTTATAAAATGTTTTTACTGGTTATTCCTATTGAACGCAACCACATTGGCACGTTAAAGGAAGGACATCGTTTGTTAGATAACTGGTTGTGTCCTATAACCTTAATATTTGGATGTCTTAAAAGCATATATTTTACATAAACTTCTAAAGCATATTTTTGAGATTCTGTCCTGGTATCTTTTCCTTTTGCACCACCTGTATAACAGACATGTCTTGAAACACCATTATAACCTCCTGCACCGTTTGAAATTTCCCAATTATCAACGGTATCATCTTGATCAAACTCAATTAAGTTTGTAATGCTACCATCTAAATGAATCAAGTCTGAATAACCAACTCTAGACCATCCTCGTTCTTTGAGATGCCATTGCTCAATATCCTTTTGGTGGATTTCTCTTCCTGCAGGAGTGTCTGTACAATGAATTACTAAATATTTAAGCTGTGCCATAAGTTGTTTTATTTACCCTAAAGGGTTGGAGCTAACTCGCAATGAGTTAAGCTCCCCTTTTTAATTCAAATAATTATTCGTTTCCAGATACAATTGCTCCAAAACCATACTCTTGAACTTTATCAGTCAATCCATAAGATTGTAATCTGAATTCAGAGGTTGGATCTGCACTTCTTGTGTCAATATTTTCTGGTTTGTAAATAATTTTCACTTTCTCAATGTGATGCACCGTATTTGGTGGATAAAAGAAAGTAGAAGCGTTTTTATCAGTTGCAACAGGTGCTGCACCAAGTGCCTTTAAAGTACCATCTGCTGCATATTTTGGGTTATGGTTATTTGAATGTAAATTCAATGTATAAAACCCTTTTAATTCACCAGTTTTGGTATCGATTCTGATGTCTCTATAATTATTTACAGAGGCTCTATCAATAATTAAATCTGTTTTATGCTCATTACATAAATTCAAATGAAAGTTCTTTTTATCAGTTAAGTTTAAACTTTCAACAATTGACCAGAATTGAATTAAATCAGCATACGTCAATCTTTTTCTACCATTCACAACATCTCCTGTAGTTCTTAAAACAGGCAAACCTGTTCCATCAGCTTGAGGTGCTAATTTTTGTAAAACATAATTACGCATCCCAATTTTCCAAGCTTCAGAATGCTTCATTCTTACAGCGTTTCTTTTATCAGTATTAATATATCTGATTTCTGCATCATCAACTTCTGTTGGAGTTGTATCGTGTTTGTCCCACTCAACCAATGTCTTTTTAAAGTCCATTTTGGTTGGTGTAAAGTCATCTGTATTGTTGGTTAAAAACTCAACATTATTGATCAACTTGTTAAAACGAATACCATCTGCTGATACAGCTGCTTTTGGAGCCGCCATTAACAAGCCGATAAAATCGTCTTTAAAGTTTCTAAATTCCTTTAATAATTGCGGTGCTAAATACTGTTGTAAGTATGCACCATCTACTAATACTGCCATCTTTTATTTATTTGTTTTGTTAAACAATGTTTCAAACTGCTCTGGAGCTTCATCCTCTATAACAGCTAAATCTTCTGGAGCTTCATCTTGCCATTTAGCAAAGCTCCAAGATTCACGCCCTTTAAATAATTTGTGCGCTTCATCCTCTCCTTCATTTCTAGGTTCTGGAGTTTGGATCCCATTTTTTGGATTTGGCTTTCCTGCCATTCTACTAATAGCTCTAGTTACCATTGTTGGGTTTTCAATGTAATCTTCTAGCCATTGTGCTTTTTCATTGCTTGGAATTTTACCTTCAGTAGCAGCTTTGTTAATAATAACTTCTCCACTTTCTTTTAGGTAATTATCCAATTTTGTTTTGTGCTGATTGCCTGTTTTTGCATCTGCAACCACCTGCTCTAATAGTGCCTTTACATCAGCATCAGAAGAGTTTTCTGTTAAGTTACCCTGCAAATTATTTGCAACCAATAGTGCGATAATTTCAGATTTGTTCATAATTGTTTTTACTTGCGTTTTTTTGTTTTCGTAGTTATTTGTTATAATCTCATTCACCAAAGGGTTGTAGGCATTTAATACTGCTAATTCATCTGTTAATACAGAGTTCTCAATAGCATCTTTTGGTTTTGCATCAGATTCTATAATGGTATCAATCAACTTGTTTTTTAAGGCATCTTTAGCAGTAAACCATTTCATAACTCCTGGTTTCATCCAAGCTTTTACTTTTTCAATAGTTTGGCCAGTTGCCAATACAAACTGATCAATAATTTTTTCCTCCTCTTGATCAATTAAATCTGCCATAGCTCGTAATGCATCAGACTCGCCAAATTCACCACCTTGAACTTTATGAATCATTATTCTGGCATTTTTATACGCAGAACGCGTATTGCAGAACTGCAAAATACTACCTGCCATAGAGGCTGCCATACCAATTACAATGCCGTGAAATTTAATAGTTGAGTTGGTTAATAGATCTCCAATAGTCAAACCATCAATTGTTGAGCCTCCACCTGAATTGATAAGAATGTCGCAATCTGTAACATTATCATTTTCCATTTCAGTAATAGCGTTTCGCAAATCTTCTGAATTTACTTTATAAGAACCTACATAACCAATCATTGTAATGGTTGGTTTCTTAGCTCCGTTTACTACTTTAAAAATGCTTTTTTTGCTCAATGAATTCGATTTTAATAACGATTTGTTAAGGCAAATATGAAACACATTTTCAAGTAAAAAAAGGTTGTTAGTTCGTCACTAAATCAAATAGTTAAGTGACTAAATATTTTTATTTAGTGACGAATTGAAGTGCTTTATAATGTGTAAAGTCTAAACCATATTTGCATAGATAATACATTGATTATGGCTAAAAAAAGAGAGATTTCTAACGAGGATAAAAAGAACATCGCTTACGACTTGTACATGAATACACAGCTTTCTCAAAAGGAAATTTGTGAACGAGTTCATATAACTGAAGCAACTTTTACCTCTTGGAAAAAGAAACACGATTGGGAAATTCACAAACAAGCCTTTTCTATTACTGCTCAGAATATTGTTGCCAATTTAATGGAGAAAGCACACACCATGAGCCAAGCTGAAAAGGTGGATGCTGATGCCATTATTAAAATTGTAAAATCTATTGAAAGCCTAACTGATAAGAAAATTACAGTAAGCAATATTATTAACGTATTTAAAGACTTTACCACATTTGCTTTTGAAATTGACCCAGAAGGAGCTAAACTCATCAACAAATTACAAAAGGCATATGTAGAACATAAAATCGATAATCATTAATGGCAGAAATAATCACTAAAAAAGATTATAAAGATTGGCTGGAGTTTTGTAAACGGGTACAAAACAGCACCGGTATTCGCTTTAATGAAGATAAAGAAGAGCAAAATGCTCGTAAAAAAAGAGGTTTACGAGATTACAATTATTTTGTTAAAACTTACTTCCCCATTTATGCAGATGCAGATTGTGCCGATTTTCACATTAAAGCTGCCAATGCCATTTTAAAAGATAAAAACATTCTAGCAGTTTTAGAGTGGGCAAGAGAACATGCAAAATCAGTTCATGCCACCATTATAATACCTATGTGGTTAATTGCTCACGGAGAGCTAACAGGAATGATTTTAATGGGTAAAAACAATGATGATGCCTGTAATCTTTTGGCAGATTTACAAGCCCAATTGCAATACAATGAACTTTTTGCGCACGATTTTGGACAGCAATACAATTACGGTTCTTGGGAAGAAGGCGATTTTACCACAAAAGCAGGGTTACGTTTTTTAGCAATTGGTAGAAATCAATCTCCAAGGGGAGCTCGTAAAAATGAAAAGCGACCAAATTATGCTGTTATTGACGATGTTGATGATGATGAAATTGTATACAATTCCAAGCGAGTTGATAAGGTGGTCAATAACATTATGGGGGCTTTGTATTTCGCTTTATCCATAAAAGGCGCACGTATGGTGGTTGCTGGTAACAGAATACATCACAACTCTATTTTAGCCAACATTGTAGGCGATACTAAAAGAGATGGCAAAAAACGAAAAGGCGTTTATCATTCTAAAGTATATGCTTTGAAATTAAGAAGTATTATAAGAAATACAGCAGGAGATATTATTGGTGGTATTCCATCTTGGCCAAGATACACCTTTCAACAAATTTTAGCAAAAATGCAAAAAGCAGGTCACGTTTTGGCAATGCGTGAATTTTTCCATAAAACAGAAGTAGAAGGGAAAATCTTTAAAAACCATTTGTTTCGTTTTGCAAGAATGCCAAGGTTACAAAAAATGAAAGTAATTGTGGGGTATTTTGATCCTTCTTTTGTCAATTCTGCAACTTCCGATTTTAAAGCGGTTCGACTTTGGGGAATTTATAACAACAAAAAATGGTGTATTGATAGCTTTGTTAGACGATGCGAACTAGAAGAGGCTTTTAAATGGATGATATCCGTAGAAAAGCAGTTACCTAACAATGTAGCTGTTATCTGGTATATCGAAAAGCAATTTATCAACAAAAGTATTCAAAGAGCGCAAAGAAAGGTTGAACGTGAAATGCGTTATAAATTAAATGTAATTACAGACCATCGAAAAAAACCAAACAAGTACACACGTATGGTTCGTATGGAACCAGATTATACTAATGGATCTGTGTATTACAACATCGATAAAAAAGATGATCCTGATATGATTGAAGGGAACAATCAACTCAAAGCCATAGAACCTGGTTACAATACGCCTGATGACTCTCCTGATGCTGATGAAGGAGCTTGGTACTATTTAGACTTTCATTATGATGATGAAGCTTTTGATCCTCTCATTGGCTCTCGAGAAGTAGATGAGGATAGAAGATATTAATTAAAAAACAAAAATACGGATGAGTTATTTTTTAAAACCTACAGATTACAATGCACAAATAAGAAGTCAAGTCTTAAATGTGTTGACCAATCAAACTGATGATACTTTGCACACAGCAGAATTGGCAGCTCAAGAAGAAATTGAAAGCTATTTAAGAACACGTTATGATGTAGCCAAAATATTTGATTTAGATCAAGAAGATGAAGATAGAAGCAAGTTGATTGTGCTGTATATGGTAGATATGGCTTTGTATCATTTGCATTCTAACATCACACCAGATAACGTTCCTGAAATTCGCTATTTGCGATATACACGTGCCATTGAATGGCTCAAAAAGGTTTCTGATGCTAAAATAAGTCCAAACCTACCTGAATATGAAGAGTCTGAAAATCCTTTTGATAAAGGAGGTTCTCAATTCTTTTTTGGCGGTTCTAACGAAAAAGTAACTGAAAGATATTAAAATATGGATTTCAAAAAAACATATCAAGAATTTAAAGAAACTTTGTTTCCTGGTAATTCTGAAAAACAGAAAGTACAAAACGCTGTTAAGCAAATTACAGCGCAAATAAAACGTCAACATTCTTTGTACCGAAAAGAAATAAAAGAATGGAAGATGGCTAAAATTTCGGCATTAGATCAAGATATGCCACGTAGAGCAGATTTAATACTACTCTATATTGACATTTTAGAAGATGGCTTTATTTTTGGGCGTTGGAACAACAGAAAACTCCGAATTTCTAATAAGGACATTCAGGTGGTTAATAATGGTGAAGTAAATGACGAAAAAACTAAACTCTTAAAAAAGTTATGGTTTAATCGTTATTTAAAGTATTATATGGACAGCAAAGCTTTTGGACCTACTTTGGTTTTTCCTAAAAACTTGGATGAAGATGGATTGATAAAAGATTTAGACATTGTACCCAGAACCAATGTAGTTCCTGAAACTTGTGAGATTTTAAAGAATGTTTATGATCAATCAGGTGTACGTTTTGATGAATCTCCTTTAAAAGAATGGTGTTTATTATTGGGTGATGTAGATGATTTAGGCTTATTAAACAAAGCAGCTCCTTTATGGATTTTCAAAAAACACTCTTGGCAAAATTGGGATGAATTTGAAGAAATGTTTGGAATTCCTATGCGTATTGCAAAAGTAGCAACCTCAGACAAAAGAGTACAAAATGAGGTTGAAAAATGGTTAAAAACGTTGGGAAGTGCAGGTTATGGAATGTTTCAAGAAGGTACAGATTTAGAAATTAAAGAATCGCAAAGTAGAGATGCTTTTCAGGTATTTAATGAGAAAAGAAAAGCCTGTAATGAAGAAATTGCCATTCTCTTTGATGGCCAGTTTGAAAGTTCTACAGAAAGCGGCTCTAATGCAAAGGCAGGTATTGTAATTCAGAAAACTCAAGAAGAAATTACCAAAGATGATGCAACTACTGCCTTGTTTTCTATTAATGAGCAGCTACTACCATTTTTAATTCAAAGAGGCTATCCTTTTACTGAAGAGGATGAAGTACAATGGAATGATAACAAAGTTACTACTCCAGAAGAGCGTTTAAAAATCTTTGAAGGTGTTAAAAATCTAGGGTATTCAGTAAAAAAAGAACAAATTGAAACGGAGTTGGATGTAGAGCTTGACGATCAAGCACCACCAGAACCACCTAAGCCTCCATCAAATTTTAATTTGCCCCACAATTATAATGTAAGTTGTGGTTGTGGGGCGTGTTCAGATACTTATCGTGTTATCAATTTGGAAATTACAAACCAATTGACAAACGATGAGGAACAACTGCTACGTGAACTTTGGGAAAATAGGGATTCCATCAACTGGAGTTACAAAGAGTTTATGGCTACTCATGGTAAATTGATTTCTAATTTACGAGGTGGTTTTGGTAATGTAGATTTCGATTTTGAAAGTACAGATCATTTGGTGGTGGAAGCTTTGCAAAATAACATCCATAGGTTTGGAACTGATAAAACGCAAAAACAAATCTATGATTTAAACAACATCATTAAAGATGCTGATGTTGATACGGTTGAAAAGTTCTTTAAAAGAGCACAAAAAGTATTTCCTAACTATAAAAGAACTTGGGCGCAAACAGAATGGCAACAGGCATTCTCAACCTCTCAAGCTGCTGCATCTTATAGAAGATATATGGACAATGCAGATATTGCTCCTTTTTGGCAATATAAAACTGTGGCCGATGATAAAGTACGTCCTGAACATTGGAAATTACACAACAAAGTTTTTAGAAAAACTGATACCAATGCTTGGAAATTTCTAGCCCCAAATGGATGGAAGTGTAGATGTGATGATACAGAACTAATTGATTATGATGGAGAAATTATCTCTTTTGATGATGCCATTGGTTTAGATCCTGAAGGTTGGGAGAAAATGAAAAAAAGCGGACACAATGTAAACTGGGGAAATCAAAAAGAAGTGTTTACAGCAAGTCAGAGTTATTTGTATAAATTAAATATCAAACCCTTAAATGTTGATAAGTTTAGCTTTAAAACATTTGGTTTAAAAGCCTTTGAAAAGGTATTTAAACATGGTTTAATAGGTGAAAAAAATATTGATTTTAATGATTTTAAAGACAATTCTGGTGAAGCTGTTTTTAAAACTATTGAAAAATTGCCTGTTTGGATAACCGCAAAACTTTTTGAGACTATCGATGAAAACATCGCTCATAAAATAGAAGATGTTCTAAAAAATCCTGATGAAGTTTTTTGGTCTGACAAAAATAAAAAAACTGAAAAACGTTTTTTCAAGCATTTTAAAGATGGTAGTTTACAAGCAATCGTTATTGCAGATGGTATAAAAAAAGCACAATTAACTGCTTTTAAAAAGTATAAAAATCCAGACAAAAAGAGAAATGGTTTACTAATTTATAACAATAAAAAAAATAAGTAAATGGTAGGATTAGATTATGTAATCAACTTAATAGACAAATCTTTTTCTGGTGGAATGAAAGCCGCCAAAAAGAATACTGAAGGTTTAGACCAAGCTGTTGGCAAAACCAACAATCATATAGGTGGTTTAAAAGGATCTTCTAAAAAAGGATTTGGCTCAATTATTACCTGGGCAAAAAGAGCCGCTATTGCAACAGGATTGGTTTTTGCAATTGGGCAAGTTCAGGCTTTTGGTACAGAAATAACCAACCAAGCCTCAAAGTTTGAAGGTTACGAAAACGCCATAAAGTTTGCCTCTGGAGAAGATGGTGCGAAAAATTTACAGTTTCTCCAAAAAACAGTTAAAGATCTCAATTTAGATATTACCAGTTCTTACCAAGGTTTTCAAACTATTTCTGGTAGTTTAAAAGGCACAGCTCTAGAAGGTAAAGCCACCAGAGATATTTTTGAAGCTGTTGGAATAGCAGCTACAACAATGAACTTATCTGCTGATCAAAGTAAAGGCGCATTTTTAGCACTAGGTCAAATGGCATCTAAAGGTAAAGTACAAGCAGAGGAATTACGTGGACAATTAGGAGAACGTATTCCTGGTGCATTAGGTATTGCAGCTAAAGCAATGGGGGTTACTCAAGGAGAATTAAATAAAATGCTAGATAATGGAGAAGTATATGCTAATGACTTTCTTCCAAAATTTGCCAAAGAATTAAAGAAAACGTTTGAAGGTGGTTTGCCAGCAGCTGCCAATTCTATGCAAGCTGCAATCAATAAAAAGAATAATGCTTTAGTAAGTTTCAAAAAATCGTTTGGTGATAATATGAAACCTGCTATTATTGGCATTCTGAATTTAAAAACACAATTTTTTGGTTTTCTTGAGGAGTTTTTACCAAAGCTGAATCCTATATTATCATCCGTAGTTAATTTAGCCAAAGCATTTAAACCGTTAACAGATCGTTTGTTTGGTTTTGGTACAGCAATGGGTGGTGCAGATGGCGTTGCAAACGGATTAAAAAGCACTATTGATGCATTGGCTGTAGTTGTAGAAATAGCTGCTGAAGGTTTGGGTTTTGTTATTGATGTTTTAGAGCCTTTTGCCCCTTTAATTCTAGCTATTGTTGCAGCTCAATGGGCTTGGAATATTGCAATGACTGCAAACCCAATAGGTTTAATTATTGCAGGAATAGCTGCTCTTGCAGGTGGTTTAATTTATGCTTACAATAAAGTAGATTGGTTTAGAGGTGGAATTATGGCAACTTGGGAAGCTATTAAAGGTTTTGGTGGTGCCATAAAAACCTATGTAATAGATAGATTCAAACAAATGATTTCTGGTTTAACTGGTATTGCAACAGCTTTTAAACACTTTTGGAATGGAGATTGGCAAAAAGGGATTGAAGCTGGTAAGGAATCTATGAAAAATTTGTTGGGTACAGATGCCAACAAAAATTTAATTGAAAACCTTAAAAAAACAGGCGTTAATGCTGGCAAGGCTTATGTGGATGGTGTAAACCAAGCCAAAGCCAACAATACAAAAGATCTCAATTTATTTGATGCTACTAATAAAGTTACAACTAATACCGTAAAAGGAACTGCAACCGCCAATAGCAATGCCAATGCAGTTGCAGGTAGCAATGTTGCAGGCAATTCACAAAAATTGTCTGGAAGCGTTTCTGGTAGTACTGCCAGTAAGAACATCACTTTTAAAATTGAGAGCTTGGTTAAAGAATTGAAAATACAGCCACAAACTTTAAAAGAAGGAATGATTGATGTTGAAAAGCAAGTGAAAGATATTTTTATTAGAATGATGCGCGATGTAGAAACCCAAGCTTTTAACTAATGAATAACAACGCCCAACATTTTGAACAGTTTCTCAAAGATTATAAGGCTTTACGTAGAAAGCTACCTAGAATGTATGGTATTGAAGCTGTGAATCTATTTAAAGAAAACTTTGACAAAGAAGGCTTTATTGCTGGTAATGGACGTTTGCAAAAATGGAAACCTACTAATAGAAAAAAAGGTAGAAAAATTTTAACGAAATCCAGAAGGTTAAAAAGGGGAATACATATGAAAAGTTATTCTGCTGGAAAAATTGTTATTAGTGTAGATACCAATATTAAATATGCAGAGCTCCATAATTCTGGTGGAAAGTTAGAAATCACACCGAAAATGAGACGTTTTTTTTGGGCGAAGTATATTGAAACTTCCAATCAAGTTCTTTTTAATGTAAAATTAAAAAGAGAGGCAAGAACTAAAAAAAATAGAGAAATTAATGCTGAAGCTGAAATGTGGAAATCAATGGCTTTAACCAAAAAAACACATTTTGATATTCCAAAAAGACAGTTTATTGGAAACACTTTAGCAATGGAACCTCGTTTAAACAGACGCACCAGTAAAGAACTGAAAAAAATAACTCAAAAATATACCAAATGAGCAGCGTAAAAGGACATACCCACAAAGAAATTGAAACCTATTTAAAACAAGAATTAAGCGACTTAAAAGGTTTTGACAAGGACAAAGGCCAGTTTGAAAACATGAACAACCACGTGTTGCCTTTTCCCTATATTTTAATGAGTTATGGTAGAACTCCTTACGAAACATTATCTAATAAAGTATTAAAAGGTAATGTTACCCTACGTTTTAGAATTGGTTACGAAAACTATGCAGATAGTTTTGATGGATCTATTAACCAGGAGAAAGCTTTGGAATTTTTTGATTTTAACGAAAAAGTATTTAAGGCTTTGCAAGGTTTAAGCACTACCTATTTACGAAACTTAGAATTATCTGCAGATGAAGATGATGCTGACCATAAAAATGTAATTGTTACCATTATGGAGTTTTCTGGTACTTTAATTAATGATGCTGCTGAAGAGGGAAAAAACTTTACGCTAGTAGAACCAGATCTAGAAGTGAAACACAAAGTAGTTTTAACAAAGCCAGTTGAAGGTGAAAGTGATGAGTTTATTTTGCCTTAATAAAAAAACTCCATTAATTTAATTAATGGAGTTTTTACATATTTGCCTTTAAAGGCTATTTAAAGATGAATTACTATTGTTCATTCATCAGTTTAGTTTTACGTTTTCCATTGTAAATATTAAATCTTGTAAGTACCTAGATAATAGAATTAATTCTTTCTTATTGTATCTTTTATCAATTTTCACATCGTATGTCAAAACTCTTTTATCTCCTTCTCTCAAACCTCTAGGGTTTTGAAAATTCTCTAAAGTGCGTTTTTTTGTCGGTAAATTAGCAGTGAATTTTTGTATTTCCATTATTGCAATCTAGTAATTAACAAATTCAGTTCTCTTTTTTCAAACTCAGCGAGATTGCCAGTAGTAATAGCATCATTAAAATAAGTTGTGGCTTTGTTTTTAGCGGTTTTGTCGCCTTTTTTTGCTAAATAGTAGTACACCATCCCTTTTGCAATGGCAAGCCTTGGGTTATTGAGTTTATCATCAACAGCGTTGTAAAACGTTATGGCTTTGTTACAGAGATTACTATTTTTAGGTACCAGGTAACTTTGGCACTTGTTTTTTTTGATGTACATATTGTACAAATTCACTTGGGTAAGCAATACCAAAGAATCGTTTGGGTATTTAGACAATAGCTTTTCAGAAATTGTTGAGGCTGTTTTGTAATCATATTCAGACAAACCAGAAGCTTGGCTCAAGACACTTTGTAAAGCAATACTATCTTTAGGTTGTAATTGAGCAAATGTCAACAAAGGACATATCAAAAAAAGGAATAGCAATTTCATTTTTAGTAGTTTTTATAAAAACCAGTTTGCGAAACAATTAACCAAATGGTTTTTTGTGTTAATGGCAAAAACTCCTCTTCTAACAATTCTAAAGCATAATCACTAGCCAAACGTTTACTATCAACATATTTAGAATACTTTTCTCTAATACGTTCATTACGAGCTAATACTTTAGGATTTATTTGTTTTACTTCAGGCATTTTTGTTGTGGTGGTTTTTCAAAAATAACTTTTATTTGTTAGAATTACAATAGGCTATATAAAAAAACCACTCAAATTGAGTGGTTTAAAAAAAATTGCTGTGAAAAAGAATGAGGCCTTGCCTCTATTCAAATATAGTAAAATTTTATAATTGTCAAGTTAAAAGTTATTGCAAGATTAAACCATCATATGTATCCAAGGTTCTTTTGATGATATTTTTTTCTTTTCTGGTAATAATTCTATCTTTATGGTATTGCAAACCAACATATCTTACTTTTGCTGTTTTTGAGTTAGCTATCTTTTTAAGTAGAAGATATTCTGAGTTACCCACATTTATATCGAGCCATTCCCAAATTCTTGAATCATTATCTTTTTTCCAAGAACCAGTTAGTGTAAATTTTTCATCATCAACTAAAAAAATTGCTTCTTTTATAAAAAGCCAATCATTAGACGTGTATTGCAATTTTAATCTTAACCAATAGTTCTCACCTTTTTGACCAATATAAGGATAAATAAAATTTACATTGATAAAGTTAGGTGTTCTAGGATCATTGTAAAAAATAGTATTTTCAAATTCGTCAACTGTATTTTCAAATTTTTTTAAAGCTATTTTTGCCTTATCTTTTTTTTCTTGATTTATAAGGTTAATACTATCTTTAATTCTAATTTGTTTTTTTATTTCAGAGCTATCTTTAACAATAGAATTACTATTATTATCAATTATTTCAGTTTTTGTTTCATCACTGAAAATTGCACCAATAATTCCCAAAACAATAAATAAACCAATTAAACCAGCACATCCTAAACCCGCAATTTTAAAAAACTTTTTCATTTTTCTTTTATTAAATATTTATAAGTATTACATTTTTTTTTGTAAATATAAAAAATAAAGTGCTTGAAAGAAACAAAAAGCAGTTAAACTGCTATTGACAAGCTTGTGCTACTGCATCCATTTCTTTTTGCTTTTGATCTAATTGTAATTGATATATATTTCTTGAAGCTTCTGTAGGCGCATTATTTAATTGTTCTCTTATAATTTCGGCTTCTGCACCTAAAGTGTTTAATTTTTCGCTATCTATGGAGCATTCTTCAGTGCAACTTGCAAATGTGATTAATAATAGTAATAGTAGTTTTTTCATAATTATTTTTTAAGATAGATTTTAACCTTATCCAGAGGCATAAAATTAAGAATTTCAATAAAATATTTTGCAATTCTCAATTCGGCTTTCTTTTTATTTAACGGATTTTTTGTTAATAATTTACCTCCAGATTGCTCATAATATAAATTATCATTTGTAAAAGTTATTTCAGCCGCCCATTTATTATTAGAATTTAATATTGGAACTGTATTCACAGAAATTGCTCCTGTTTTGTATAAGAATACTTCTTGGAAATAATGGTTAAATCCAAATCTTGCATATTGTCCTGACCAGTGATTTATAATAAACTTACATACATCACTATCGCTGTTTTTTACAAAACTTAAAACTTCTTTTTCGAAATACTCCATATTTTTTTTTAGTAAAGATATCATACTTTCTCCATATCACAAAAAGCTAAAACAGCTAAAATACCTTTGTAGAAAATTTGTCCTTTTTGTTTTTAGCAAAAAGCAGCACTTTTGAATATTATTAATTTAAAACATAATTTATGAAACCTTATTTACAAAAATTAGAAGGAGAAACGCTTTGTTACAGGTATGCTGTTAACAATATTAGCATGGGAATTATTGGGGCATTAAATGACAAAAACGTAAAAAAACAAAAGCATATTGTAAAACGTCTAAAAGAGCTCTATAAAGAGATTAAAAAATTTCCTGCCTCATATAGAACTATTGAAGATATAGACTACAATGTAATTTCGGAAGCAATTAGAATAAAAGAAGAGGCTTATGAGTTGGTTTGTGAAATTTAAAGTCTAAGAAACTTTTAACAATTAACACTTTTTTTGTTGATAACCTGCAATTAAATTTAATTTTTAACCAAAACTAATGCCCTACTTTTGTGAATAGGTTTGGTACTCATAAGGCAGCATTAACTAAAAAAGATATTTAAGATTATGAGTATTCATAAAAAAGAGCCAAACACTCCAAGGGAGCAATGGCTCAAGATGTCCGAGGTTATTAGAGAAATTCTTAAATGGATTTACCTAATACTCTCAATGTAACTTATCCTTACATTAAAATTTCAGAGGGTGCATGTCTTGGAAGGGCTGCACTCTTTGTTTTTTTTCAGTACAAATATATATATATATGTTGTACAAATGTACACAAAAAAGTTAATTTTTATAGTTTTATGTACATTGCTATAGTTTTGTGTACTTTATTAAGTTTTTTGAATATTTAAATATTGTATTTTCCTTTTAGCAAGAGCAATAACGTTTAGCATTTCATCTGGGGTTAATCCAAAATCTTGCATTTGTTTAATCCATTTATTTGCTAGTTGTTCTGGTGTCATATTTAAACTTTCTCTAATTCTAAAAAGCCCAACATAATACCAGAAAACTCATCTTGAGAAAACCAGTCGTAAAAGTTATTTGCATCTTTAAAACCTTCCTTTTCAATGATGTCTTGTATATCCCATTTATATTGATATTGTCCATTAACAGACATTTCAAAACCATTATGATCATTAGTAACAAAAACTCTTTTGGTAGAAAGCTTGGTGCACTTTGCAAACTCCTGTTGTTTGCTTTTGTAAGCTTCACCTTTCCAAAAGCGCATTGAGAGAATGGCTTCTCCTTTATTTACAGCTCGTGCAACTTTTTTCCAATGGCTTTTTTCATCACTTCTAATGGTTGTGGTTTTGCTACCTTCTAAAATACTTTCTACAAAATGGGTTGGTTCTCCTGCTGCAGGATGACTTTTTAAAAAGTTTCTTGAAAATGTTATTACGTAGGTTTTCATTGCATAATTGTATTATCTATTTGCTGCACTATGTGGCACAGCTCACTTTCTGTGTAGGTACCTAATGAGTTAATACCAATACTTAAATCAAACACTTTTTGTTTATTTAAAATATGTGGTTGTAGGTGTACTTTAGTTTTTTCTATTGGTTTGGTGCTCATCTTTTTAGTATTTTTAAGCAATGAAAAATGTTATCTCGTTATTTAAAAGGCTTTTGCTTTTATTATTTGTGGTTCTGGCTATAGATTGTGCAACTGCATTATTGCTTTATTTGATGTCTCGTTAATTTTTGAACTTGACATAACCGCCAATAAAAAAACATTAAAACGTTTTTTATTTTAGTAGTTAGCATTCATTTGCCACCGCACCAAGTTCTGTATGCAGCTTATCTAATGCTTGCCATACTTTTAGTCTATTTCCATACAAAGGGCTTAAACCGCTTACTTCGTTCATTTCTTTCCAAGCTGCATCTTTAAGTTTTCCTATTTTTTTCTGAAGTCTTACTTGGTCTTTCCAAGATGTTAAATTTTTATTTGCCATCGCTAAAACGAAATGCTAACAAAGCCTATAAATAAAAGCCCTGTTAAGATTATTGTGTGAATTAAACTTTAGTATTAGGGCTTCAATTCATAGCCCAAGCGTTAGGTCAAATTCAGAGAACTACTTTTCATCATTAAAATAAACCTTGTAAAACTTCATTTTCTTTTCATCATCATAACCACGTTCTAAATATTCTGAGGCTGCATCTGGTGCATCTACATCTAATTTTATACTGATGTTAGTATCTAGCTTAATTTCGGTTTTTAGCTTGGCTTTTTCCTTTTTTAGTACTTTGTCTGATATATCAAAAGAGTTTCTTATTAAGACATCATTTAAACCTTCAAATTGTTTTTTGTAATTGAAAAACAATTCTTTTAAGCTATCATTTTCTAATACTTCATCTTCAAAATCATCAATTTTAATAGATTCGTGTTCTTTGCAATAGTCTATTGTATCTGCAATAAATTGGGCTTTCTTTTGAATTCCGAATTCTGGCTGTATCATTTCATCTGCAAAGTCTTTACATAATTGTAAATAATTTTTGGTGTGCGCATTATAATCATCTGCAGGTTTAACACCCAAAAAGTTTTTAATCCAGTATTGGGCATCATAATTATTGTTGTCTACAGATAATACAATTGCGCCTTCTGTATCTGAAGTATTTAAGATGATACAGCCTTTGTCTAGCTTTTGGGTAGAGATCCCTTTTTGCAAGGCTACATCAAATACATTGTCTTCTTTGTAGGTCTGAAAAAAATCGGCTTTGTTTTCTATTTTAAAAACTCCTACAGCTTCTGTTAAAATATCCTGGTATTGTAGGCCTTCAAAATACACAACTAATACGTCTCCTGTTTTTATTTGGGCTGAGTTACTTTGTTTATAAAGATGATCAACTATTTCTTTGGATACGTCAATAAAGTCATAAGGCTCTTCAAATATCCTTTCTGAAAAATCTTTCAAATTATTTAACTTTATATCTTTGAAGTTTAAAAAACGATAACTTTGCGTTAAGCTCATAAATGGTTTTAACAAAAATCTTTTTAATAGATCATAGCTTTCTTCATCGAACTTTATGGTATCATCTGAAAATGCATTGTGTCCGCTATTAAACTTATTGGCTACTTTGTGTAGAATTACTTTTGGCATTTCTGCTCTGGTTGTATTAATCATAACTTTTATTTTTGGGTTTTTAATTTTGTTTCTGCTTCAATTTTTGCGATGTAAGCTCGTTTTAGTTCGTCTACTAAAAACTTTTTGGGGTGCTTCATCATTTCTGCTTTCCATTCTGCCCCATAAGGAATGTATTCTTTTGTTTCTGGCATAATTATTTATCTTTTAAAACATCTACTTTATCTTCATTAAAAAAGGTTACGAATAAGGCAACCCAAAACAATACTAAAATTGTGATGACAATACCCCAAACCAATTGTGGTGCATTCCAATAATGCAAACCTTGTACAATTACATAAGTCCCCACAACTGGAAATCTTGTAGGAATATTTTTACGGTCAATTACTTTTTTTTGTTCCATTTTCTCTCTATTTAATTGCCTTTTAAAGGCGGGTTAATTACTTTTTAAATTTGTGTTCGGTTGCTACTCTTTTACGCTCTAATTTTTCTGCATCTGGGGTTAAATAGTAGTTTTTCTGCAATCTTTTTTCCAAATCTTCATTCATATTCGTTTCTCTGCTCAAACTCTTTTTAATAGCCATTTTTTCGCGTTCTTGGCTGTATTTTTTTATTTCTCTTAAAATGCGTGCTGGAGAAAGCTTGTAGATTTCGGCTTCTTTTAATCGAATGCAGATTACTACTAAGTCTTCGAGCTTTAAATTTCTGTATTCGTACTTGTATAAAATTTCTGTGGCTATTGCTTCAGCTTTGCTAAATGGCATTTTAGTATCGAAATACAAAGCAACTGACTGAAATAAATTGCAAATACATCTAATGGCTTTGTCTTCATCTACCTTGGCAATTAAGCCTATACTTTTACTCTTACTTTCTAAGGCACTCTGCATAGTTAAATTGCCAAAATGTTTAACAACCAGTCTGTTTTTATATTGAGACTGAGCTGTTAGATCCAGTAGTGTTAACTCCGTTTTCTCTGATGATTTCTCTGATAATGACATTTAGCTTACTGTTTATGTATTTTAGATCCATTTGCTTTTGATGAAATTCACTTAAGCTGTCCCAACTATTTAAGAGCAGGTTCCAGTTGGCTAAGGCTGCAGTTTCATCGCCATTATTTATTTTTTTGAGATAAACAATGATGGCTTTTAAAGCATTGGTTTCTGCACCAGCGTGTTTAGGATCTAGATTGTTATTTTCTTTTCTGTAGAATTGGTACCAGGCACTTAAAAACTTTGAGAATTCTGTTTTTGGCTTTTGCACTTCTGAAGTATAAACCACAGTGGCCTGATTCTTTTTTATAAAAGCGTCGAAGTCTTTTTCATTTAATGGGAATAGATAGCCAATATATTTTAAAACAAGTTCATCTAAAGGACCTCGAACTTTTTTTACTTGCAGAAACTTGCCATCTCTGTAAGTAACCTTTAAATCTACTTTCTGCTCTACAAGGTGTATGTTGTGGTGTGTAGTCATTTTAAAAATCTATTTCTATTATCGAGATTCTTCCATTAATTTGTAAATAAACTTGATATAGATGGGCTATTTCTGAATTGTCTTTTAATGACCAAACCCAATCTTGTAAAAAATCTTCAAAATTGGATCTTTCCATTTCTGTAGTTTTAGCGAATTTTCTGAGGTGTCTTTTTATCAATTTTGATAAAAACATCTCTAAAACTTCTGCTTGTTTATCTCTTATTAGTTGTGGCATACTTTTTATTTCTTCGGGTTAAATACCTTATTTTGTTGAATTCGGGTTAAGAGCCTTATTTATTCTTTTACTGTAACAAGGCTTATTTAAAAGCAGCTGTAGTTCCACGAGCTCTTCTGTGGAGCAAGCCCTTAAATAAGTGTTAGGATTTACATCTAATGTAAAGACTTTTTGAACTTTAGGCATATTACTTGGTTTTAAATTGGCACTCTAAAATGGCACCATCTGGAAATTGAATTGTATAATCGTTTCTAAGCGTACGCTCTACAGCCTCAGCAAGTTTAAAGTTCTTGTGGCTTTCAAATTTAAATTGAGCGTCTGTTGTGGTTATTGTGTACATATTAACCAAAGATTACTATTAGTGTTAGGCATATCATAGCTACTGCAATTAATAAAAAGCAACCTACACCAACTGGGTTAGATTCTGGTGCGCAATTACAAGCTTGGCCTGTTCCGTAAATTGGGCACGTTGGGCATTTATCGTCCATCATATTATAAATTTTTTATATAGTTAAAAAAAGCTGTTTGCAAACTTGGTTTTTCTATTGGTGGGTTTGCAATCCAATTACCATTGCAATCTTTTATAATGGTATGGTCTTCTACTTGGTAGGTTCCTGGTTCTAGTTCTTTGAATTTGTATGCCATAATGCTACTTATAAGTTCCTTTAATAATTTGATCAAAAACAAAAATGAGTTTGCTTACTTCATTAGGTGTCATTGCACGCAATGGTTTTTTAATTGGACTTTTGTCTGATCGTAAAAAATTGTGCAAACGTTCTAAATCTGCAACCTCTCCATAATCATTATGTTTTACCACCCATTGTGCAGTTCTTAGCCTGCTGAGTAAAGACATGTGCTGAGTGTTATTTTTATCGAACTTGCCCCAGCTTGTGGTATCAACCTCTCCATTATTTAAAAAGAAAAGTATGTCTTCAGCTTCAATTCTGGTGAGTTCTTTTGTGGTTGTAATTTTTCTACCAGTTTGTGCTGATAAAAAAGTAAGGCGTTCAGCTCTATCTAGCTTTTCTTTGCTCAGCTTAATTTGTATTTGCTGAACTTGGTATTTGTCAATTAGTACTGGTTTTTCTGCTGTTTCCATTTCTACTTTTTAAAATTTGTTTTATTTCTGCTACATATGAATAGCATCCCTTAAATTTTTCTCGAGCTTCATCTTTATCCTTAGCATCAATTTCTGTTGAAAACTCAACTCCAAAACCTTCGAAAACTATTTTAAATCTAGTTTCACCATCTTTTAAAGGTGTTGAGATTGTATAATTCGTTTTCATCTTAATACTTCTGTCTTATGATCAACTCGTACCCATTTTTTACCATTTGCCATTTTCTCAGCTTCTAATGCTTTGGCTTTGGCTAATGCTTCTTTGGCTTTTTCTCTTAGATCTTTCGGATTTGTTTGTAAATAGCTTCTGTTATCTTTATCAACATCGGCTTTGGTATGTTTTTTCATAGTGATAAGTGGTTTTTAGTGATTGCCTCAGCAGTTCCTTGCCTGCTGAGGCGCTGCAATAGTCTATGCCTTTTCGGCTCTTGTTTATGCTCCCTTGCCAAAATCGCTTTTGGAGCAGTCCCCCAACTGCTAAGCATACGCTTCAAGGGATACCTCCCCTTAATTAAAAGTTTCTGGCGGTTTCTTGTTTTTTAGCAGTACTAAAATCAAGATGAAAAATATTAAGTATGGTAATATCTTTTCCATTATAGGCTAGATAAGTTAAGTTCTATATTATGGTATTTACCATCTTCACCTTTAATCCAAACCCTTCTATATGTTTTAGATCTTGGTCTTCTAATTGCTTCTCGAATTAATTTAATAGCCTCTGAAAATAATGGAGACTTTACTTTATCTTCGTATCTGGTAAGCTTTAATACTTGCTTAGTATCTAAATTGCCACTTCTTTGTGCCTCAAAAGCATCAATAACCATTGGCTTTATAAATTCGTTCTTAGACTCTATATTATTATCTAAGAACTCGTCTAGTTTTTCTTTGGCTGCTGTTATAGTTAGGCTATCAAATACAATTGGCTCGTTAACATTAATTTCAATTTTAATAGATCTATCAAAATTGTACCAGGTATAATTTCCTTTCGTTTTTTTGCTGATGCCTTTAGATAGCATATAAGCGTCATAAGCTTCTTGAGATAAATCTGTTAACAAATCGTTTAAGGCTTGCAGTCTTTTATTTACATCTAAGGCAGCTTTTACTGCTTTACTTGCAGAGCGTTCGTGCAAACGTTCTACTTTTGTGGTTCTGTTGTAAGGTATTTTTGTTCCAGACTCATCTATCCAAACCTTATCTGATGCTTTTTGCTGATTGTATTTCATAATTATTGATTATTAAATTTCTATTGTTTTTAAATCCTTTTCGTCCATTTCTGTGAGTTTGCCTACATAGTAATTTCGGCTACTTTCCCATTGTTTGTAATCTTTGTGCAGTAGTCCGTTGGTTAACATTAAATCGTTTAATTCTTGCACTTTTTTTTCTAGTTGAGTTACTGTTAGCTTTGCCATAGGTTTTAGTTTAGTTGATGAAAATTAATGTAGTCTGCTTTCTTAGGCTTATAACTATCTAGTAGCGGCTTTGGATAAAAAAGAAATATTTTTTGAAGCGTTATTTTATAGGCGTCTCTCATATTTTGTTGATTGATATATTTTGAGCCTAAAAAGCATTCGTTTTCTTTTAAAAACTTCTTTTCTAATTTCTGCTGTTCTAAGATGTACCAGCTGTTCACTTTTTTATCGAGCATAATACGTTGTAAAACAATACTGCTTTCACTACTTTGTATTCTGCACCAGTGCATATAAGTACTGTAGAGAATGCGCTCGTATTTTGCTTTTGAGCCTCCTATTAATTGTAAAATTTTTTCCTCCATCGTTATTTATTTTAAGTCTCCGTGATAAATTGCTGCTCTTTCAGCGTTAATTACATAAGGCTCTCCACCACCATTTAATCGTTTCTTGGGGAAACCTTTAAAACCTTCAACTGGCACTTGTATATCTACATCATACCAGATGTCTTTTGCTAATGCTCCTTTTAGGGTTCCTTTGTCTATATGGCTGATATAGATGATTCCTTTTTTAGGGTAGAACTCATTTTTGAAATTGAAATACTCAGCCTTATTCATTCTGAAATATTGAATAGAATCAATAACTACAAAGTCTGGCGACCTTTGCTTTCTCAACCTTTTCGTAAGCTCTGGCAGTTGTTCCTTATCTAAAATCAAAAACTTATCTGCTACTTGTTCCATATTATTACGTTCCATAGCCATTTGTAAAGTGTGGCTAAATCCTTGCTCAATGCTGTTATAAGCTACTTTACCAAAATTGGTTAAGTACTTACTCAGCTGAATTGCCATCTCTGTTTTTCCGCTTCCAGATTCGCCATAAACTATCATACTAAATTGTTTACAGGGTTTACCAAAGCTTTCTTCCCAAGAACCAGTAAAAGGCATTAAATCGAACTTTTTACTTAATAAATCTTTTACATTAAAGGCTCTTTTACTCATTCTTTTGCATTCGTTTTTTAATTCTTGAAATAGACATATCAGATGTGTTATAATCTTTGGCAATTGTCTTTAAAGTTTCGCCCGCTTTTAATCTTTTTTCTATTTTTGGGATATCCACTTTAGCTATTTTACTTCTTGAAGATCGTTTGGCATTTTTCTTTTCTGGATTGGTACCACAAGGCGCAAAAAATAAGTTGGTATAATGAAAACCTTTTGCTTTTACTTTTCTGGTGGCACACCATCTTGGATTTTCTGCCATTCCATTCCAACATTCGCAAACTAACTTTGCTATGCTGTACATATTGCCTTTAAAGTAGACGTATTTTAAATCGTTGTTTCTAGAGCTTCTGTTGGCTTTTCTAACTTCTAAGGTTTCTCCTAAATAAAGCACTGAGGTACCATCTTCATTTACTTTTAAGCCTTCTATTTCTGGGTGATATCTATACATTATCTACAAGTTTTTAAAATTCTAATAGCTTCAGATGCTATTCTTAAATCTCCTTTACAACTTTTCTGAATTTTAGAAATAGCAGTACTGTCAATAATTCCTTGCCCCTCGCACAATTTCTTTACATCTAGGGCACTTGTTTGTTCAAATTCTACGTAGGTTCCGTATCTACTTTGTAGCTCTTCATAACCTTTTTTTCGAACCCTAACACCATCTTCAATTCTTTTTTTGAAATAGTAAGTTGAAAATAAGGCGATACCACATTTCCATTTTAATTCGTTATAAAAGGTGATTAAAAACCACAACAAAGGATCTTTTAACTTATCAACTTCATCCAATATTAAAAGTGGGGGTGTGTCGTATGCTGTTAGGCAGTCTATAACTTCCTCAACCATAAAAGGAACTTTGTTATGCGGGTTTTTAACACCCATTTGCTTCAATAATTTTTGTAAGAAATATCTATCATCCCAATGACCAGCGCATTCAATTCTAATTACGTCTGGATTTTCTTTAGCATACTGTTTTGTAATTTCTGATTTACCAGAACCTGCAGGAGCTAAAAAAGTTAAAACAGATTGAGACTGCTTTGCGCTATCTAAGTCATTAAATAAAGTTTTAGCATTTTCTGTATTAACAAATTGCCAGTTTTGAGAGTTATAGCCAATTTGGTTTCCTATTTTTCTGAACATATCATCTGCATAAGGTTCCCAATTGCCATTTACCAAGTGAGATATTACTGCTGACGAAACTCCTTTTAAAGAAGCCGCTGCCTTATTTTGTGAACCTTTGTTGCTGATGTATACTTTTAACAAGTCAACTATTTTTATTTTCTCTTTTTGTTCCATCGTTTTGTAATTATTTATTTAACATTCTATCAAATAGCGAGTTGCTATCACTTTCTAAATTTTCTTCTTTGGTTGCAAATGCGGCTCTTTTTGCATTGAATTCTGCATTATTGGCAACCCAGCTGTTTTGTTCATCAATTAAGGCCTCTCTACTAATTCCAGTACGTTCTACTATTTCCATATATGCGTTCCAGTCTCTGGCCTCTTCTTTGGCTCTTATTGCGATATCTTCCAACACCCTGTCATATTCTCCTGGTTGCTGTAAAATGGCAACTTCTACACTGGTACGTTTCTTTTCAGCATACGCCACAAATACCTTTTCATTCTTTTCGTTAAGCCTATAGAGTGCCACAAAATCATCTAGATAATCAGGGTCATAACTCACAATTAAACTTTGCTGTACGTACTTTCTTCTAAAATCGATATCAACCACTTTTTTACCTTCAGCATTTTCTGTATATACTTCATATAAGTAATCTACACCAGCAACTGTTAACGGCATTCCGTGTGCTAAATGCTTACGTTTACGCTCGTTAATCCAGAAGAGTGAAACTCTATCTAACGTGTCTAATTTTTGAGTGTATTTAGAAGCCGTATTGAAAAATTCGTTTCTAGTTTTGGTGTCTTTTCTAGTTCGTTTGCTGTTGTTCCATTCCAGAACCATTAGCTCCCAATGTTTTTGCAATTCCTCAAAAGTTGGTAATGCACCTTTATTTTCGTGGATAAAATCCATATTAGCCTTAGATCTGCTTTGCTTGGTTTTAATCCCTTGTCCATCAGAAAACCATCTTTTCATAATAACTTGTTGCTGAAGCCTGTTAAAACGTTGCTCTATAGGATTACCTTTACGACCTACTTTATGATGATAATGTTGCCCACCTTTTGCAATTACTTTAGAGTACAGCTCTTGCATTTTTTTAGATCTGTGGGCAGATTGAGCGTCATAGGTAAATAAGTAAGGCTTTGCCCCAGCTTCATCAACTGCCATTCTTAGAGCTATAAAATGATCAACATGATTTTCTGTTTGTGAGAAGGAATAGCCGATTATCTTTTCTGAATAGACATCCATAACCACATTGATTTTGCAAACTGCTGCCATTTTTGAGTTAGTGTCCCAATAATGCACTGCATCGAATTTTGTACCATCAATTGCCCAATGTGCATTGGGGAATAATCTGTTTTTGTCTTTACTTAAAGTATGCGCATATTGTTTGTTGTATTCGTCTTTACCCTCAGATGCTAAAGTCCAAATACGTACATTTTCTGGCTTGGTTAAAAAGTTATGGATTGCGCCTTCAGATAAATAACTCCAGCCTTTTTCGGCTCTTGTTTCATTATACAAATCCCAAAGTTCGTAATAGGAATAATTGATAGGTAAACACTTGTAAGCCATTAACCAGTCACCAATTTCATCAGAAATCTTAGTAGAGTTGTTATTACAATAGTTATCGTGAATTAAACCTTCAAGTCCAATTCTTGAATAACGCTTATTTGCTTTTTGTAAAATACAGGCTTCGTATTTTGCTCTTAAAGCTCTTGGATTGGTTGGTACATCAAAAGGATAACGTTGTTTAATATCATTGGATAAATTCTGAATTGATTTCGCAAACCTGGTCCATAATTCGCCTTTGTTAATTTTTGGGTTTGCAGTAGTTACTTTTGTATGGACTGTTCTAATAGCATTAAAAACAATTGCATTAGCAGTATACTCTTCAACTGCTCCCTCATTAACCTCACTTAAAAAACGCCCATCTTCCAACTCGTAATTTGCAAAGAAAGCAGCCGCATTTTCATCGTACTTTAAATATTTAGAGAAGTCAATTGTTTTACTTTGCTCATAAGGATCTATTTGCAAATCGTGTTCGATAATATTTCTGAAACGTTGTGGTAAACTTTCGTATACGTACCAAGCATAACCTCCAAGGCCACCACCAGCTTTAGCCTTTTTAACTTTGCCTTGACTTTTTAAGTTTTGAATGTAAGATGAAGATATTACTCCAATTTCATCAAGCCAATTAGCCCTTACACATAACGTATTTTGGTGGTATTCAAACATAATTTATTAGTTTAAGTTATTTGCTTTTTCTTGAAGTTGCTTTTTTGCCTCTTCTTTAAGGAGCTTATCCTCTGCAACTAATTTTTTATACTCCTTGGTAAGTTGGTCAGGCATTACACCTTTACGATCTCCACGTATAGACTTTCTGATATAGTCAATAGAGTATCCGTACTTAATATTTAAAGCACTTAGAATATCCTCATTGTAATTGATTCTTTTTTTCGTAGGTTTACACATTGTTTATTTTGTCTTTTTGTACAGGACAAATTTAACGAAATAATTCGCTTAAAAACAAAATATTATGCAAGATAATTCGCTTTTCAAGAAAAAAATACTTCAATTCATTGATTTCAAAGGGATTAAAAAAGCGACTTTTTACCGCGAAACTGGTATTACAAGGAGCACATTAGATAAAAAAACAGGTTTATCAGAAGATAATATTGCGAAATTTTTCGCAACATACCCAGAAGTCAGTGCCGAATGGCTTTTAGCTAATAGGGGAGATATGATAAAAAAAGATAACTTAATTAGTGAGCCACCTATAAGTTACCAAACACCTCAAATAGTTACAGTTGATAGCCAACAAGAAGATAATATTGTGTTTGTACCTGAAAAGGCTCAAGCCGGTTATTTAAACGGATATAACAGTCCTAAGTTCATACAAAAATTACCAAGCTACAGGCTTCCAAATGTAAATAATGGTATTTTTAGAATGTTCCAGGTATCAGGTTTTTCAATGGTTCCAACTCTACACAACAAATCGATAGTTACAGGTCAATTTGTAGAAAATTGGCAGAATGATATTGTTGACAACAGAATTTACATAGTTGTAACTGATAATGAGGGTGTTGTAATTAAACGCTGCTTAAATAGAATAAAAAAATATGGCACCATCTTTTGTAAATCAGATAATAGAAGAGAATACCCAAGTTACCCAGTAGAAGTAACTAATATAAAAGAAGTTTGGGAAGTAAAATTAGCGTTATTATATAATCTGCCAGATCCTACAGATTTATATGACCGAATGAATGATTTAGAGGCAGAATTATATAACCTAAAACATCAAATTAACTCTAAGTAACTATATTACAACACCTTAAGAAATAAACTCAATCTTAATCATACATCATACCCCTATCAACTCAATACTTTTTTTGAGTATTTAAGCATTTTTTAGCTTCTTTTTTACACAAACTCAACCAGTTTTTTACTTTTTTTTGTGACACCTTTTGTGACACCTATAGTGACTGCAAACCCTTTCTTTACCATTTTATTAGCATCAACAAAAAGGTACTCATTCTTGGCCCAAAAATGGGTTTAAACAGTTATTTAAAGGGTACTAAATATGCGCTAAAGCCTTAAATACAGTAGTATTATAGCATTATTACAAAATAGTAGTAGTAAATTATTAAAAGGTGGTATTTAACTGGTAGTAGTATTATAGTTAAATGGCATTAAATTATAGTATATTGTACTTTTTGTTAAGCTATGTAAAAACACCTAAAACGCTCAAAACCCTTGTTTTTATTGGCTTTTTGGGGTTTTATTTAAAAAACCTTTTTGTACTTTTCGTTTTTTGGGGGGTAATTTAGTGCTTAAACCAAGCAACAAACCTTATACAACAACGTTGGCAACAAGCTGAAAAAGAACTTATGGCTGAATACAAAAATCCGTTCTCGGACAGAAAACATTACTACGAACACACTGAATGGATTGCTGAACATATAGATGATTTTTTTGACGAGAATTTAACAACAGTATTTCACGAAATTCCAACTTTTGACATACATCTTGATGTTTATTTTATAAAACCAAAAAATGCACCTTTCAATATTCTTTTGACTTCTGGAATGAGCACTCTAAAAATGAATGTGTCTGAACAAGCCGAAAATCCAAAGGAATTAGAATTTGCAGAATTAATGATGTTAATCCCAAAAGACATTGAATTTGACCAAATTTACACAGGAGAAAACAAAAATGATTGGATAATTACTATTCTTAAAAAGACTGCAAAGTTTCCTCACTTTTATGATACTTGGATAGGAATTGGACATACAATACAAGCAGAAGAGGATTTGACGCCTTATAGCACAGATACGGACTATGTAGGTGCATTAATTCTTCCTTCTGTGACATTCGGAAAAGATTTTACAGAAATAAAGAAAAATGGTCGAAAAATAAATATTTACAACGTTCTACCTCTTTATAAAAATGAGATGGAATTTAAAATAGAAAACGGATATAATAAGTTGTTGGACTTATTAATAAAATCGAACGGAAAGGAAATGCTGGATTTGAAAAGGGAAAATCTACTTTCCAAAAAGTCGATTTGGAATAGAATATTAGGAAAATAAAAAAGAAAGCCAATTGCCAACACCGTATATAATTTATTGCTAGTTCTAGCCTACTTACGAAAATCCTCGCGGATTTTCTATTCGGTTTTTATTT